>CAYFND010000123.1:0-5802 GCA_964344405.1 uncultured Treponema sp. | reverse complement strand
CCGCTATTTTCTTTACAGGCTCTTAGGTTTGGTTTATGAACAGGATGAAAATGTTAATAAAAAAGTTGACGTCTGGCAGTCTTCATTAAAATCAAAATCAATTGAAGAAAACGATTCTTTTGATATCTTGTATAAACATTATAAAAAAATTGTTTCAGCTGTAAAAAGAATTTGCGAGGCAAAAACTTTTAGTGAAATCAGGGACGGCTGGTTTATATTTAAAGCTGAGTTTTTGGATGAATCTTTTGAAGAAAATAGTGAAAACGAAAAAGACCGCTTTTATTTTCAAAACAACATTTTAAGTTCCTGCATAAAAGAATTAAATTCAATTATTGATGTTTTGGAAAATGAAAAATCAGTTAAGAGAATCAAATTTATTGAATGTGAAAAACCTTACGATTTTTTTCTTGATGAATTGAAAAACAAAACTTACACTCCTCAGTCAAAAGACGTTGGTGTTTCTGTTTTTTCATATAAAACGTCAGCAATGGCTACATTCAAATATCAATTTGTAATAGACGCTTCTCAAAATGCTATTAATATTCCCTACAATTATATTTCATTTCTAACTACAGACAAAAGAAAACTATTGTTCAAGTCGTCTTCAAAACAAATGGATAGATCAGCAACAGATGTTTTTATTCAATTATATGCCAAACCGGAAAACAACTATATTTTCAGTTGTTCAGAATCATCTTTTAGTGGTTTTACTATTGCCAATACTTATTTAACAGAAAAAGAATTGGAGAATATAGAAGAATTAAAACAGATTGATTTCCTTTTTGAAGAGAAAAAGCTCTTTCTTCAAAAACAAGCCGATTCTCTGAAAAAAAACAATATAACAGAGATTCAAATAAAAAGATTTCTTGCATGGAAGGAAACAGCTCAGGAATTTCAAAGTAATACAAAATCAAATGACTACCTAAAGAAAATAATTGATAAAAAGCTCATTACTGATAGAAACAGACTTATTGAAAGAATGAATATTCAATTCAATCCTCAATTAATTAAAATCACTCAATCAGATATGAGAAACTTTTTCCCTTGTAAACGAAAGTGGATTTTAAACAATATTTTAGCGATAAAGGAAGATTCATTGGATACTGATTTGATGAATAATCGCGATATGGGAACTATTTATCATAGTGTCCTTGAGAATTTTATGAAGCATTATTATGAGAAAAGGCTGCCCCTTCCTGTTGTTAATTCTGATAATGTTTTTGAAAATGAAGAAGAAGTCAGATTATTGGTAAATGAGATAATGCAAAAAGTTTTATTAAACATGGATTTTTGCAAGAGTAAAATTGTTTATGACGTACTTTTTTCTCAAATTGATAAGATTTCAGAACCAGTTATCAAATTTCTGCATAATTTTTGTATACAGGATAGCGAGCCTATAAAGAAAAAAGATGACACTGTAAATATTTCATCATCAGGAACAAAGGGTTTTGGTGGTTATGATGTTGTTGAAGTTGAAAAGAATTTTTATAAAGAAGAAGATAATTATTCACTATATGGAAAACCTGATTTAGTAATTGCGAATAATGAATATACAGCAATAATTGATTACAAAACAAATAATCCCCCATCTAAAGAAAAATTCACTCCTAACAAGGACTCTGGAACACTAGACGATTACCAACTCCCGATGTACATCTCTCTGCTAAAAGATAAATATAAGCATTTTGACAACGTGGGATTTTATTCTATTTTACAAGAATCAAAAAAAGTTTTTGCAATCGACAAATATTCATATGGAAAAAATGAAGACGGGGTTCCTGTTCAAAATAAAACAGAAGAAGATTTTGAAGAAACAATGAATGTTTTTTATAAATATTTGGATCTTTTTTATGAAGAAGTTAATAAATTTGATTTTGAACCAAAAAGTGGGAAAATCACAAATTATAATAATGTTGATGTTTATAAAAATTGTTTATCTTGCACTTATAACAATATTTGTAGATTTATGTACACAATTGCTTCTAGAGAAATGAAGAAGATAAAGGAATAGAGAGTTATTTTTAAGGATTAATGAATGAGTGATTATAGATTTTTAAACGACCTTTCTCGTAAACCAGATGAACAACAGATGAAAGTTTGCTGCTCATTGAAAAATACAGTTGTCGCAGCAGGTGCCGGTTCTGGAAAAACGCAGACTTTAGCTACAAGATTCGCTTGGCTAGTAATCAGTGAAAACATAAAGGCTACAGAAATTCTGACGCTGACTTTTACAAAAAAAGCAGTAGCTGAAATGTACGAAAGAATTCACCAGACCCTAGCCTTTTTTGCAAAAGATTTTTCTGAAAATATTACTGAGGAACAACGAAACAGAGCCCGTCAAGCTTTGGATGATTTTTCTGAAGTTCATATTCAAACATTGGATTCTTATTGTGGCAATATTGTGCGTCAAGCGGCTGTTAGATATGGAATAAGGCCGGATTATTCAACAGGTGGCGATTCTTCTTCTATAAATGAAAGTGCATTAAAATTCGCTCTAAAGTACAGAAATAATAAGGCTGTAAAACATTTTAGTGAAGTTGGTAAAATAGAAGATTTTGCACAGAATGTATTGGCAAAATCTGTGTTGCAATATACTTCTATTGCTGATGGTGACACTTACTTTACGGATTTCATCCCAAAACAAAAAGAAATACTTGCCAAAAAATGGAATGACTTATTAGACAAGTTTATCAAGAACTTTAATCAATATGAACAAAATGTGAAGTTATTTAATGAAGATAGCGAGCTGAAGAATTTATATGTTAATACAAAGATTATTCGAAATCTAACAGAAGAAAATATAGGTTCAAAAGAAAGTGATTTTATTTCTTCAGTCAACAGCAATTCAACTATGTTGATTAAATTGAAAACACTGATTACTAGTACTAAAACTAAAAATGGATTTAAAGATGCAAAAGCTGATTTGCTTGTTTTGATTGAATCCCTATCTTTAATAATTAATTATGTAAAAGATTTTGATTATTACGAAGAGTTGATGTCCTTGTTGAATGTGTTTTTGAAGCAAATAAATAGAGAGAAAAGAATTAGCGGTCAATTATCTTTTAAAGATGTTTCTGATTTAGCTTTAAAAATATTAAAAGAAAATAAAGATATCAGACAGCAAGAAAAGAAATCCTATAAAAAAATAATGATTGATGAGTTTCAAGACAACAACCTTGATAATAAAAATCTACTTTATTTAATTTCAGAAAAAGAAGAACTTCAAAATGATGATATTCCATTAGTGAAGGATTTGATGGTTGATAAATTATTTTTTGTTGGAGATGAGAAACAGTCAATTTATAAATTCAGAGGCGCTGATGTTTCTACTTTTAAGGGATTAAAAAATGAATTTGGTGAAGAAAACTTCATGGAAATGCTCACAAATTATAGATCCAACAACGAATTAATTACATGTTTTAATCTTCTTTTTGGAAATTTATATGATGAGAAAACAGATGATTCACAAGGTTTGTTTTTAACTGAACAGCAGATTGATAGTGATGTTGATTATGAGGCCCAATATCTAAAAAAAGCCGTTGGTTTTGATAGAAAAACTAAAACTTCCCTTCCTGATTCTGTTTTAAATAATGAAAACATTCCAATTCATGTTAAATATTTCAACAAACCTGAAGAACAAAATGATATAACAAACAACCTTGATGTATTCCTAACACCAAAAGAACAGCAATCATACTATATTGCCAAAACAATTAGAGATTTATTTGATTCTGCAGAAAAAGGCAGCCTTTGTTATAGTGATTTTGCAATTCTTGATAAATCTAGAACAAACAGATATGAACTTATAAAATGGCTGAAGTTTTTTAACATTCCATACATCTTGGATCAACAGATTGATTTGTTTGGAGATGGAATTATCAACGATTTTTATGCATTTTTAAGATTATGTGTTTATCAATCTGATGAACACGCCTTTGCAGCCTTATTATGCTCCCCTTTGATTGGATTGTCGGAACAAGGTATGGAAGTTGTTCTTTCAGTTTTAATGAATAAAAATACAGCTGACGAATTTATTTTGTCCCCATTTAATGCTGAAGATGAAGATGCTATAAAAATCGAGCTTGATAAAATAAATGAATATGAGTTCATAAAATACAAAAAAGGCGCTGATTTTTTTAATAAAGAGAAGGAAGAAACTCTTTGCCGTCCGCTCACTCAAACACTTAATTTGCTTTGGTATGAAAAAGGATATCTGTACGAAACTCTTCTTGATAAAAATTTATACCCGCTTGGCGAACAATATGATTTTTTGTTTGAGCTTGCAAGGCAGAATGATGAACAATCCAAGAGTATAGGCTTTTTTATTGATGAACTGGATAAACAAAAGTACAAATCATTTTCAGGCAACGATTCAGAAATAAACACAAAAGATGTAACTTATCCTTTGGAAAAAGATGACTCAATTCAGATTATGACCATTCACAAAAGTAAAGGACTTCAATTCAAGCATGTTTTCCTTATGGGTTGTATAGGACTTACTGCCAAATCGGAAACAAGGGGTTCTTCTGTTTATTATAATAAGGATTATGGATTCTTTGTTTCTAGTGAGACTGCAAAAAAATCATATTTTTCAGAAATGAATAAGTTGGAATTTAATAAAAAGGAAATTGCAGAAATCAGGCGTATTATTTATGTTGGAATTACAAGGGCGATTGAAGATGTTTATATAATCGGTACTCCTTTATCTACAACACCAAAGAACATGCTGCTTTTAGAAAGTCAGATTAACAAATATTACCAAGACGATGAAATTCTTAGTGTCGATGATAAAACATATTATACAGAAGGGGCTCCGTTTGATTTGCAATCTGCAAAGAACATTACAAGGGGCGAAGCCAATTCTGTTGTGAATAAATACCGACAAAAAAGTGAAGATTCAGACTTGCTAAAACAGAAGGTAATAGATTTTATTTCTCCAATATATGCAGATAGCGATTTTATTAAAAAAGAAGATAATCCAGATTTATTAAATGATTACAAAAGGTCGCCAAGTAATATAAAGACAAAAGATAATTTTGATGAGGAAAAAGTTATTTTCAATGGGGATGATGATAACACAGTCTTAAAAGATAACAATTTTTCTTCTGCTAATTTTGGTTCTTTAGTCCATATGATGCTGGAATACAATTTAAAAGGTATTCCGTTTGATTTTATGTCTATAAAGGACAATTCTTTTAAGAATTTAAGTGAAAAAGAAAAGGCTGAAGTTCTTGAAGATGCGAAGAATACTTGTGATTCGTTTATTAATTCTACTTATGCTCAGGAATTCAAGAAGGCTAAAGAAAATAAGAATATTGCTGAATGTGAATATAAATTCAGAATGAAAGACAATGAATATTTAGTTACAGGTTCAATTGATGTTCTTTACGAAAATGAAGACAAAACAATTACAATTATCGATTATAAAACTAACAAGTCTATAAATCCTTCTGATTATTACGAGCAGCAGTCATATTATAGAAAAGCCGTGGCCTTGACATTTTTTAATGGAGACGTTTCTAAAGTTAAGACTGTCTTATTCTACTTAAGGTTTGGAAAAGACATTGATATTAGTGATTTTACAAAAACTGTTTAACAACCAGGCTTAAAACGATTCTAGGATTGAATTGTATGTCCATTGGCTGATTTTTGTGTAAAATGAATATACAGTTTTGTCCTTGTTTACAATTGAAGGTTTATATTGAGTGTGTGTGCAATAATTATTTGGTGAAATATTATATATTTTCATGATTATCTCACTTCCATCTCCGTTTTCAGTTGTCATTGTAAAAATTGGATTAG
>CAYFND010000122.1:1478-5862 GCA_964344405.1 uncultured Treponema sp. | reverse complement strand
TGTCTATCTTTTTATTTGTAGGATAAAACTCTGCACTCATAGGAAAGTACAAAGTAATCTGATATTTCGAATCGTTTGTATAATCGCCTGTAAGTTCAAACTTATAAATGAGTGGCAGCACTTTCAAATCTGCTGTAACGTAGTGTCCGTTGTAATGATAAGTACGACCACGCTCCCAGGAAAGGGATGGCATATTTCCAGGCCAGCTGTCTTCATAAGAATCTTCCGAGCTTCTCAAATCAAAACGGAACTTAAAGGCATCGCCGTTTGTTGCACGGAGTTCAAAGCTTCTTATGAGTACATTTTTATAAACCTTCTTTTCAAAAACTCTGTCAGTGTAAATATCAAAAGTCTGGTCATTGTAGAAAAGCAAAAGGAACAGAGCCGAAACATTCAGAGCTTCAAGCCGTGTTACAAAACAGCCTGTAATCTCTTTCTTAGTTTCAATTCTTTTTTCCCTGTTCCTTCCACCAATCACGCAAGGCAAAGAATAGCCTTTGGACGCAGTTCTTACAGTTTCCTCGCTGAATGGTAATGGATAAAATGTCCCGTCTTTTGCCACCGTCAGTGTGCAATCTCTACCACCCCGTTTACAAAGTGTTTATAAGTGTTTACGTTTTGTTTATGTTATTTTTTAAGATTGGCGTAAAAAAAAAGCACCCAACAAGGGGTGCTCGTATCATCCGAGATGTTCTTTAAATACAGTTTTTATTTTCCACCAAAATCTTTTACTTCTTTCTTAAGCCACTTAGTAAGTTCAGATTCTTTAGGAAGAGCAAGTTTATATTTCTTTACAAAAAGATTTTCATCAATTCCTTCTTTTGCATATTCAACAAGCTCTTTTCCAGCTTGAGTACACATAAGAATACCTACAGGCGGATTATCATCTTCTTGCATTATGTTTTTCTTATAATATGAAAGATAAAGGTTCATCTGGGCAATATCATCATATTTAATTTTTGAAGCCTTCAAATCAACAAGAACATGGCACTTCAAAATTCTGTGATAGAAAACCAAATCGCAGAAGAAATAGTCATCATCAACAAGAATCCTTTTCTGTCGTGCTTCAAGACAGAATCCCTGTCCAAGTTCCAGCAAAAACTCTTCCAAGTGATTTATCAGAGCTTCTTCAAGCTCACTTTCTTCTACAATTTCCCTGTCTTTCAGACCCAAAAACTCGTAAACATACGGATTTCTAACAATGTCAGTAACAGTCATTTTCTGAGTTTTTGACTGAACATATTCACTCATCTTTTGAGGATTAGAACTGATTGCAGAACGTTCAAAGTAATTGGTATCAATCTGACGTTTTAATTCGCGTACAGTCCATACGCCTTTCATGGTTTCAAGCTCATAAAAGATTCTTGCAACAGCATCTTCAACACCCATAATCAATGTAAAATGAGAATAGGAAAGATGTGTAAAAAGTTTTTCCGGCGGAATCTGTAAATCATCGAATTGGGCAAACAGTGTTTGCCCAATTTGGCAATCACTGTTTGCCAAATCTTTAGAAGCGGTTTTATCCTCAATAAGATTCTTCTGAATTCCAGATATCAAAGCCTTTTCGCTTCCAAATTCGTTAAGCACATAATCAAAAATCGGTTTTTCAAGAGAAAGAAACTCTTTGTAGAACTGACGATAGAGCTTTAAGTTTCTGTATGAAAGAGATTTTTTATTCAATCTTTCTGCCAAAGTCTGCAATGTCTTTTCACCGTATTTTGCACGGTCCTGGCCCTTCTGCTCATAGTGAACAATATAAAAACCAATAAGCCAGTTTCTGGCAGTAATATTTCTATTTATTGCCTTAGCAGTGTTATCTTCAAAAGCCTCATCTAGCTTTGCGACTGATTTATAAAGTTTATCAAAATCCATATCTTTTGCCATATTCATTATTTTCGTTCTATAATATATCGTCGATTTTTATAAAATTCTATACAGTTGCCTCTATGCGGATATAGACTTTTCCCCCTTGTGTACTTTCAATCGAATAAAGGTTATTTAAAGTTTCTTCATTAAGCATTAGTTGTATCGCTTCAATATACCGATAAAAGATTATTGTTTTTTGCTCCGTATTTGGATGCAATTTTATTTCTATGCTTATTTTATAAACTTCATTTTCAATAATGCGGTCTTTTTCAGAATAATCAGTTTCTTCTATATTAAATATGAATGAAGGAATCTTGATACAGTTTTCTTCCAGAGTTGTATTTTCAAAAGACTTTAGAATTATCCCGTCATTATGCTCCATATTTATTTTTCCAATATTCTTAGGAAGCTTTTTGATTAATAAATATTCCAACTCTTTGTAAATCGGCTCAAAACTTTTCATAGACTTTTCCTTCTATATAAATTAATAACATTTTGAATATCTCTTGGTATTTCAAAGCTGTCGTCAACTTCATTGTTCTGCTGCTTAATAAACTCCTTCTTTTTCAAAAGAAACAGCTTAATGATTACTTCTTTCAAATCAGCAGGAAAAGTTTCTTCCGTAAATCCGGCATTATAGTTTAAGAAAACTACATGACCTTCAAGCTTTGGGTCAATGAAGTATATGGTTCTGCCGTCAATAACGCAGTTAGGAACACGAAGCTTTGTATTCATATCAATTATATTAATCATTTCAGAAATATGTTTCTGATTAGTAAAAACCTTACAGTCTCTGATAGTCTGAAGCTCATTGTAATTCTTATCCTCAAGTTGATAACCAAGAAGTCTTTCTAGATAAGTAATTGTAGAATTGAATATAAGTTCATCAGTTGTTAATTCTGTTGCATTAAGCTCATGAATCTTTTGTAGTTCTTCAAATGGAAATGGATTCATAAATCCTCGCAATCGGAAAAGCGGGGCTAAGGCTAGTATAACCTTCGTTCAGTCAAATACAAGGCCAAGCCGCTTCGCGGTGTCGCTGCGCTCCAGCCTTGCATTTGCCTTCACTTCGGTTCGGGAAAATTCGCCCCCGCTTTCCAAAGGCATATATAAATATGCTTTTGGAATTAAATTCTATAAGTCACGCTTTGTGCAGTAACTTATTCAGTTGCTGTTTTGAGCAATACCATATTCTTTTTAGGTCGGGTGACGAGGAAGCCGTCACGCTTACGGAAGCGCATAAAGAGCTCACCGTATTCCAAGCCCTCTGTGGTTTCATCGAAACGCTTGATTTCGATTCCTTTGCGGTTGCCGTGGATGATTCTTTTTGGATTCATAAAGATGGCAATCACGCTGTCAGCTTCGATGTCAGCAAGCTGCGGCATCAGACGGCTTTCAACAACGTCGTAACCGTCGATTCTTCCCGGCATTCCGTCGCCTGGCTTTCTCCAGATTGGGTTGTGGTTGTCGTCCTGAATGTTTGCAATATGATTGAGAACTGTTTCGTTCAAAAACCATTTGCAATACTTTCTTTCTTCCGGCTCAACCTTAAGCTCTGCAGCTCTGAAGTCGAGGTATGTCAGTTTGCTTTCGTCTGTAGATTCAATTCTGCAGACTTCTGCCTGTGCCATATTGATTGCACCTGTGAAAGGGTCATCATCGGCGATAAGGCACTGGCGGTCAAACTCCTGGCCGTAGGCTTCTGTGAAGTCTTCGAGGAACATCTTTCCCAAATCCACAAAAACATCTTCGCCAAATTCGTCGAAGAATGGAACATAGCCTGCAAGTGTGTAAGCTTTGAGCTCTGTTCTTGTCGGCATGTTTGATTTTGTAGCGTCAATTTTCTGACCGTAAGAAGTCAGCCACTTCAATTCAATTCCGCCACGGTCTCTTTCCGGAATGAAGATTGAAGGTCCATTCATCGGTCGATGAGTTACAAGATTCATCATTACAGACTGCTTTGCAGCTTCCTGCATAATGGTCTCTTCGTAAATCGGATTGATAAGGAACTGGTCATTATTGGCAAGGTTGCCAATCGGTTCGCCAAGGACTGCTTTCTGTGGTACAAAACCTTTGCCGGCTTCCCACTTAAAGTCTTTCGGATTATTCCATTTTTCAGCTCTGATGTTCGGGCAGAACTTAAGCTGCCCCAAAGTTTCATGGTCTTTGTTCCAGGCAGCGCACAAAGCTTTACCAAGATTGAAACAAACATCGCGATAGCTTAAAGGCTTCATTTCAGAATCAGCCTTACGGAAAAGATTTCTCAATTCCTTAATGGCATCCTTAATACCTTCAAGCTCTGTGGTAGTTGCAGTTTCCTGATTTTCTGCAGCCTTCAAGATTCCGGCAATAATTTCTTCGCTTTCATTGAAATACTTAGAAATCTGCTCCGGTGTTGCTGCTTCTGTTGGAACTAAGCTTTTCATATTGCTAAGTTTCTGCTGCAAGTTTACAATAATTTCGTTCAAGTTAAACCTCCAAGTTTGTCTTGAATCAGGACTGCTTCCAGGTTCCAATT
>CAYFND010000122.1:0-1468 GCA_964344405.1 uncultured Treponema sp. | reverse complement strand
ATACAAACTTTATCCCAATACGAAAGCTCTTCTTCCTGAATTACTTCCGTAATCTCCAACTTTTTAGATGGTACATGAATCGCAAACGGATTCGCCGGAACACAGCAAATGCTGAATTCCAAAAGCTCCTGCTTGCGATAAATCAAATCACAGTCGCGGTCTTTTGCTTCCAGAAACTCCAGTTCATCCACACGAAACCCCACCGAACCACAACGCAAAGCTCCAGCTTTTACTCTCTGCCCAATACTCCACCCAAACTCATCATATTCTTTATCATTAAATACAATATCGCCCTCAAGAGCAGAAGAAGCCTTAACATTTTCAGCATATCCAATCGCCGGAATAGAATAGTCATGACTCCAGAGCACAACAGGATTTGCAAGATAATTTTTCAAATCCCAGCCGCACGGATCCACTTTTTCAAAGTCGCGGTCCGTGTCAAAGGTACTCATTACCCAGTGAAAAGAATCCTTTTGAACATCCACAGCCTTAAACACTTCAACCTGTGCCGCAACCTTTCCAGAGCTCGTGTTCTCCTTAAGGAACTTCAAGAAAAGATTCTTGTCCTTTCCAAATTCCTTGTTTTCAATACCGTCAATTTTGACAACCATGCCATCCTCCCGTAACTCTGGCAACCATCTGTTTATACACTTCCGCATAATCTTCCAGATTGTGATATCCGATTTTCTTTCTAATCCAATAAACATGAGCTCTAACACAATCAGGTGTTATACTAAGCTCATAAGCAATCTCTTTATTAGTCAGACCATGTGCAAGCATTACCGCAATATCAAATTCAATTTCTGTCAGTTCTCCAGTCGCCCGTGTACTTAAATGCTCACCATGCTCAACGGCATAATTTACAGCCTCAGGAAAATCTTTATCACCTTGTAAGATTTTTGTGAGGGAAGGAAGAAGAACATCCTTGTTCTCAGCATTAGAAATAAAACCAGACGCTCCAAGCTTTCGCACACGAAGCCCAAAACCATCTGCACAAATCAAACCTGTTTCAAAAAAGATGAAATGAAGATTCTTGTTAATAACATTCAGACAGGCCATTTTCTCCTGAATACAAAGTCCAAGAAAAAATTTTTCAATCAGAAAGAATGTTTCATCCTGACCTTCCAGATGATATAAAAAGTCCTCATCTTTCATTACGTCAAAGATTTCAACCATAGGAAATTGCTTTTTCAAATATTCGCGAACAGTACCCTTAACAACATAGTTGTTTGTTGCAATGAAAAATTTCATTTTTAATTACCCTCATTATTTTCATCAGAACCAAAGGCCGAAACATTATTGGGCTTCCACCAGTTATCACCCCAGGGCTTTTCTTTCGCACCCCGTTCTCTTAAAACATCATTGATTGTCTTAAGTCCGGCGTTGATTTCTGCAATATCCCGGTTACTCTGGGCAGCTATTAAGAGATAATTAAAGATGTACAAAGTGAGCTAAATAAAAATGTACA
>CAYFND010000121.1:0-5984 GCA_964344405.1 uncultured Treponema sp. | reverse complement strand
TAGCACAAATTCGTTATTTTTTCTCCTCCGTGTCTAAATCTGAGGCTTATTATACATTAACATTAGGATTTGCGTTAATTCTTGGACTGGCATTATCTTGTTCATCAAGTACCGATTCACTTCTTACTACAATATTGAATTCTGACAGTGTCATTGTCTCTTTGAATTTGGATGGAGGAACAACAACAACAGAACTTAGATCCGGCAACGTTTTAATAGGAAAACCTGGTGTTGTCCTAGAAGTGGCCGACCCTACAAAAAAAGGATACACATTTACAACATGGTCACCAGTTTTGCCTGCAACTTATCCACTAGAAGATTCAAGCTACAAAGCCACATATACAATAAATACTTATTTCATTTCGTATAACTTAAACTTGACAACAGCATCTAATTCAAATCCTGGTTCTTATAAAGTTACAGACAGTACAATATCTTTGAATGATCCAGATAATTCAGAAACTGAAACATTTGGTGGTTGGTTTGATAATGCTACTTTTTCTGGAACGGCAATTACAGAAATTCCAAGCGGCAGCACTGGCAACTTAGTTCTTTATGCTAAATGGTCATGATGAAAAATAATTAAATAAAAAAAAAGAACTAAAAGATTTACTTTTAGTTCTTTTTTTTTATAAAACGTTCTTTATTTTTGACTTCACTTCTTTTCTATATAAATATTTCAGCGGATGTAAATCAAAAGCATTTACAGCCCAACCACCTACACTTTCCATATCAACAACATTAATAGCAATCGGGTGATAAATTGGAAGAATCATGCCGTCATCCAAAAGGATGTTTTCAGCTTGTGACAAATATGAATATCTATCATTTACAGATGCCAGATCAGCCTGCAACAACAAATCATCAAATTCCTTGTTCTTCCAACCAGAATCATTTAGTGAAGAATCACTTTTGAATAATTCCAAAAAAGACAGAGGATCTGCAAAGTCACCTATCCAAACATAAGAAAGCATATCTGCAGAAGAAGTCGGTGCATTTGTAAAATAAGTGTATGGATCTGTCCTTTTAATAATAAAATTAACACCAAGTTTTTTCCAAGCTTCAACTAAAAGGTTCAACATATCATCTGAATAACCGTTTGAACTCATTTCCAAAGTTACATCAAGAATCTCATCACGAGGAATTCCGTATTTATCACGGGCGTCGTTCATCATTTGTAAAGCAACTTCCTCATCAGTATAATAAAATCCGTTCACCGCAGGATAATCATTCAAAGGATAGACAAAAGTTTCTGCCTTCACAATAAAACTAGAGCGCAATTCACTCCATGGAACAGCTTCCAACAAGGCATTTCTAAAATCTTTATTAAGCCAAGAATCTTCATCATCATCGTGAATTTTGAAGAACAAATACGCTGTTCCAAATTCACCGCCAACAGCCAACGCCGATTGATTTAATAAAATAGTTCCGTTTGTTGAACCGCAAATCCAGTCTACATCGCCGTTATTAAACAGATGTGTGTTTTCTGTTGGGTCATCAGACTGTTTGAATGTTATTTTTTTAAGATGAGTGTTTTGTTTATCCCAATAGAACTTGTTTTTTTCCAGAATGATTTCTGTTTCTTTTTCTTCAGCCAGACAAAAAGCTCCGCTGTAAACAGAAGGATCATCATTGACAATTGAAAAAGAGGAATGACAAAGTAACTTTGGAAGATAGCTTGCAGGATTATTCAATGTGATTGAAAGAGAATTTTCTGAATTGACCTTTATTTTCACTTCATTCTCAGAAATCTTGCCTTCACTGAACTCCTTGGCTCCTTGAATAATGTTTAACAAAGATGAATAAGGCGCATTTGGTGTTGAAAGAAGCTTCAACCACGATTTTCTAACATCATTTGCAGTTATTTTTTCACCATTACTAAAAAAAGCGTTGTCTCTTAATGTAAAAGTCCATCTTTTTTTGTCTCTGGAGATTTTATACTCTTGAGCAATTGCGTATTCAGGATCAAGGGTTACAGGATTATAAGAAAAAAGTCCTTCATATAAACCAGACAAGATTTGAGAATCAGCTGAAGTTGATGTTATATGTGGATTCAATATATGTTTTGTTGTATTTTCCAAGATTACAAAATTATCTTGTAAAGATGAATCAATCACTTCAGATTGTTCAATTTCCAGATTATCTTCTAGATCTTGTTCTTGAGAAAAAAAGTTGAAAGTCAAAGAAAAAATACAGATAAAAAGTCCTATTTTGTAAATATTTTTTCTTCTATTCATTTTGTATCCCTAATTTTTCCATTTGTTCTTTTTCTTCTTTTTCAGAAATATAATCAGCTCTTTTCTTATTAATATTCACAATTGAATTATGAAGGGTTGAAAGTTCCATTTTCAAACCTTTTAGTTTTGGTTTTAACAAAACATCAACATTGGTTTTAAAATAAACATCCAATGAATTTATAACAAGATAAAGCTTTTGATTTTCAGAAATGTGTTTATTTAAGAAATCAAGGATTGAGTCTTCTGACGATTCACTTATTTTTTTTGCTTCTGAACCTTTTGATGCTACAGCTGAATAAATTTTAATCTTTTTTTCAATCTCATTTAATAATTCTACGGCAACAACCTTATATTCCGAAAAATGCTGAGATTTGTTATCTGTTAATTTGATATTCAAAATCATCTGCTTGTTCTTTATATTGAATATCTTGCGAAATAAATTTATAAGTTTATTTCTCTTTTGATTTTCATTTTCTTCTAAAATTGAAAAATCTTCAGATAACTTTGCCTTTATTGTTGCATAGATTGGAACTAAAGCACCAAGAGCAGTTACAGCACTTAATAAATTTTCTTTTATATTGTCTTTCTTTATTTCTTTTTGTACTTTTACGTTTTCAACTTTTAATTTGGCAAGAAGGATGGATTGCAATTGCTCTTTATTCTGACCTTGGTCTTCCAAAATGATTTCATTAATCAATTCAGAATTAAAAGCTTTTTTTCCATAAATCTTCATATAGATTTTTTTGATTTCAGCAAGTTCGTTTTCTTTTGTAGAAAAAGCCCTTTCCTTGTTGAATTCAGGATGTTCAAATAAATCATTTCTGAGCTGGCCTTTGTACACTTCCCTCTGAAAATCATTTACTTCGGCAAGAATTGTATTTATTTTCTTTACAGATTCCCCGCATTTTTCCATTGAAGTTTTTATAACGCCAACTGTTACAGATGGAGAATTATCAATAGCATTGTTTAACAAAACAGTTAATGCCCTTGTATTTGCAGATGTACTATTTGTAGTTAAATTTGTCCAGTCAAAAACTTTATTCAACTCAATCAGTTTTTTAATTTTGGCAAAACCGATGTTATCAACTGAAAAATGAAAATATGTGCACATATAATCAAGCATATTCTCAAAATCAGACAAACGTGAGCCCAAGATTGTAGCTCTTTCAGATTCCAAAAAAGATGAGACTTCAGGAATTTCAATATCAGAAATCCGTTTATCCATTCGATATGGGTCTTGAATAATTAACGATTTCTTTAAAAGAGTTTCATACAGATTTTTTACACATGTAAAAAAAAGTCTATATTGATCTAAAAGTTTCTTTAACTCTTCATTATTGAACCATTCTTGTTTGTTGTTTAATGCTTCTTGCAATTCTTTTGTAAAATTTGAATTTTCAGCCATGATATTCATTATCCTACAAATTCGTCTTTTTTGGAATAGAAAGTTTTTACATATTATTCTATTATTAGAAATAATTTATTGCGGTTGTCATATACCGGTATTATACGACCTTCCCAAGGTTGCTAAGCGGGTTCGACTCCCGTCAACCGCTTATTCACCTAGAAAATTTCTGCAATATTAAAAACTAAATCATGATTATGTACAGAAACACTAACTTCGTAATCTGTAGCATTCACATCATCTCTAATTTTTATTGCAAAATATCTGTATTTCTTCAAATTATCTTCAATAGTACAATCAATTGATTCATCATCATTTGAATCAACTTCTGAAGTTCCTGTAATATGCCATTTTTCATCAAGCCCATAATAATAAATAGAAACCACTAAATCAGAAGGAGTATAATTATAAACTTTTACATTGTCTTTGATTTTTTGATTGAATTCCTTTTCTGCAACTTTTTTATCAAAAGCATAAGTTCCTTTCGGTATGGAAATTCCTAAATCATTGTCAATAAAAACGACATCTGAATCTTTTGCAGATTCTTTTACTTGTTGAGAGAAGCTTAAGGGTGCAACAACAAAAAATAATGCACATACTAAAATTAAATTCTTTTTCATATTTACCTCACATTTAAAAGATAATAAAAAAATCACTCAACTTCAACTTTTTTTATATTTGCCCCTAAAGACTGCAGGCGCCCCACCAAATCTTCGTAACCGCGTTCTATTTGGTAGACATTGCTGATACGGCTCTCACCATTAGCACACATTGCTGCAATAACCATCGCCATACCGGCTCTGATATCTGGTGAAACAAGATGGTCGCCGTGAAGGACGCTAGGACCGCTTACAACAGCCCGGTGAGGGTCGCACAATGTGATTTTGGCACCCATGGAAATCAACTTATCAACAAAGAACATCCTTGATTCAAACATTTTTTCAAAAATCAGCACAGTTCCTTCAACCTGAGTGGCGATAACTGTCATAATACTAGTTAAATCAGCAGGAAATCCCGGCCAAGGCATATCGTCAATTTTTGGAATCATGTTTCCAATATCAGAATTAACTTTTAGCCCTTGTGAGTTTGGAACAGTCAATTTGTCGCCGTCAATCTTCCAGGTAATTCCCAGTTTTAAGAATGAATTTGTCAGCGGACGCATCTCTTGTTCGCGAATTCCACTTATTGTGATTCTTCCCTTTGTTACAGCCGCCATTCCGATGTAAGAGCCGATTTCTATATAATCAGGACCGATTGTATATTCACAACCGTGAAGCTTGTCAGTTCCTTCAATTACAAGGACGTTGCTACCAATACCGCTGATTCTGCCACCCATCATATTCAACATATTGCATAAGTCTTGAACATGAGGTTCACAAGCCGCATTTTGAATGATCGTCTTACCTTCAGCAAGGACTGCCGCATGATTGCGTTTTCTGTAGCTGTAACAGAGGCTTCATCCAGGAAGATATCAGCTCCAACTAGTTTTTTTGTTTGGAATATAAACTGACCGTTTGCCTTTACGTTTACACCAAGCTGCTCAAGAGCCAAAAAGTGAGTGTCCACCCTTCTGCGTCCAATAACATCACCACCAGGAGGCATCATGGAACATTTTCCCATACGGGCAACCAGCGGACCTGCAAAAACAATGGAACCCCTTACCTTTTTCGTTAATTCTTCAGGAAGGGATTTTTGAGTTATTTTTTCACTTTTAATTTTCCAATCATTTGTACCAAGCTGTTCAACATTTACACCAAGCGACTGCAAAATCTGAAGCATTACAGACGTATCTTGAATTTTTGGAATATTATGCAAAATAACTTCGTCTGAAGTCAGCAAACAAGCAGCAATACATGGAAGGGCTGCGTTTTTATTTCCACTCGCTGTAATCTCGCCATGAATAGGAAGACCACCTTGAATTATATATTCGTACATTAATAAAATCCTTATTTAGCTATCAAATTTAATATAATATCGGATGCTTTTGCCATTTGGTTTAGAGAACACCATTCGCTTCTTGAATGAAAATTATGCGCCCCGGTAAAAATATTCGGACAAGGAATTCCCATTTCTGTGAGTCTTGAACCATCTGTTCCACCGCGAATCGGCTTATTCTTGATTGCAACGTCTGAATCTGTAAAAGCTTTTTCTAGTTTTTCTATTACTTCTGGATTCTGTTTGATTTTTTCCTTCATATTCAAATATTGTTTTGAAAACAACACTTCACAACTGCCGCCAAAAGATAAAGCCGCATTCCGTGCCAATTTTTCTACAATACGTTTCTCTTCCTCAATTTCTTCCATAGAAAAAGAGCGTAGAATTAGAGTTACAGTTGAACTTTC
>CAYFND010000120.1:0-5993 GCA_964344405.1 uncultured Treponema sp. | reverse complement strand
AGTGCGGCTCATCAAGGTGCATTGAACGCTTATTTTGATTGTTTTGATAAAGACGTGAATCTGAATACAATTGGACGAACTATTGCAGTTTTGCCTTGTGCAGCTGATGAAATAGCTCCATCTTGTAATAAAAGGCTTGCTTCTAAAATAATTGAAAGTGGCGGTTGTGTAATAAGTGAATATGAACCGACTTGTCAAATTGCACCTTGGCATTTTGTTCAAAGAAACAGAATTATTGCAGGATTGTCAAAATCAACAGTTGTGGTTGAAGCACCTGTTGGAAGCGGCGCCCTTATTACTGTTGATTTTGCGCTTGAAATGGGTAGGGATGTAATGTTTCATAAAGCTACATTTAATGATTATGCTGAGAAAATTTCAGAAAAATCGTTGAATGAACTGAAAGTGAAATATTTGCAGAAAAAAGTTGGCAGATATAAAATAGAGAATTCGCCAGAAAGATATGTAAATGATGGCGCTCCTGTTATTCTTGATTATAAGGATTATTGTACTTGTATTTTGGAAGAACCGGGGAAACGTAATATAAAAAGTGAACAATTAAATTTATTTTAAGTTGATAAAATGACTTTGGAAGGAATTGGTATATGGCTGAAAAAAAAGCTTCTAAGAAACAAAAAACGAAGGCGACTCTTGTAATTGTTGAGTCTCCTGCAAAAGCTCATACTATTGAAAAATATTTAGGACCCGGATACACAGTAAAAGCGTCTATGGGGCATTTGATTGATTTACCAAAGTCAAGAATGGCAATTGATATTGAAGGCGGTTTTCAGCCTGAATATATTACTGTGAGAGGCAGGGCTAAATTATTAAAAGAATTGCAAAAAGATGCAAAAAAATCTTCATTAGTTTTATTGGCATCGGATAACGACCGTGAGGGCGAAGCAATAGCTTGGCACTTGAGAAATGCGCTAAGTGAAAAAACAGAAGCTCCGTTGAAAAGAATTGTTTTTAATGAAATTACGCCAATCGCCATAAAAGAAGCTATAAAGCACCCTGGTGAAATAATTGAATCAAAAGTGAACGCTCAAAAAGCAAGACGTGTCTTGGACAGACTTGTTGGTTATAATTTAAGCCCGATTCTATGGAGCAAGGTAAAAAACGGACTTTCAGCAGGAAGGGTTCAATCTGTAGCTTTAAGGTTGATTTGTGAACGTGAAAAAGAAGTTGAAGATTTTCTACCAGAAGAATACTGGTCTTTGGATGCTGATTTTCAAAAAGGTAAAACAACAATACAGGCTCAATTGGTAAAATATAACGGTGAGACTCCAGAACTTAAAAGTGAAGAAGTTGTAAATCAAATAATTGAGAAAATTAAAAATTCACCATGTACAGTTTCTGCCATCAAAAAAACAGAAAAAGTTGTCCGCCCGAAACCTCCTTTTACAACGTCAAAACTTCAACAGGCTGCAGCAAACAGACTTTCTTTTACATCAAGAAAAACAATGCAGATTGCGCAGCAATTATATGAAGGAATTAATATTGGTTCTTCTAGAGTTGGTTTAATCACTTATATGCGTACCGATTCCGTTCGTATTTCAGAAACAGCGCTTTTGGAAGTGAGGGATTGGATTACAAAAGAATTCCCGGAAGACCTGCCGGAAGAAGCAATCCACTATACTGTAGGAAAATCTGCCCAAGATGCCCATGAATGTATCCGTCCAACTTATACAAAATATACACCGGAAAGTGTAAAAGAATATTTGAGCCATGATCAATTCAAATTGTATTCAATAATTTGGGAACGTTTTGTTTCTTCTCAAATGAAAAATGCAAAAATGGTTACTACAAGTATTGATATAACTGCAGAGAATGCAATTTTTAGAACTAGTGCAAGCAAAGTTAGTGAAAAAGGTTTTTACAATGTAATCAAACTTCTTTCTTCAAAAGAAGACAAATCAACAAATCTGCCTTTATTAAAAGAAGGTGAAGTTCTTCAAGTTTTGAATTTCCATCCAGAACAGCATTTTTCTCAAGGTCCTGCAAGATATACAGATGCTTCAATCGTCAGAATGTTGGAAGAAAAAGGAATTGGACGTCCTTCAACTTATGCACCGATTATTTCTGTCCTTTTGGATAGATATTATGTTGTTAGAAGTAACAAGCAGTTGGTTCCGACACAACTTGGCAGAATGATTAGTAAAATCTTAGTTGAATCATTCCCAGATGTAATTAATGAACATTTTACTGCTGATGTTGAAAACAAACTTGATAGTGTAGAAAAAAATGAACTTGTCTGGAACACGATGATGAGTGATTTTTATTTTACATTCAAAAAACGTGTTGATGAAGTAATGGAAACTCAAGAAAGCATAAAAGGATTTCTTGATGAAAAAACTGATAAAGTTTGCGATTTATGCGGAAAACCAATGGTGAAAAAACTTGGCCGTTTTGGATTCTTCCTTGCTTGTTCTGGTTTTCCGGAATGTCATAATACAAAGTCAATTCCTCTGGCAAAATGTCCGTGCAAAGACTGTGGTGGTGATATTGTTGCAAGAAAAACTAAAGGAAGGGGAAAGGAATTCTACGGATGTACAAATTATCCAAAATGTAATTTTATTTCTCATTTCAAACCAATTGACCAATATTGTCCTGAATGTGGTTGGTTCCTTGTTGAAAAATATGACAAAAAGAACGGTTCTTATAAAAGCTGTATAAATCCAGATTGTCATTATCTCCATTCAAATGACGGAACTGAAGAAATAAAGCAAGACGAAGTTTAATAATTAGCAGAAGCAGGGGATATGCGGTTAGATGAAACAATAGAAGAATTCCTTTCATATATATCTTCAGTACGGAATTTATCAAGTAATACTGTTGTGGGATATAAAAATGACTTTATACAATTAACTTCTTTTGTTGGAAACAGTGCTGATATAAAGAATATTTCAAAAGAAAACATTCTTTTATGTATTGGCGAAATGTCAAAAAAAGGAAAATCTTCCGCTTCTATAAACAGATTTATTGCCGCTGTAAGAACTTTATTTGCTTATTGCAAAAAATTTAATTATATTAATATCAATCCAACTTTAGAAATTAAAACGGTGAAAAATCCTAAGAGAATTCCTCGTTTTATGACAAAAGCTGAAGTAACTCAATTATGTAATCAACCTGAGAAGAAAGAACTTTTATGGGAAAAACGGGATGCGGCCTTATTTAAGATGTTGTACTCGTCTGGATGCAGAATTAGTGAGATAGCCAATCTTCAGATTGATGATTTTATTGATTCCTATCATTCCGCTTTTGTAACAGGTAAGGGGAACAAACAACGAAAAGTGTATTTTGATGAAGATGCGCAGTTTGCTTTAAAAGAATATTTGGAAGATAGAAAGAAGATTTTGTTTGATTTAAAAGTTGATAAACCTACAAAAAAGATATTTATCAATCAAAAAGGAAGCCCCATCACCGTGGAAGGCTTAAGATGGATAATTTCAAGATATTCTGGAGTTGAAGGAACAAATCACCATGTGAATCCTCACTCTTTTAGGCACACTTTTGCAACGCAACTTTTGACGAATGGAGCGGATGTCAGAGCTGTTCAAGAATTGTTAGGACATTCAAGCATTTCAACTACACAAAGATACACTCATATTACAACAGAAAAACTGATTGAAGTTTATAACAAGGCTCATCCGCATGGAAAAGATAAAGATAAATAAAAGAGGTATATATGGGAAATAAAGTAAAAATAAGAAGTACAACCGTTATTGCAGTTCGTAGAAACGGAAAAGTTGCTATGGCTGGTGATGGACAGGTTACTTTAGGTGAAACTGTTTGTAAAGGTAACGCTAGAAAAGTAAGAAAAATATATGATGGAAAAATTTTAACAGGATTTGCTGGTTCTGTAGCTGACGCATTTACCCTGTTGGATAAATTTGAAACAAAGGTAAAGGAATTCAACGGTGACTTAACAAGGTCCGCTGTTGAACTTGCAAAGATGTGGCGTACTGATAGAAGCTTGCAAAAACTTGAAGCTATGTTGATTGTGGCTGATGAAAGCAAGATATTGTTGATAAGTGGAGACGGAAACGTAATTGAACCAGAAAATGATGTTTTGGCAATTGGTTCTGGTGGAAACTATGCATATTCTGCAGCTCTAGCTTATTTAGACTCATCTGATTTGTCGGCAAAGGAAATTGCAGAAAAATCACTAAGAATCGCAGGAAAAATCTGTATATATACAAATGACAATGTAATGGTGGAGGAAATCTAATTGGCAGATACAACAGGAATCGTAGTAAAAGAAAAAGAAGAACTAACCCCTAAACAAATAGTCTAATGTTTGGATCAGTATATAATTGGTAAAAAAAAAAAAAAAAGAGCTGTAGCTGTCGCTCTTAGAAATCGTTACAGAAGGCTAAAACTTCCAACGGAAATAAGGGATGAGGTTGCTCCAAAGAACATTTTGATGATTGGACCTACTGGTGTTGGAAAAACAGAAATTGCAAGACGACTTGCAAAATTATGTAATGCGCCTTTTATTAAAGTTGAGGCAACTAAATATACAGAAGTTGGATATGTCGGACGTGATGTTGAATCGATGGTCAGAGATTTAATGGCTGTAGCTGTTAATGATGTAAAGGCAGAAATGGAAGAGCAGTTAAAATCTTCTAGTGTCTCAATTGTAGAAGAAAAGCTTCTGGATTTATTGCTTCCTGGTTCTTCTGACAAAAAGTCTTTTTCATCATTCAAACCTATGCAGCAGACAAGTTCGACAGAAATTCAAATTGATTTAAATGAAGCGAAAAAAATTGCTGATGCTGAAGATAAAAATAACGATGCAAAAACTGAAGACAATTCAACAAGAGAAAAATTCCGCCAGATGCTAAGAGAAGGCAAGCTTGAGGATAGAGAAGTTGAAATGGTCGTTCAGAAAAATCCATCAATGCCAAGCATGGAAATAATTGCCGGCGGAAATATGGACGATTTGGAAAACAGTATGCAGGGAATCATCAATATGATTAATGGTGGTTCAAAAAAATCAAAGAAACGTACTATTACAATAAAAGAAGCAAGAAAAATCATCACTGAAGAAACTCTGGAAAGTATGGTTGATAGAGATAAAGTCTGTGATATTGCAAAAGAAAGAGTTGAACAAAGCGGAATCATCTTTATTGATGAAATTGATAAAATTGCAGTTCATGGTGAAAGCAGCGGACAGGATGTAAGCAGGGAAGGTGTTCAGCGTGATATTCTTCCTATTGTTGAAGGTAGTAATGTAAATACAAAGTGGGGAGTAATTGATACAACTCATATTTTATTCATTGCAGCTGGTGCATTCAGTGTTGCAGCTCCAAGTGATTTAATACCTGAACTTCAAGGACGTTTCCCTCTTCGTGTTGAACTTGATTCTTTGAATAAAGGTGATTTTAAACGAATATTAGGCGAACCAAAGAATTCACTCATCAAGCAATATACAGCTTTATTATCAACAGAAGGTGTTACATTAAAATTTGGTGATGACGCAATTGATAGAATGAGTTTTATTGCAGAAGATGTTAATTCCAAGAGTGAGAATATTGGAGCTAGAAGGCTTCACACAATTATGGAAAAAGTTTTGGATGAAATTTCATTCGATGCAAATGAGCATAACGGTGAAGTAATAGAGATCAATTCTGAATATGTTGATTCAAAAATTGAAGGAATTGCTAACAACGAAGATTTATCAAGATACATTTTGTAGAAGGATAATTTTTTATAAGAAAGGCTCAAATTTCATCTCGAAATTTGAGCTTTTTTTTGTTTTAAACTCTTAACTCAATTTTTTATTTACCGATTATTAATGTAGTAAACAAAAGAGGTAGAATATGAATAGTTTTTCACGTTCCGTAGATTTATTACAAAGAGAAATGGATGTAACTTCCTTACGTTATCAAGTAAGTTCAAACAATCTTGCAAATTCTGAAGTTCCGAATTTTAAAAGGACTACTGTAAATTTTGAAAGTGAATTAAAAAAAGCTTTTGAATCAGAAGAAAAT
>CAYFND010000119.1:4540-6028 GCA_964344405.1 uncultured Treponema sp. | reverse complement strand
TTATATGTATTTTCAAACGTTTTGGTACTGAACTTTTATTATACCCCTCCAAATAAGCCTACAGTTATGGAACATCAAGCACCAATGTGTGCGACCATAATCTTAGGCTTTTTTTATTATATCTGATACATTACCAAAGAACGTTTCGTTATTGTCATCTTCGAAAATACATTCGTCTCCATCTCCTAAAAAATCTAGGAGAGTTACTTTTCGACCGTCTTTTAAAACAACAACATCAAGTTCTTTATAATTTGTCATATAAAAATTGTAGTAATAAAAAAAAGCTCTGTCTAGTAAGCCATGAAAGCTAGACAGAGCTAATAATTGGTATAGAATACCAGCCTCTAAATTTATTATCGGACATTATTAATCTTATTTATAAGTAATTATTGCAAAAGACTTTCCAGTATAGCGAGGGACATACCCCTGGTCAAATTAGAAGCTCTTTTTTTTACATGCTAAAAAGCAGTTTTTTAGCATATTGACTGTACATACCTTTAGCGAGGGAATCACATTCTTGTGAATAACACCAATCTATAAAGAAATTAGATAACGGTTCTGCTGTAATAAAAACTGCGTTATTTAATTGATAAGTGCAATTTTTATAATCTTCTTTTTTGGGGAAGAAGCGGACAACCTTAACTAACTTTGTTCCATCAGAAGTAATCTGTTGATAACATTTTTTAAGTTCTTCCTCATCTGAATACTTTGTATCAAGATTATTTTCAAAAAGAATCCCCCTTGTTCCATTCTGGATATAAAGAAGTGTTTGTTTTTCATTTGTTGTGTATTCTGTGTTTTCTAAGTCAGAACAAAAAATATCTGTTTCTTCTTTTGTTAATCCTATATATTTATAAAACTGTCGATAGAATTCTTCTAGCACCTGCAAGTCAGAAACTACATCAGTGTGCCTATGTGTTAATAATGAAAATAAAATCTCACTGTGAAAATTTTTCCATTCTGAATGTTTCATATTATTCTCCCATCTTAATGATATAAAATTTAAAATTGTCTCTCCTAAATAATTTATTAATCCAGTTTGTTTCCAGAGTGGTAAAAGACCATCCCAGTAAATTTCTTTTTTTGCAAAGTAAAATGTTTTGTGGAAACCTTTTCTAAACATCTTTTCAATACCGTTTGCAGAAAATATTGAAAAAAGAGGTATTAGCTTTATTGAATTAACAAGTATTCCTGGTACTTTGCTATAATCTCCTTCAATATCTACAAAAGAATTTATATAGGCGGTCATACAGAACTGCAAACATAGATTTTTAAGATATTTTTTTCTTATTCTACTATTCGTTAAATAAAATCCTTCAACTTGCATACGAACAATTTTCTAAAAATGATGTTTCTTACCTTAAGAAGAGTTTTGTAAGAAGCTTTCATATCGTTATAATTCCAAAGTGCATTTTTAAATTTGCTGCTTTTCTTATCCTTATATGTTGATAGAAAAGATTTTATTTCTAACAAATTTCTTTTTGTTTC
>CAYFND010000119.1:2809-4440 GCA_964344405.1 uncultured Treponema sp. | reverse complement strand
TTTCTTTCTTGCAAAGCCTGTTCTTCTGATAATTCATCTTTTTTTATTCTATTATCAATATCAACAAACATTGTATTTAATGTAGCTAGAGAAAATTCTTTGTTTACTTTTATTATACGCCGACAGGCAATGCCTGGAATTAAAATCAATAAATAACTGCAAATAATGAAAATGAAAAATGCCGAGACTTGTTCAATACTTGTGATTAGTTCTAATTGTGAAAATTTTACAAATAAAAGATGTGCACTTGATTCATGTGCCAAAAGTGTAAAGTGAATTACCTGAGTATAAATTAGTAATGTAAAGCCAGACAATAATTCCAATGAATCTAATTTAATTTTCCCTTTCCTGATAACAAAACATATAAGTATTGAGATTAGAAAAAAAACGAAAACTATTATTTCATCAAAAACTTTAGGATAGGCAATTAAAAGTAAGGACAAAGGAAATAAAACACCTATAACGATTGCGACTAATGATTTTAAATAATTCAAAATTGAAATAAAAAAATCTTTCATAGATTTACCTCCCAATAAACTACGAAATAATATTCAAACAAAATGGATGTGATGAACCTTCATTAAAACCAATACCAATTAAACCACCAGTTGAAAGTCGTCGTATATTTTTATTATGAATCAAAATAACTACAGTTTGTTTACCGTGACTTTGGAATTGGATATCTGAATAAATTTTTGATGTCTTACGATGTTTTTTGTTTTTATCAAATTCATCAAACAAACATATTTCTGGTAAATGGAGATTGCTTATTTTTACTTTATAGCTTTCAAAATCTGATAATTGAATATTATTCAGAAAGAAACTTTCATTCCCATTTTTGTCTAAGTGCCGTGTAATAACTATATCTTTATCAAACGGTTCTTCTTTATCACCATAAAATAAAGATACCTCAGCAAACTCTGCTTTCTGTACTAAATCGTTACCATTAAAAAGAATAGAATCTATAACTTCCTTTGCTGTTTTGTTATCAAACAAAACCCAATTTATTGCGCTGAATAAATTAGATTTTCCACAGCCATGTGGTCCAAAAACTATATTCAGAATTTCCTGTAATTCAACTGTTTCGGTTTTACTAAAACTTTTGTAGCCAGTAAGATTTATTTTTTTAAGATACAGTTTGCTCATAAATACCACCTTAAAAAAGAGCTTCATAAATACGAAGCTCTTTATATATTTAAATATTTACAGCTTTAATTTCTTAGCGATAGAAGCAATATCTTTTTTGTAAAGCCAGATACCAAGAACTGGATTCTGCTGATAAACGGCTCTTCCGGAAAGGAAGCCAACAATTGATGAGTTTTTCTGATCTTCCATGATGTAAATTACATCACCTGATTCCATGAAAGGCTGATTATTGATTACAGATTTTCCGCCTTGTTCAGAATCGATTTTTGCTTTTGTGGAAGTAAAGTGTGATTTAGGGATTGTGATACGGTTTATATAACCGCCAAATAAAGTTTCTTCAATGACAATAAAATCACCATTGAGAGTAATTGTACATGGCGTTTTATCCGCAGTTTTCAGCTCGAACTTTTGTGCAAATACTGCTGAAGCAATAAGCAACAGCCCCAACAAAGAAATGAGTTTTTTCATAAGTCCTCCAACGTTGC
>CAYFND010000119.1:0-2709 GCA_964344405.1 uncultured Treponema sp. | reverse complement strand
CATCATGGGTGATATTTTTACTTTCAGAAAAATTTGATTCTGGTAAACACAAATTTATATACTCAGATTCAATAATCTCCCATAAATTGGCGGAAATAATAACATCTGGATCTAATATCTCTAATTCTTTTTGAAAGAAATTTGTTTTTTCTAGCTCGGAATCCTTTAAGAAACGGTGAACTAAGTTTACGTTTGTTTGCCAATTATTTTCATCATCATTGCTGTATTTTGAAATATTGATTGAAGCAAAACCATACTTATTAGTATCATACATTTCGTTTAGTATTTCCAAAGCATCTGGAATTTCTTCAAACTTATATTCACCCTTAGTTTTAATTCCATAGATGATATAAAGAAGATGCCGCCACCAGTTATTGTTATTGCTATAATATTCTTCAAAAAACTCTTTAGTGGTATCTCTGAAATCATAGCCACCAATTAAACGAGTTTCTCGTCCGATAAAGCAAACTTTTAAATTGTTTTCATCAAAATAACCAGGAAAGAAACCATCTTTTGCAAAGCAAGCAGCTGGTGAAGTTTTATCTTTGTTCCCATTATCTATGGGAGTTTTATTTTTTGAAAGCTGCTTTATCCAATCAGAGAACAAGGATTCAAGTTCTTTATTTTTCTGTTTTTCAAAGTCTGAATACTTAAATTTTTTAGACATTAATTCTGAACCTCTAAAAAATGATAACAGATAATGCTATCAAATCATGATAGAAAAGAAATTATTTTGGAAAGTTTGGGTCATTTAATACTTCATTTATACAATTACACAAATAATCTCTGAACTCTCCATTAACAATCGCTTGGGCTACACATAAATCCCATTTCAGATATTTTGAATCTAAATATTTAGAACCGAAAGGAGTACCTTTTGATGACTTATATTCCATACATTCTAACTTTGTTTGAAGAGTTGTAATACCTTTTTTTTCAAGATAATAATATGGTGAATCTCCTTTTTCTTTGCCAAACCATATTTTAATATCTGGATTATTTTTCGGTATAAAAGCTACCCAGCAATCATTATCCCAAAGCCACCATGGATATGATTCATTATCACCTTTACATTCACAATCTGTTTTTTTCGCAACTTCTTTTATTACTTGTTCAGCAATGCTGTAAATCCAATTATCCCAATTTTCCCAAATTGCTAACATTTCTAGATTATGATTCAACATTTGTTGCGTAATAGTTTTATCCATAGTTTGATTAAGCTCCTGACCTGTAAGTTTTAAAATTAAATTTTGATATTGTTTTATACAACCATTAATAAGTGTAAAGCTATTTGAAATATCTAAACATCTTGTAAGCCATTTAAATATTTCATTTTTATATGAAATACATTCCCAATAATGATCTTCTGTTTTTAAACCTGTAGACCATGAAGAAGGTTCATGTCCATCTTTTGTTAAATAAAACAGAGTAAAACTATGATTTAGATGTTTAGCATAATTATTATAACGAGCTAATTGTGCTTCTTGATCTCCAGCATTAATTTTATTCTCTATGATAATCGTGTAATCGGGAGAGAAAAAATTAATTAGAATATCAATATCTCCGCCAGTTTCTTTTATAACATCTTTTTTGCCAATATATTCTTCTTTTTTTACGATTGCGGATTTAGTATTTAATGTAGTAACATCTATATCATTCAATGGAATGTGCTGTATAAATAATCTTAAAAATTCATCTTTTAATCCATGAGAACCTTTTGGATTTAGCAATTCTGCAATAAATGATGAATGTGTATGAACTTCATCTCTTTCCATATTTAATATGGAGAAAATATTAAAAAATTCACCCTTTAATTCTTTCTCTTTTCGTTGTTTTTGATTTTCAATCACAAATGGTTTGATTGATTGGAATAACGATTCTAAACTTACTTCAAACATATATTTATTATAACACAATATCACAATCTTATTATGAAAAATTAATTCTTCCGCTATCACGATATGATAGCGAATCGTGCTATAATAACAGTATGGAACAGAAACAACAGACACGCCAGCTGAATAAAAAAATGCTGGAAAGACTTATTATTATTCACAACGCTATTAAATCAGGACTTTATCCTGATAATTTTAAATTGCAGCGACTTTACTGTGAACAGACCGGTTATAGCAAAGTTGGAGAAGCTACAATAAACCGTGATATTGATATGCTTCGAACTTACTTCCACGCACCATTGGAGTTTAATCGGCAGAAAGGTGGATATTATTACAGTGATGAAAGTTTTGAATTTGCATTAAACAATATTTCTGCAGAAGATATTTTTTATCTTTCAGCTGCGAAAACATTACTTTCAAGTTTTGAAGGAAGTCCAGTTTATAAGGCAATTTCTGACGTAATTGATTTTGTTACAGATACTCAAACTGTAGGAAAAAGCAGTTTATTAAAGAGAATTGCCGTTCCTCCTGTTCCAAAAGTTGTAACAAATAAAGAAATCTGGAAACAAGTTTTGCATTCTTTACAGGAAAACCTAATTATTGAGTTTGACTATAATGGCCGATGGAATGCTGAAACAACACATCGAAGAATTGCTCCGTATCAGATTCTTATGGATGATGGAATGTGTTTCTTATTTGGATATGATCTGAATAAAGATGCAGAGAGGATGTTTTACTTAAACCGAATGAAGAATCTTAATGTTACACAAGAGCATTTTGAGTTACCGGATGATTTTGAATTTCATTCCAGAAG
>CAYFND010000118.1:0-6107 GCA_964344405.1 uncultured Treponema sp. | reverse complement strand
GTTTTAAAACACCTGAAGAGGTTTTTGTCGCACTTCGTCATTGAATGTGGGTGTTTAATCTTTATTTAAGAATTGAAGCTGAAATTTTAATTTTTGTTCAAATTCTAATTCTACTGAATCATTCGTAATTCCCAAAACCTTCGCCTTCACTTTATACTCTTCTCCATCTTGATGGAATCTAAATATTAGACTTTCACCTCGTTTTATCACAAGTTTTACTTCTTCCTGGATTTCCGGATGTTCTTCAACATATTTATCGACTATTGTTACAATCTGTGATATCAGATCTTCTTTCTCATCTAGAGTATGCTTTACCTTATTTAAAGAAATTTCAAACGACTCTAAAGTCATATTATCAACTATTCTGAGTCGGGGTATATATGGTTTTTGCTTGCGTAAGTCAGTTATAGCATCCACCAACTTACCATCATCTTTATCAACTAAATGCAAAAGACCAAAACCAAGTTCTAATACAAATTTGTCATCAAATCCTATCATAATTTTAATACTCCTTATCTCAGAAAAATTAAATCATCTGTTCTAACAATAATAAGGCACATGTCGTAACCTGTAAATAGTAATGTCGCGTATTTTTCCTTTAAGCAGATAATTTTTTTATGATGGGATTAGAAATTCTGATCCCATGTATGTCTGAAGATCTTGTAGAGGAGTTCTTCCTCCAAGAATCTTTCGAGGATAATTATTCATCCACTTTTGTGTGTCCTTAAATAGTTCAGAATTTAAGTTTGAAAAATCTGTGCCTTTTGGATAGAATCTTCGAATTATTCTATTATGGTTTTCGTTTGTACCTCGTTCCCTTGCACAATAGGGATGTGCAAAAAATACAGCAGTTCTTTTTTTCCCAGATACAGAAGTTTCAATCCCAATAAAATCCATAAATTCTGAACCACAATCAGCTGTTATTGACTTAAATAACTTTGTAAATTTATTATATCCTAATTCTTTTTCTAGTTTATGAATCTCTTTTACCACAGAACTAGCTTTTCCGTCGGATATTTTTCTTATTATTTCAGCTCTACTTTTTCGTTCAGTTAAAGTTAATAAGCATTCTACTGTTGTATCTGCACAGCTTTTTACAGTATCAATTTCCCAATGTCCATATTCTCTTCTGGTATTTATATATTCTGGTCGATTTGAGATACTTCTTAATGCACATGCAGCTCTTGAATGTCGTTTTACACTTGCATGTTTTTTGAATTTAATTCCTTTATTAGGTAAATCTTTTATTCCTAAGCCAGGAATCACTTTCTTTGATATATAGTTATAAAGGGTTTTTTCACAAAACTTAATATTTGTAGGCCAGCCTTTGTTATTAAACTGTTGTACTACTGCATATGGACTGTAATGTTCATTTATAATTAAGTCCTGTATTATTCCCACAAGGTGCCAATCTTTGGAAAGCTTCAGTGGTGTTCCTTTTGCGGTCATTTCATATTCTGCATCTTGCTGTGCAAAGTCTGCATTATATTCAAAATTAGTATGGACACTAGAGGTTTCATGCTCTACGGTTCCTCGTTTCATTTCTCTTTGTATGGTTCTTCTTGTCTTATTAAATATTTCTCCTAACTGTTTTGTATTTTTAATTTTTGGAAAATGACCAGTTCCTTTTAAATAATATTCCAAACATAATCGTTCTTCATAACTAAAATGACTGCCTTTTTTTGTGTTTTCGTGTAAACTCATATTGGTTCCTTTTTTGTCTGTGTTATTGTTTTGTTGTTAAAACTATTATAACAGCTTAAAGGAACCTTTTTTTATTATTTTGGCGACATTACATTTTACCGCTTACAGAGAGTTTTTCATTCTCTTTTACAATCCTGGCAATAATTTCTGGATTCAAAAATCTTATATACTTTGTTGTTACTTTAGCCAATTGATAACTATCTTCTTCCGTTGGCATATTCCAGGTAGGCCAATCAGATTCTGTAGAGTGACTAACGTTATAAAATGTTCTCTGCTGATAAGGTTTTACAGAAATTGATTCATTGCTTAGAAAGCGAACATATAAGCCAACAGCCTGTTTTAAGGTTGCAGAGCCAGTTCTCTGATTACCATTAATAGGAATTCTATGTCGTACAGGAGCATTATTTCTCTCATCCTGAGTTGAATAGCAAAGGCGATTCATCAAGTCCTGACACTTATCTTTAGCATACAATGAATCCAAATCACCTTCGTAGTTACACACTGTAAGACAATTTCCTACACGTGTATTCGCAACATTAGGCTGATATCCCTGTTCTTTTAACCATTCTCTAAATTCTTCGGTTTTCATTATTGTTCGATTTCTCCTATAAACATGTAATTCAGAATATACAGCTAATTAAAGGCAGCAATTTGTAATTTCTTAAAAGCTCCACACACAATCAGCTGCGGAATAACAACCATTATTGAAAAACCACCCAATTTTCTTGCAATTTCAACAAGAGCCCCAATAACTGAATATTGTGCAATAATTAAAGCAATCAATACTCCCACTGCAAAAAAACAAAAATGAATAAAAACTGTAAAAATCGCTGTTTGATATAAAATCTTAGAACTCTCTTTCAACATCTTAATAGTATTTTCACATTCTTCTCTTATAGGTATCTTGGCAATTGCCATTGTTTCGCTCTTTGAAACATACATTAATGAGAAAAGGAAAAGACATATAACAGTATAACCCACAATATAATTTCCATCACACAAAATGCTTCCCATTATTGTTGTAACGCCATACATATTCTTTCCTAACAGAATTAAATCACTGCGTAAAAGAGCAACCATTAAACCTGCTGATAATAATCCAAAATAAGTACAGAGTTTTCTGAAAACACAAATATTTTTCTCATTTGCAAGGAAGAAAATCAAAATACTAAACAGTAAAACAAAGATTTCTGCTCCAAGAAGAATACTTTCTGGTAAAACTATTAGCATTGCTAGGATCAAAAATATACTAACAGTCAAAAAGTTTGATAATAATTCTTTCATATTTCTATTCTCTCCCCTTGCTTCTATTATCTATTATATTTGACAAGTCTGAATAAACAGGTGGATTTTGCCCTTCAACCCCTGCAGGCCCTTCTGGATTATAAGCAGTTCCCTTCAAATACTTCGAATCTGCCTTATCTGAAGTGACATAATTATCGTATGGGATTTCTGGATTATCTTCTTGTATTGTAATTGGGCTATAAACTCCGTCTTTCCGATTTAGCGGCTTTTCTTTTATAGAGACATAAGATATTTCGCCAATAGAGTTTTTTTCAACATCAATTGTATTTTGAACTCTATTTATTTTGGCAATAGTAATTGCCTGTAACAAACAGATCGCAACAAATACAAATCCTTGTACTATATTTCTTTTAATCATTCCACTCCTCCTCTGGAAGTCTCATAAGTGCATTCCTCTTTCTGATGGTCTTACTAGCGATATGCGTAGAATTCTCTATCGCGATGCTTAAACTGCTTAGCTTCGAATACATATGATTTAAGATGGCTTACATGATAAAATCCACAATCTTTGCAGTAATATTTTCTCATGGGTTTGTACTTCTGCCCTACTCCCCAGTTACTGTAATTATGGCGTTTACATGCATTTATGATAGTTCCAGCTTCTCTTTCGGTATAACAAATCTTGCGCTCCTGGAAACAAATAATGTCGTTCTGATTCTGATCTTTCATTTCATTCCTCCTGATACTATAACTAGTACCAGAAGGATGAGGAGTTGATATTTTTTTGTAAAAAAAGTAATTATTTATTCTTCTTCGTCTGTTTCTGTTGTATATTCATCATCATCGGGATTTTTAGAAGTTGCACTTTCAATTCGTGGCATTTCCGAAGAATTCTCGCCATCTAACCAAGACAACAGATAGTCAAGAAATGGATTTTCATTCTCTGAGTCATCAATTGTAAATTTAATCTGTCTAGGGACAAGTACTTTTTCTTTTCTTTGTAACAACGAATAAATATCCTCTACCAAGTCAATAAAGCGTTTCATTTCTGAATTAAATGGTGAAAAAATAGTTCTATACTCATCTCCAAAATTACGCGCCATAATTAAATTACATAATAATTCGAGATAATACCTTGTTGGATTCAGAACTCGATTTGTTAATTCACAATCCCTGATATTTGATAATTCGTTAACCAATTTCAAATATATCTTATTCAAAATCAAAGAAATTTTTTCAGGAGATATCTCTCTAAGTAGGTTTTCTCCTCTCCAAAGAGAAATACATAACGCCTGCAATTTAAAAGAAATTAAGCATTCGTTTTCTATATTAACTGCTAACAACCAATCAAAGAATTCTTTTTGTTTATCGGTTTCTGCATTACCAATAAAATAAGCAACTTCAAATAATTGTTGCTCTAATACTCTCCAATGAGTATTTTCAAAGTCCAATTCCTCAAAAAAGTTTATATCAAGCCATTTCGATGTTATCTCTATTGCATCCTTATGCATGAAACATGTTTGCAAAAGAAGTTCATCCCAAAGCACTGATTGTTGATATATGTTATCGTTATTCAGTAATACTTCTATTACTTTCTTTGCATTATCCACAGCGTTTGTAAACTCTTCAGGAACATCTTTTCTCTCATGAACAGATAAACTGGAGTTCCAGATTTGTATAGCAGGAAATCTTAAACTTCGTCCAAATGATGTAATTAGTTTATTACTAAGGGTGATACCAGGTGTTACTCCGAAAGTCCTATATACCTTGTTACCATCTATAATCAAAGGTTCTCGGTTTTTATTTAATGAAAAAGAGATTAGATTATCCATGCGAAGTTGTTCAGTAAAACTACGTAATTGAGCTTTATATATTTTTGCATATTCATTCTGAGCTATTGGAACATAAAAAAAGGAACCTTGTATATCTTTTTTGAAAGAATTTTCCGATGGAACACGACAAGTATATCGATATAATTCATTTGGCCTATTTTCAATAAAATCAAAAATACTTTTAATTCGGTTGAAATTCTTCATCTGCCAGTCTGCAAGATCACGTGATTTAGCTGTATACCCATCATTCCAATTTACAAATTCACTCCAAGAACGTACAGGAGGGAAATTTGGAACCGGGAAAGCACTTTCATCAATCTTTCGCCATTCTACTTTTGCACGAATAAATTCGGAACTATTGACTGGAACAAAGTACAATTCAAACGGATGTTCTTCGCCATATGTATAATACATCTCAAGACGGCATTCAGTATTTTTTTCAAGCGGGAAAGCTACATTATTTAAGCAGGCTTCATATCTGAGTGCAGATGATGTATCTGAATTACCTCTGCTCAAACGGAAATGATATGTTCTAACCTTCTTATTAAGAATAAATACATCTGGAATATCAATCCTTTGCCTTTGCCCCCGAATTGGAAGAACTGTTTTGCCGTATGTGAGATTACTTCCCGAACGTTTTCCATTCTTAAGATAAGTCATCTGAAGAACTGGAAGATGTTCACTCCACATAGGAATCTCTTTAACCATTTCCTGAATATGTGCACAGAAAGCAGCCCCATCAGAAGCTTCAAATGATTTGTTGAATAAGAACCAGTTATCAGCCGGAAGTTCCAAACGAGCATGCTCAATTGATTTCTGTCCAGAAATAATAACTATTTTTCCTGCCTTTTCAATTCCTTCTGTTTTAGAAACTGTTGTTTGAATATAATCCATAACTTTTGAAGAATCATAATTTTCTATAATAACAGAAGGATGATGTTCCCACCTGATTCCATAAGGAATTTCTGGATAATCACTCAGTTTGAGAATTTTCCGATTACGTAGTTCAAAAGTTGTCTTAACCTGTATTGGAGTAATGGAAAAAACTGAATTATCATTACTCTTTTCTATTACAAAAACAAAATCGTTCTCGCCTAGAGAAAGATTTTTGAATTCCTCACTTTTATGGAAAGCAAACACAGTACCTATACTTTTTGGTACAGGATTTGCACTCGGGAAAACTGTATTTGCAGTTGAACGAATCCTACTTAATGAAAAGTCCTCTAAATAGTCTGGTAAAAGATAATAGAGCGTATTTGTGTTATAAAAGGCACGAATACTATTCATGAAATCATATGCTGCAGAAGACAATTTTTCTTCTGATAG
>CAYFND010000117.1:0-6254 GCA_964344405.1 uncultured Treponema sp. | reverse complement strand
TCAGACACCTGAATGGTTCTTTAAGAAAAATTATGATGCAAATGCAGATTTTGTTTCTTCTGATGAAATGAATGCCCGTATGGAATGGTACATAAAGACTGTTCTTGAATATGTAAGCGATTGGGAAAAGAAGAACAACAACAACGAACGCATTATTAAAGTGTGGGATGTTGTAAATGAAGCTTGTTCAGACAATGCAACAGAAACTAAATGGCTTAGAGAAGACAGTAACTGGTACAAGATTTATCAAAGTGATGAATTTATTGTAAATGCCTTTAGATATGCAAATAAATATGCACCAAAAGAAGTGGAACTTGTATATAACGATTACAATACTTACATTGGTTCAACTTCAAAAATAACAGGAAAAACTAGCGCAATATTAAAAGTAGTTGATGCAATTAGAAAAGCTCCAGATGCAAGAATTGACGCAATTGGAATGCAAACTCATGTTAGAATTGATTTTCCTGCTGTAACAGGAGCTGATAGTTTTGAAACTGCTGTAAAAAGATTTGTAGCTAGCGGATTAAATGTTCAGATTACAGAAATGGATATTGCAAATGGTGATAACGCTTACAGTCCGACAATGCTTAGACAAAAATACAACGAGTATTTTACAATGTTCATAAATAACAGAAAGACAGCCAACAATAAAGGTATTGAAGGTGTTACTTTTTGGGGACTTGTTGATGAAAAAACTTGGTTAAACGCACTTCAACAGTATAAAGGAAAAACTCAGTATCCATTGTTGTTTAATGGTGACTTTATTTGTAAACCAGCTTTCTACGGTGTTTTGGAAGCTGCAGAAAAGAAATAAGTAAAACAATAAACATAATAAAATAAAAGCCTTAACTGAATAAATTAAAACCTATTCAGTTGGGGCTTTTTTTGTTATACAAACTCCTTCATGAATTGCGGCAAAAGTTGCTATCAAAGAACAAAATATCACAGAATATTCAAGCGGAATGAATAAAATAGTTAGCGGAAGAAGAAACAAACAAAATCCTGTAATCTTGTTTGGGATTGTATGAAGAAAAATCAATTTTTTGTGCAAGATTAGGCCAATCACGATATTGATGATTTTGATTAAGGCAATAATTCCAATCCAAATCCAGAAAATCATTTTTAAGTTTAATGAAGGAATAATCTTGATTAAGCAAACTACAATAAAAGTGAAGTCTGCAACGCTATCAAGTTTTTCACCAAATTTTGAATCAGAATGAGTTTTTCTTGCGATTGTTCCATCAATCATGTCTGTAAAGCCGCAAATAAGATAGAAAACATAAAATGGAACAGAAAATGTTTTTGAAAAAAGAAGGGGAACAGATAAGATTATCCTTGTTATAGTGAGGATGTTGGCAATTTGTTTTTTGAGTTGGAATTTCATTAGATATCTCTCTTCTATTTTTTAGCAAGCTGTAAATCTGTAACAGTGAGCATCTTCAAGTCACCACCAAAACTGTTGATGGCCTGCTCTATTTTAGTAAAGAATTCAGTTCTAACTTTTTCTTCAAGGGCGATGTGGTCGCTGTATGTTGATAAAAGTTTGACGTATTCTTTTGCCGTGTATGTTTTTGTAGTTTCATATAAATGATATTCAATTTCTGAAAAGCCATATTTTAGCGCGATTTCTGCACGGGATTTTGCTTGTTCTTCTGAATATTTGCCTGGAGCTTTTGTACTTGGAAAATAAATTGAATAAAGAGATTGAATTGCGTCCCATAAATCTGGATTTGCAACGTCTTTATACGGATGATGGGCGAATCTAGCAAAAGTTCCGCTTTCTTTTAGCATTGAAAACACTTTTGAATAGCCAATTTCTTCTGGAATCCAGTGAAATGCCGAAGCTGAATAAACTAAATCATAAAAATCAGTTTTTGTTTTAAAATCTTCAAATTTTGAATTTACAATGGAAAAGTTTGGATATTTGCTGAATCTTTCTTGGCAAACTTTTGCCAAGTTTTCGCCATATTCAATAGCTTGGACTTTAACACCTTTTTCTAAAAATGGTGTTGTGGCTTGTCCACCGCCAATTCCTACTTCCACCGAATAACTGTTTGAATCTATTCTGCTGAAGTCAAAAATATCGTTGTATAAATCTTCTGAATAGCTAGGACGAATTTCTTCGTATTGTTTGGCAACTAAATCAAACGTCCAAAATAAATCATTGTTTTTCATAAATCCTCACTCAAAAACAGCTGGAAAATCATTCTAGCACATAACAAATAAATTTTACGTTGGATTTTTACATATTCGCAAAAAAGGTCGAGAATAAAATTGTTTTGTGACGATATTATATATTCATTTTCAAATAAACTGATAGGTTGTCTTTTGATTGTGTACGGACTTTTTATTTTCTTGGGAGTTCCAGCAGGATTCTTAACACAATTACTTGTAAGCCGTGTTTATGGCGACACATATTGGTATTTAACGGCTGCAGAATTAGTTGGATTTGCAGGAATGGCTTTAGGCGGAGTTGTGATGGGAACATGGGGTGGTTTTAAAAGCCGGACAAAGACTCTTTTTTGTGGATTGAGTGCATTTGGTGTTCTTGCTTGTGGAATGGGACTTTCATCAAACTTTATTCTTTATTTGAGTTTAATGTTGGTTTACGGGATTGCGCTTACAATGGTTCAAACAGCTACAACAACAATAATTCAAGAAAAAACTGACGAAAATATGCAAGGCAGAGTTTTTGGTCTTTTAGGAACAATGTATTCTGGATTTTTACCACTTGGAATGGTAATTTTTGGCCCTTTAGCAGATAAAATCAATCTAAAAATACTAATGGTTTTTAGTGGAATTGCGCTTATTGTTGTTGCAGTTGTGATGAAGATTTATTTAGTAAAAGTGGAAAATAAATCAAACAAAACTATTTAAATTATTTTTCAGACTTGTTCTTTCGTACTTCTTTCCAAAGATAGATGTTTACAATTGTCATCATTACAGCTAGAACATCTGACATAATAAGTTGCATTATTGCAGCTATTGGAGATGGATCTAGCGGCCATGGTTCTATAAAAGAAGCTAGACAAGCTCTGAAAATCCAAATGATAGTTAAAAATGAATGAAAAATTAAAACTTCTTTATTTAGAGAAAATGCTTTTTTTCCTAAAACTATTAAAAGCAAGCTTGTTCCAAAAAGAAATATGGAAAAACAATAATTGATGTAGTGAACAGCTACAATCAAGTTTTCATACTGAGTTGGTAGATAATCATTCCACTGGAACAAGGCTGGAACAAAAAAATGCCAGAATCCCACCATCAAGCTGATTCCTAAAGAACTATAATAAATTATTTTTTGAAATCTTTTCATAAATATATTCTCCCAAAAAATTATGAAAGACTAGAATATCTAAAAATCAAATATTCTTCTATAATTCTTGGAGTTGTAATCAAAAAAAAAGGAGTATAATTGCAATGTAATTTTATGTTTTTTTACGAGAGAGTGTAATGAGAAAAACAATATTAATAATAGAAGATAGCAAAGTTGATATGACAATTTTATATAGCTATCTGCAAAAACAATATAAAGTAATCAATGCTTCATCAGGAAAAGAAGGACTTGCTATATTAGCTGAAAATTATAAAAAATTATCTGCTATATTTCTTGATTTAATTATGCCTGGAATTGATGGTTTTGAAGTTCTTGAAAAAATTAAAGATGAACCACTTTTTCAACATATTCCAATTATAGTCACAACAAGTTTAACAGATGAAGACTCTATAGAAAAAGCTTTAAAACTTGGAGCCACAACTTATATAACAAAACCATATAATCAAAAAATTCTGCTAGAAATATTATTGAATGTAATTTCTTTGTGTGAAAAAGCCGCTCTTTCAATTACAACTTATAGAGATAAGCTTACAGGATTATATAATCGTGAAACTTTTTTTGAGGAAGCATCCAAATTAATTAAAAATCATGATGAAGGTTATTACATTTTTTCTTACTTGAATATTGAACATTTTAAAGTAATTAATGAACAATATGGTCAGGAAGTTGGTGATAAAGTCTTAAAACATATAGGACATTGTTTGAATGAAGTTATGGCAAAACTTGAAGGTCTTTCCTCTAGGTTTACAAATGACAATTTTGCACTGATATTTCCAAAAAAGAATAAAGATACTGAAGAATTAAAACTCTTACATAAAAAAATTACAGAATTACCTTTCTTAAAACAACAATTAACAATTAGAATCGGGCGTTATTTAATTGATGAAAAATCATTACCAATCTATGCAATTTATGACAGAGCTATTTTAGCAGAAGCTTCAATTCAAGGAAAATATAATATTTATTTTGCTGAATATAATGATTCCATGAAAGAAGTGCTTCTTCATGAACAAAAAATAGTGAGTTCAATGGAAAAAGCTCTTGCAAATAAAGAATTTGAAGCATGGTATCAACCTCAATATAATCATGCCACTGGATGCATGATTGGTGCAGAAGCGTTAGTCAGATGGCGAAATCCAATTGATAATAGTATTATCCCTCCATATCAGTTTATTCCTGTCTTTGAAAAAAATGGATTTATTTACGAGCTAGATAAATATGTATGGGAAGAAGTTTGTATTCAACTTAGAAAATGGATTGATGAAGGAGGAACTGTTCTTCCTGTTTCTGTGAATATTTCACGAATGGACATTTTTCATCCTGAATGTATGGATTTTATTAAAGGGCTTGTTCAGAAATATCAAATTCCAATTGACTTGTTACGTTTGGAAATTACAGAATCCGCTTTTACAGAATCAACAAAAGATATAGTAGCTTCTGTAAAAGCGTTAATTGATTATGGTTTTACAGTAGAAATTGATGATTTTGGCAGTGGTTATTCATCTTTGAACACACTAAAAGATGTTCCGGCTCAAATATTAAAACTTGATATGAAGTTTTTTGAAGGGTCAGATAATGTAGAACGTGGTGGAAACATTATTGAATCCGTTGTTAGAATGGCAAAATGGATTGGAATGGCTGTAATTGCAGAAGGTGTAGAGATTCAAGAACAAGCTGACTACCTAAAATCCATAGGCTGCTATTATATTCAAGGATATTTTTATGCAAAACCAATGCCTCTTGGTGAATATGAAAAATTACTGTTAAAAGAGAATAAAGAACCAAAACTGGATCATCTGACAAATGTAAAAGAATTGGATAATAATAAATTCTGGGATCCAAAATCAATGGATACTTTGATTTTTAATAGTTATGTTGGTGCAACTTGTATTTTTGAATATCACAATAAAGATATAGAACTCTTGCGAATTAACAACCAATATAGAAAATCACTTGGAGACAATATTCCAAAAGATAATGATTTTTCTCATTTGGATTTAACAAAATTTATTCCAGAAAAAGATAAAGAATACTTTGATGATTATCTTCAAGATATTATTAAATCTGGAACAGAAAAAAGTACAGAATTAACTTTGTATCAAACTAAAGATTCAATAAATCCTGAATATGTAAAAATCACTTGTAGAGTTATTGCCATCGCAGGTGACAGATATTTGTTCTATTGTGTTGTAGAGAATTGTACGGCACAAAAAGTTGCTCAATTGCAAAAAGCAAAATTAGAAAAAGAAAGAGAAGAAAATGAAAAACAATTAAAATTCTTGTGTTCTTCAGCTCATGAAATAATTTTGAATCAAGATAGTGAATATTCAATTATAAAGATTCTGAAGAACTTTATTTCTTATTTTAATGGTGACAGAGCTTATGTTATGGAATTTGATGAAAAAAACAATATGCTCAAAAAGACCTATGAATCATGTAAAGAAGGAATTGAAGAGGGAAAGTACAAATCAATAAGTGTTGTTCATGGCAGAATTGAATCGATACGTAAAGAATTATCAGAAAGAAACTTTTTACTTCTTACTGCAGACGATACTTTTGAAGAAAATGAGTTTACTAAAATAATTAAAGAGTTAAAAGTTAAAACTTATATGTTGACGCCACTTTGGTCCAGGGGACAATTGGTTGGATTTACAGCAATTGATAATCCAAGGCAAAAGTGTGACCAGATAGAAAATCTTGTAACTATGAGCGATTACATTTCATTCTTGCTTTCTCGTCGTGATTCTTTAATTTATACCAAGAAACGTGAAATAGAATTAACTTCTTCTATATTCAAAGAAATAGTGAAGAATTCTACAGATATAGTTTATATAAAAAGCAGAGAATTAAGATATCTAGCGGTAGATTGTGTCCAGTCTTGTTCGCAATTTGACGCAAAGAAGATCATTGGATTTCC
>CAYFND010000116.1:0-6283 GCA_964344405.1 uncultured Treponema sp. | reverse complement strand
ATGACTCTGAGTTTTTATGGATTCCTTATCTCAATCGGAATATTAATGAATGATGACATTGTTGAAAAAATAAGAGGGACTTTTCCCGTAAAATCTACAAGCATCTTTTTATTTGTTACCGGAGTATGCATCTTTTTAATGTGGATGGGACGAATCATTCCATCCTTGGACGGAAATACAGCTCCTGCTGGTCTTGAACAGTATGCTACACTTGGAATACAGACGTTGGACTTGGGTTTTATAGTGCCGGCTTGTTTTGTAATTGGTTACCTTCTTAGGAAAGGAGACAAAAAGGGATATGTTTTTTCTATAGTCCTTATAATGAAGGCAGAGATGATGACGATTGCCGTCAGCAACATGGCGATCTCCATGAAGCTGAAAAGTGTAGAAATTAGTTTTATAGAATTAATCTTCTTCCCGATTCTTTTTGTTATTTGCACTATCTTTGTAATACGAATACTAAAGATTGTTCATAACGCAGCCTGTAAATAGAATCACTAATAATTCTTAAAGGGTGAATAAAAATGGATTTTAATAACATCAGTACGGAGCATATGATTTATGGAACGTTGTTCTCATTATGCAACCGTATTCAGACTCTTGGCGACAGTCAGTTTGAAGAGATTACGATGAAGCAGCATTTTCTACTGATCGGGCTTGGTTTATTTGATAATCCTCCTACGTTGAATGAATTGAGCCACGTTGTTGGATGTTCCTATCAGAATGTGAAGAGGATGTTGGACACTCTGGAAAAAAAAGGATTTGTGAGGATAGTTCAAGATTCGCAAGATAAAAGAAAATATCGTGTTGTCATGCAAAAAAAAGTTCAAGAATTCAGCGAGAAAAATCTGGATATATCAAATCAATTCATGGAATCCCTTTATCATGGAATTAAAAAGGAAGAAATGGTTACTACATTACAGGTTCTGGCAAAAATGGAAAATAATGTGGGCGGTTTTGTAAAACTCCAGGCTGATAATTTGGAAGAAAATTTGTAGCCATAAATGAGTTTTGAATAATCAGAATAATTAAGGATTTGAGCATGAGGAAAATAAAGAAATATAGTATTGGAATATTAATAGTAATTTTTTCAGCAATGGTGGCAATTCTTGTTCACGCTTTCTTGCCAAGTCCTGGCGCTACAACTAATCCGGATGCATTTGATGGGTATCTTGTTCAGCTTTTTGGATTTCCCTTTGTTGCAAGCATGTATTTTGTCTTGCTGTATCTGCATATAATGATTTTGTTCTTCTATTTTGCAGAAAGGTCGGTATCAAAGCGAATTGATGTCGGTTTGAGTTGGGGGATTGCATTTGGTTTGATGTATTTAATTGGAATGCAGGAAGTTGTAGTTGAAGGTTCTCCGTTGCAGTTTTATGGCTGGGATTTTATTTCATATCAATTTTTTATGGGTTTGGGAGATACAATTCCAGTATTGGTTTTATGTTTGATTCTAACTTTGTGCATCAAGAAGAAAGATGGAAAAAAGATAAAGGAAAGAATACATAAAGATGAAATAATTCGCCTGGTCATAATTGCTGTTTGCTTTTTTGCAGAGCGTACGGTGGGATATTATTTGGGTTATGTTGGCAGCGACATCCGTCAATATCCGCTTCCTGTACTTTTATGGACGCTTTTGATGGGCTTTGTTTTTGGAATCATGAATCTTTTGTTGAACCGGGTTCATCCAGAAACAACAAGCAGAGACAAGAATATTCAAATCAATGTGTTGTGCATAGGAATCAATTGGATATGGTTCAATTGTTTTATGGGGCTGATATTAAAGGACACATTCTTGAAGATGTTGTTGCGGGGCGGAGTGGATGTAGTTTTCTTTGTTCTTGGAACAATAACAGCTGATTTGATTACAAGAGACAAGACAAAAATCCTTGATAATAAAAAATAAGAGAATCGAACATTTTATTATTGTGCCGCAAGAGCATGTTGTTTTACCAGTATGGACGCCGTTTTGAAAACCGCCATACGTTACAGTGATTGTTCCGTCGGAATTGAGCCGTGGTTCCATCATGTATTGAATCTGCGGTATTAGGGCGATTTTTTCAGAAAGTGATTTGTCTTTGTATTTTAGAGCGAACGCCTTGCAGTCTTCTTTACGCCTGCCGCTTTTACAACAACCTTGGTTTTCCATAATTTGAAGGCACTGTTCCTTTGTAAGAAGATCGTCCATCCTATCAATCAAAGCGATGACATCCGCCGGGTTGTCACTACAACCGGTAAAATCAAACTTGTTCAGAGTCTCTTGAGGAATCTTCTTCAACATAGTTTCTTTAATCTTCTTAATCTGAGGCATAAAACAACTTCTCCTTTAACAGATACTTTTGCTAGGAATGAACCGTCAACATTCTTCAACAGGGAATAGAATCACGCCTTTTCAATCAGGATTACAACTAATTCCAATAAACCAGTAAGAACGCACACTTATCGGTGAAGGCGGAGCCAGAAAACTCAGTTCTACAGTTAGCTGCAGAAAACAGAAATTGGACCGCAAAGCAAAGAGTCCAGCCCAAAAAACCAAAAGAACGCACACTTATCGGTGAAGGCGTAGCCAGAAATCCCAGTTCTACAGTTAGCTGTAGAAAACAAGATCCAAAAGTTGCGTTGTAAGCGAAGCTTACACTAGCAACTTACTGGGCTTGGATTTCGAAAGCTAACGGTGAAAAATCTAGCATTTCAGAACCCGCTGACAATGAACAGTTGTTCATTTTGGTGTTAAACACTAGGTGAACAATTGCTCATTTTTTTGTTTTTCTCCGCGCCCTATCTTTGATAATTTGCTATTATTTCAGAAAGCAACGGAATCAACTGCTTCTTTCTGGAAACAACGTCCTTTAAGTAGTAAATGTTTTTTTCTTTTTGAGGGAATGAAACAAAAGGTAGAAACTTGCTGTCACAAACCATAAGCAAGATGCTTGAAAGCTGGGTGATATCTGTAACGAGAAGGGCGGAAAAAAGAGCCTTTCTACTACGGCGTTCAATTTCAAGTTCTTCAATGAATTCCTGCTTTCTGCCAAGAATCTCCCTTGTGTTTCCAACTTCAATCTGGCTTACAGTGTAAATATCCTTATCTTCAGAATATTCCTTCATATCTTGCTTGATCAATTCACTAGCGCTTCTGTTGCCTATCTTGCTGCCGGCCAGTAAAATTTCTTGGCCAAGGGTCTTGATATTCAAATCAGTTATGTTTGACAAGTATTCAGCAGTTTCCTTATCAATTTCTGTTGTTGTTGCAGACTGAAGAATCAACGTATCAGATAAAATTCCGCAAAGAAGTAGGCCGGCGATGTCTTTTGGAATTGAAATCCTGTTCTCTTTGTACAAGTTTGTTACAAGTGTTGCAGTCGAACCGACAGGTTTATTTATGAATGTGATTGGATATTTTGTAGAAAGAGTGCCAATTCTGTGATGGTCAATTACTTCTTGAATTTTAAAATGCTCAATTCCTTCAACGGCTTGTGAAATCTCATTATGGTCAACAAGGATAATCTCTATATTTGGTTCATGAAGGATGTCGTGTTCAGAAATTACTCCAACCACAACATTATTTTCATCAACTACCGGAAGGTTCCTGCAAGGTGAATCCTGCAAAAGGCATTTTACTTTAGAAACAGTGTCATTCGGTGAAACGGCTTTAATTTCAAAATCAGACATTCCGGAAACAGGAGTTGAATACGCGATCAACATGGAGGTTGGCGCTGTTGAATAAGGGCTGATAATTACAGAAACGCCGTTTTTTTCTGCATCTTCACGCAAAGATTTATTCATAACAAAGCCGGAAGTTAAAATTAAAAGCTTAACTTTGTTTTCAATGCAGATTTTATGAATGTCTTCTCTATCACTTGCAATAACTACGATGTTTTCACTTGCGTGTTCATTCAACCTTTGGCGGAATGTGGAGAGTGACGACGAGCCAACCAAAACTGAAGCTTTAAAGATATCTGATGAATGTGCATCTGTGATGATAGGTTGTGCGTTCAGGGTTTTTTGAATTAAATCTATGCTTGTAGAAATTGCTGATTTGCTTTCTGGATTTAAAATTGTAAGGACGTTCTGCGCAAATCCGCTGTAGTGAAGCAAAGAAAGATATTTGCCGTCTTTATCCACAACAGGCATAACTCTTGTTCCAAGTTTTTCCATCTGACCAATTGCATCCCAAACTGAGATATTTTCAGAAACAGTGGCCTTTAGTGGCGGCATATAATGTTCAACTTTTGGATTTAAATCTGGAAGATATTTTGGAGCCTTCACTTTGAACTTTGAAAAAACATATTCAGTTTGAGGGTTTAAATGCCCAGCCCTTGCAGCTTTATATTCATCATGACCTAAAAGGTTCTTAAGTTTTGCGTATGCCACAGCTGATGTTACAGCGTCTGTGTCTGGGTTTTTGTGTCCAATAATATAAATAGTTTTATTCATAGTCTTCAGATTTTAGCATGAAAATAATAGAAAATAAAGTTCAATGCTGATAGAATAAAAATATGAACAAGATTGAAATTACTAAAGATATAATCAAAGATGAATTCTTAAAAAAATACGGACAATCGAATAACGAAGTTAGAGTTTTTGCTTCCCCAGCCCGAATAAATATTATTGGTGAACATATTGATTACAACGGTGGCAAGGTATTTCCTTCTGCTATAAACAAATATTTATATGTTGCAATTAGAAAGCGCAACGATTCTTCAATAATTTATAACGATTTCTTTTATCCTGGCGAATTTAAATTTTCAATTACAGATGATTTTACCTTTGCAAAACAAAATGATTATGCCAACTATTTGAACGGAATCTTATCAATCATCAAACGAAAGAATTATGACCTTCCATGTGGATTTGAAGTTTTGATTGCAAGCAACGTACCTTCTGCCGGTGGAATTTCTTCTTCTTCAGCTTTGGAATGTGGATTTGCTTATGCAGTTTCTTCTTTATTTGATTTGAATATTTCTAGAAAAGAAATTGCCTTGATCGGTCAGCAGAGTGAACATGAATTTATGAATGTAAATTGCGGAATCATGGATCAATTCATCATTGCAACTGCCAAAAAAAATACCGCCGAACTGCTTGATTGCAACACAATTGAATATGAGTATGTGCCTTTGGAATTGGGTGACTACCGCTTTATCGTAATGAACACAAAAAAACAAAGACGGTTGGCTGATTCAAAATATAACGAAAGACGAAGTGAATGTGAAAAAGGTTTGAAAATTATTCAAGATGCAGCTGTTCCTCTAGATTCGGCAGACTTTTCAGATAGCTCAAAAATCAAGAATCTTTGTGATTTGACTTTTGAAAACTACAAGAAATGTGAGAATTGCCTGACTGATGAGGTTATCAAAAAACGAGTCAGACATTGCATCACCGAAAACGAGCGGGTTCTAAAAGCTGTTGAAGCATTAAAAAATAATGATTTGATCAAACTTGGAAAACTCTTATACGAATCTCATGAATCCTTGAAGAATGATTACGAGGTTACAGGCTTGGAATTGGATTCATTAAAAGAACTTGCTTCAAAACAAGAAGGCTGCATCGGTGCAAGGATGACCGGCGCGGGTTTTGGTGGATGCGCCATAGCAATTGTAAAAAAAGACAAGACAGAAAGCTTTATTAAAAATGTAGGCTCAGAATATGAAAAAATAGTGGGTTATGAAGGCGATTTCTTCACCTGTGAAAGCGGCGAAGGCTGTTTTGAATGCTAGGGGATAAAGGAGAACTTTGTAATAAATATTAACTTATTCTTTGTATTAACTAGATTAGTAAAATAATCTTGATATTCTATAATATGGTCTTTATATTTGTTTAAAAAGTCAGATTGGAGTTAGTATAGTCTAGTGGACACAAAAAGTGCTACATAATGCACACACCAAATATCAAAGGAGAAAGAAGATGAGAAAGAAGATGAGAAGGAAGGCACTATTACCGTTTATGTTGGCACTGACTGCCATTGTGTTGCTGGGTTGTCTTACCCCGATAACCCCACCAACAGATACTATAACCCCACCAACAGATACTACGGCTAATTTAGCGGCTGTCAGCGATGTGGTATCGGCTAATATAGGCACCTTGAAAGCTGTTAATGGCGGCACGTTCAATAACGGAACGGCGGACATGACCGTGAGCAGCTTCCGGATGAGCCAGTACGAGATAACCATGGATCAGTTTGTGGCGGTGACCGGCTTGGCTAACCCAAGTTGGAGTTTTACCGATGTAGAGAATGGCCCCGTTCAGTGTGTTTCCTGGTACCACGCCCTGGTGTTCTGTAATGACT
>CAYFND010000115.1:4051-6662 GCA_964344405.1 uncultured Treponema sp. | reverse complement strand
GGGCCTATGCTCCTCCCTTTTTGCACTTCGTCATTGAACTCGGGCCTGTAATTTTTACACTTCTATTTTTAGGAATCACAACTTTTTCATTTGTTTTAATAAATTCTTTACTATCAATTACAATTCCATGATTTTCATTTCCAACACACAAAGTTTCAGTTTTAAGAGTAACCAAATATTCTTTTTTATTTTCATTTTCTGCAGTAACTGTAAAAGTCACATTCTCTGAAAAATCTACAACACTTCCAAAAGAAGGCTCAATTGTTGCATTCTCAGAAATCACACCTTCAACTACAAGTTCTTTTTTATTTGTACCAAATGGAATATTTATTGTGATTTTATTGTTTTTAATATTTCCAATATATTTTTCACTTTCAGAATCAACCAAATGAATCGAAAATTCATCAATATTATTTTCACCGGATTTTGTTATTACATCCTCAGATTCTTGATTTTTTTCAGATATCTGATTAGTTTCATTCTCTATATCATCAGAAGTAGAAAAATTGTTTTCAATACTAGAATCTTCAGTTGAATCAACTTTAGAAATTTCTGATTTCTTTTGACAACCAATCATCATCAAACCAATTATCAACAATCCACATACTTTTTTTATTAGTTCACATTTTTTCATAACTTAACAAATACTATAATTCCAAATTTTAATCAATTTACGTAACAAAAAAAGCGATTTCCTTTTTTAGAAAAATCGCTTTTTACTATTTAATAATTTCCTTGAGCACTAATTACAACATGAAGAACTTTTGTATGTTGAGTGTCAAAAACCCTTACAAATTCAAATGTCAAAATCCTGTGATCTATAACATCTGGTTGTGTTGGATCCATTGATTTATGGCGAATATTCATCTCTATATGCTTCAACGGATTGGCATTTACAATAGCTGATGATTTAAAATCCATATCAAAAAGATTCTTCAAAAAATCGTTTAAAGCTACAACTTTTTCCTTTGGCAGAAGCCTTGCCATCAACATTGGAAAACTGTATCTAGAAGGATCCGGACAACAAAGTAACCGCGGTGTTGAAGTTGAATATTGAGAATTGATTGTATAATCCGAATTAATCATAAACATTCCATATGGAACAGAATTAAGCAATGCGCCAAAGCTTTCCTTTTCAACAACACTTTCTTCCAATGTTTCCATTACAGAATTATACAATTTAGAAATTTGTCCTATTTCTGTAAAAGGCTCCACTTTTAATCTTAAAGAAACATCTCCGGTTCTTGCCTGTTCGCTCATTGTTTCGTATAAGTCAAAGATTTCTGTTGAAGCACCATGTTCTGCAATATTCAAACCTTTATTTTCATCTTCATCCGATACCCTTATTGGTTTGATTTTATTAATAATTGATAAAGCTAAGAATGCAATTCCAAATGACCATACACCGCAAACTACAACTCCAATTAATTGAGCCAATATCTGACTTCCAAAAATAGGATTTGTACCAAGTTTTTCTGGATCTCCAAAAATTCCAACAGCTAGTGTTCCCCATACTCCAGCGCACAAGTGAACAGGAATTGCTCCTACGGCGTCATCCAGTTTTAATAACTCAAGGACTTTACAAGCTCCAAGCATAACAATTCCGCCAACAGCCCCAATGATTGCAGATTCACCTGGAGTTACACAATGACAGTTAGCAGTTACTGCAACCAAACCCGCCAAAGTTCCATTCAAAACAAAGTTTACATTCGGCAATCCTGTAACAGCCCAACCAACAAATAAAGCGGCAATCATTCCAGCCCCTGCACCTATACAAGTATTCATGATGATTTCTGGAACATCATTTGTTAATGCTAAAGTTGAACCACCATTAAATCCTATCCAACCAAACCACAAAACAAAGACACCTGCTACAGCCATAGGAATATCACATCCTTGAATTTCCTTTGGTTTTCCGTTTTCTGGAAACCGACCTTTTCTTGCGCCAAGAATTATTATTCCAGCTAATCCAACATAACCACCAACAGAGTGAACTACTGTAGAACCTGCAAAGTCAACAAAGCCCAATTTATACAACCAACCTGCTCCATCTGATACTGCTGAAGGCTGCAATCCACCCCATGCCCAGTGTCCAAAAATAGGATAAATAATTGAAGAAATTATCACTGTACAAATTATATATGAAGAATATTTCATTCTTTCAGCTACAGCACCAGAAACAATTGTTGCAGAAGTTGAACAGAACATTGTTTGAAATAATAGAAAAACACTCAAATCTAAAGTTAGATTTTTTGACATTCCAGGAATGAAATTTGTTGCGCCGATTAGTCCCAATTTTGAAGAACCGAACATAAATGCAAAACCAACAATCCAATATAAAAGCAAAGAAATCCCTATATCAGTTAAGTTCTTAATCGCAACATTAATACTATTTTTCTCACGAGTTAATCCTGATTCAACCATTTGAAAACCAGGTTGCATAAAAAATACCAAAGCTGCAGAGATTATGACCCAAAGACTATCTACATTAATCTGCATAACAACACCTCCAAAAGAAAAGTTAAAAAAAAAGGCGTTGTAAATTAAATTTACAACGCCTTCGTTTATTTTTTTACATTTATATATTTTTTGCCCTTTAAAGTCAAGAAAC
>CAYFND010000115.1:0-4041 GCA_964344405.1 uncultured Treponema sp. | reverse complement strand
TAATTTAGAAACTCTATTTTTTTCAATAAATACACGATATATTTTTTATATATGAGTATTTCAGAAAATCAAGCAATACAAACAATTCAAACGAATCTATTTCAAAACCAAGATATAACTTTTAGAGACTTTCAATTCAAATTGATTCCATCAGCAAAAACAGCAACAAAAATGATTGGAGTTCGAACACCTATTTTACGCTCCTACGCCAAAGAATTAGCTAAAACAGAATTAGCCGAAATTTATATAAATATTCTCCCTCATGAATATTATGAAGAATTCAACCTCCACGCTTTTATTTTGGAAACAATCAAAGATTACGACAAACTGATTTCATATTTAGACAAATTCTTACCTTTTGTAGATAATTGGGCTACTTGCGATTTATTATCTCCAAAAATCTTCAAAAAGAATAAAGATAAATTAAAATTAAACATTCTAGAATGGATTGAATCACCTGAAGTCTTTACAAAACGTTTTGCCATAAATATGATAATGAGCCATTTTCTAGATGAAGACTTTTCTTTGGATTTTATGAACAAAGTATCAACAATAAAATCTGATGAATATTATCTAAATATGGTTATCGCTTGGTATTTTGCTACAGCTTTATCAAAACAATACGATGCTGCACTTCCTTTTATCACGCAAAGAAAACTAGAACCTTGGACTCATAACAAAACAATTCAAAAAGCTGTTGAAAGTAGAAAAATTGATGATGCAACCAAAGAATATTTAAAAACTTTGAAAATTTAATTTATTCACCTATTTTAGTGTATTTTTGTTATACTTTTGTTCAAATTAAAACTATATTCTTCTCATTGAGGTTTCTTCATGATTTTTGCTTTATTAATCGTAATTTACATTTCCTTTATTAGTTTAGGATTACCTGATTCAATTTTAGGTTCGGCTTGGCCTGTGATGTTCAAGGACTTTAACGTTCCTCTTTCTTACGCAGGAATAATCAGCATGCTGATTGCAGGAAGCACTGTCATTTCAAGTTTATTAAGCAGCCGACTCATAAAAAAACTAGGAACAGGCGTTGTTACTTTCATAAGCGTTTTAGTTACAGCTATTGCATTATTTGGATTCTCATTTTCCTCACACTTTTTCCAATTATGTCTTTGGGCAATACCTTACGGCCTTGGAGCTGGTTCCGTTGATGCAGGACTTAACAACTTCGTAGCCATACATTACAAATCAAGACACATGAGCTGGCTTCATTGTTTTTGGGGATTAGGAGCAATGACAGGTCCATACATCATGGGATTCACTTTATCAAACGGAAATACTTGGAACAGCGGATATAAATCAATTGGAATTATTCAACTTGTTTTAGTAGTCTTACTTTTTATTTCTCTTCCACTCTGGAAAAAAATATCTTCTCCAAAAGACGATTCGCAAAAAAAAGAAACAGTAAGAATACTATCTATACCTCAAGCGTTAAAATTGAACGGAGCGATAAACGTTTTCATCGCATTCTTCTGCTATTGTGCACTTGAATCAACAACAGGCCTTTGGGCAAGTAGTTATTTAGTTTTAATAAAGGGTTTTGATGCAACTATAGCAGCTAAATTTGCATCTTTATTTTATATTGGAATTACAGCAGGAAGATTCTTAAGTGGTTTCATATCAGAAAAACTTGGTGATAAAAACATGATTCGCTTGGGACAAGCAATTATTTTACTCGGTTTACTTTTTTTACTATTACCGTTAAATTATGTTATTTCTCTAGTTGCATTAATTCTTATCGGTTTAGGTTGCGCTCCAATTTATCCAAGCTTGATTCATTCAACACCAATCAATTTTGGTGCAGAAAATTCTCAATCATTAATTGGAATTCAAATGGCAACAGCTTACATCGGTTCAACTTTCATGCCATCCATCTTCGGATTCATTTCTGACAAAATCTCAATCAAGATATACCCATTCTATTTACTATTCTTCTTTATATTGATGTTCTTTATGACAGAAATACTTATAAAAAAAATCAAAAGGAATTCTAACTAAATATGTTCAAATTGTCTGAATATAACAAAAACATAACACAAGAGCTTTCTGATTTGAAAGCGAGCGAAAATACAAGGAAGCTTTATCAATATTTATACAACTTGTACGGTACAAAAGTAATCTCCGGACAGATGGAAAACGCTTGGAACAACAATTGCAAAATGTTGAATCGTGTTCATAACGATGTGAACAAATATCCCGCCTTGATGGGTTACGATTTTTTAGCATATACAATTCCAAACAAAAAAAAGTCCAATCTTCAAATTGAACGAGCCATAAATTTTTGGAATTCAAAAGACTATGAAGGAAATTTGATATCGAATGCTAAACATGGAATAATCACTTTTATGTGGCATTGGAATGTTCCCACTTTGAATAATAACAATTATTATGGATTCTACTCAAATAATGATAATCCACAAGTAATTACAAAATTCAGAATTCCTTATGATACACTAAATAACAGCTGGATTACTGATTCCTTTGAATATAAACAGATAATTAGTGATTTAGAATTGATTAGTACGGAACTTCAAAAACTACAAGAACTAAATATTCCAATTCTATGGCGCCCTCTTCATGAAGCTACTGGCAATATTGGACTTAAAGAAAACGGGGAAGCTTGGTTTTGGTGGGGTCATGGTTCTAAAACAGATTCTTCTGATGAAGGTTGCCGCAAATGTTATTTAGCCCTTTATAAATTAATGTATGACTTCTTGCAAAATAAGAAGAATTTACACAATTTAATTTGGGTTTGGAACGCTCAAAACACAACTTGGTACCCAGGTGATGAATTTGTAGATATTATTGGATACGACGTTTACAGAGAACCTAAAAATTACGAAGATAATAAAGCAATTTTAAACGCTTTCACCAATATTCCTAATTCTTCAAACAATAAGATGTTGGCATTAACAGAAAATGGCGTTTTTCCAACAGTAGATAGTATTTTTTCTTCATCAACCCGTTGGTCTTTTTTCATGACCTGGAACGATGGGTGTTGGGATGCTAATCACAAGAATGTTTCTATAGATGATTCCCAAAGTAATTTCTGGTCTGGAAACTTTCATAATGAAGATTATCACAAAAAAGAAGTTTTTTCAGATTCAAGAATCATTACATTAGATGATATTGAAGATTTTACTAACTATTCTTTATAAATAGTTTTAAATCTTTCATCAGGACACTTTTCAAAAAAGTCCAATATTCTCTCTCTCAATTGATTATTATCTTTTGCATTTACAAATTGAGTTTGTGCATAATGGGAAAACATAAAGTTTTCACTGTAATATGTAAAAAATCTTTGTAATCGTGTTTTCCAAAACTCTTCCGGCTGATATTTTTCTATGTTATCAATATATTCTTGAGCTAGTAATAACATATCAACTTTATTACCATTTATTAATAATGAATCACTGTTTTGTATATTTTCATTCATGCAATTTCTTTTAATTTGTGAAAATATCCAAGGTTTTGATACAGCAGCTCTAGAAATCATTATTCCATCACATTCTGGACATTTTTTTACAGCATATTCATAAGACGATTCATCTTTAATATTTCCATTTATATAAACTTTAACATTTGATTTTTTATATTTTTTTGAAATTTCATTACAATACTCATATCTAGGAATTGTTATATGTTTTTCTTTTTTTGTTCTAGGATGAAGAGTAAGTAATTCAACCCCTTCATTAACCAACATATCTGTAAATTGAAAAAAGGATTCATCTGTAAAATCATCATCACCCAATCTAAATTTTACACTAAATCTCTTGTTTTCATTAAACTCTTTGTTTTGATTATCTATGATTTTTCTAATTCTTCTAACTAATTCAGCTGTTTCAGTTATTGGTTTAATCATCCATGCAATACCTGCACCGAATCTATAAATATCTGGTGCAGAACAACCCATATTTATATCTAAGCCTAATCCTGGTAATTTTATAAGAATTTTTGAAGCTTGTTCTATTAACTCTGTTGATTTCCCCGTAACTTGCCAAACAATTTTATTTGGTTCAAGAAGAGGAT
>CAYFND010000114.1:1618-6697 GCA_964344405.1 uncultured Treponema sp. | reverse complement strand
ATTCATATGGTGTTTGTAAATTCAGTCTTTTAACAGACTTTTTCAGTGGCCTCTAATAAATACGCACCGTTTTTTTTATATCTAGAGCTTAAAGTTTTGAAGTCTCTTACAAGCTTCCTTTACATCTTCATGATGACTAAAAGCACTTATTCTTATAAATGATTCGCCGGCAGAACCAAAACCGCTGCCTGGAGTTGTTACAATGTTACATTTGTCTAACAACTGGTCAAAGACATCCCAACTCTTTCTACCAGGGAATTTCAGCCATAAATAAGGCGAGTTTCCTGTATAATATACCTCAACTCCACTATCCTTGAAATTACTTCCATTGAAAGTTTCTTCAAGTATTTTTGCATTTTCAAGATAATAATCAATTACAGACTTCATTGAATCAAGTCCTTCTTTTTCTAGACAAGCCAGTCCACCAGCTTGAGCAATATTTGAAGCACAGTTGAATAATGTTGTTTGAACCCTTGTCCAGTCTTTGTTTACACTTGTTCCGTCAGCAAACTTCAAGTCCTTTGGCACAACTGACCAACCAAGTCTTACACCTGTAAATCCTGCTGGTTTTGAAAATGAGTTGACTTCGATTGCACAAGTTTTAGCACCGTTAATTTCATAAATTGATTTTGGAAGTTTTGGATCTCTTATAAATTCAGAATAAGCGGCATCAAAAATGATTATACATCCATTATTGTTTGCAAAATCAACAAGTTTTTGTAGCTCTTCTTTTGTTGAAGCGCAACCTGTAGGGTTGTTTGGAGAACAGAAATATATCAATGAATTTTTCTTTACTACCGACAAATCTGGGAAAAAGTTGTTTTCCGGTGTACAAGGCATATATGTAATCTTTTTATATCCATTTTCAGCAACTTTTCCAGTCGCACCGATTATTACAGAACCGTCGACATATACAGGATACGATGGATTTTGAACTGCAATATTTACTTTTCTTCCAAAAAGAATCTGAAGTCTGGAAATATCACATTTTGCTCCATCTGCAACAAAAACTTCATCACCTTCAATAACACCTTTATAAAAAGTTTCAGCAATCTTCTTTCTTAATACAGAATTTCCACAATCATCTCCATATCCTGAATAACCTTCTTTTGTTGAAAGTTTTAACGCATAATCAGACATAGCTTTAGAAATAAACTCTGGTAAAGGTTCTGTTGTATTGCCAATACCTAAACTAATAATTTTTGCCTCTGGATGAGATGCAACATATTCCTTTCTTCTTTTTGATACTTCTGGGAAAAGGTATCCTGCAGTCAGTTTTGAAAATCCTTCGTTTCTTTTAATCATATATTTCCTAAACTTCTAAATAAAGTTTTCTCCTATATAAAGATGATTGAAATCTAAATAGTTAGAAATCGATAAACTTTACCATATTTATTTTTTTTTGAAAACAATAAACACTTATTTACGTAAATATTACATTCTGATTAATGATATGTTATTCAATATATTTAAGCTTGCTTTTTGTAACTTTTGATATTATTTTAAAGTTATACCTATGGTACGAAAAAATGTTAAACAATGATAATTATGATTCAGAAAACTTATTAGAGAATATAGAAAACGAAACTATTCCAAATGCACCAGAACTACCTCAAGTTTTATCAGCCGGCATTACAAATACAGATGAATTCTACAAGATGGCATTTCAATTTCAAAAAATCATGATGATTTATGAAAGTGCAATCAAACAGATAGAAACAAAGCTAGATATTCTTAATAAAGAAAGCAAAGTTAATAGAAAAAGAAATCCTATAGAAACTGTAAAAACGAGGATTAAAACTCCAGACAGCATTGCCACAAAACTTGAAAAAAAACACCTTCCTGTAACCTTTGATTCAATGATGAACAATTTGAACGATATAGCAGGAGTTCGTGTTATCTGCCCTTATATTTCTGATATTTACACCGTTAGGGATATGCTTTTAAAACAACCTGATATTTCGCTTGTAAAAGAAAATGATTATATCAGCGAACCAAAAGAAAGCGGATACAGAAGCCTTCATATTGTTATTGAAATTCCTGTTTATCTTTCTAAAACTTCACATAATGCCAGAGTTGAAATTCAATTAAGAACTATAGCTATGGATTTTTGGGCCAGCCTTGAACATGAACTACACTACAAGACATCTGCTAAAGTTCCAGACAGTGTTAGAAGGGAGTTGTATAGAGTTGCAGAAACAATCGCAATGACTGATAAAGAAATGGAAGAAATCGCCCTAGAATTGCAAGCATTAGACTAGGGCATAAATCTTACAGAACTTCGTAGCCTTCACTTTTTATAGCATTAATAATTTCGTTATCATCAACAGAAGAAGTCATTTTTACTACGACCAAACCTGTCTGATGATCAGCAGAAACTGATTCCACGCCATCCAACTTCATAATTGCGTTTTTTACATGATTTTCGCAATGTTCACACATCATACCTTTTGTATTAAATCTTTTTTCCATATTTGATTCCTCCTTTTTTTGAATTATTTTTATATCTTTATTAAATTTTACAAGATTCAACCTTAATGCGTTTGTAACAACACAAAAGCTTGACAAACTCATTGCGGCGGCGGCTACCATTGGATTTAATTTCCATCCAAAGATATTGATGAAGACACCGGCTGCCAACGGAATTCCAAGAGAATTGTAGCAGAATGCAAAAAAGAGATTTGTCTTTATATTATTTAGTATTTTCTTACTGAGTTTGATAGAATTTATAACCCCAGTTAAAGAATTATTCAAAACAACGATATTTGCAGCATCAATAGCGATATCAGAACCATTGCCGACAGCTATACCGATATCAGCTCTTGTTAAAGAAGGAGCATCATTTATTCCGTCCCCTACCATAATCACATTCTTATAGCTTTTCTTTAAATCTGAAATTGCTTTTTCTTTTTGATCTGGTTTTACATTGGCAATTATTTTTTCTATTCCAACTTTATTTGCAATATACTCAGCTGTTTTTTGATTGTCACCTGTAAGCATGAAAACAGAAAGTCCGTTCTTTTTCATTTCATCTATTGATTTTGGACTGTCTTCTTTTATTACATCAGCAACAGCTATTATTCCTATCAACTTGTTTTCTTCAGCAAACAACAATGGAGTTTTTCCACTTTCACTTAATCGTTCAATTTCTTTCTTAATGGATTCTTCTATTATCAATGTCTTGCATCTTTCTGTAATAAAGTTGACGTTTCCGGCTAAAAGTTCATTTCCTTCAAGAGTTCCACTCACTCCAGAACCAGAAACAACACAAAAGTTTTCTATTTCTGTAGGATTATTTATTTTATCTGTTTTTTCTACATAATCGATTACAGCTTGTGCCAATGGATGTTCACTCTTTTTTTCTATTGAATATGCTTTTAACAACAAGTCTTTTTCATCAATACTGATTGGAATTATATCTGTTACAGTTGGTTCACCTTTTGTTATTGTTCCAGTCTTATCAAGAACTATTGCGTCGGATTTTCCACATTGTTCCATTACTGTTGCATTTTTAAATAAAATTCCATTTTTTGCAGCAACTCCGTTTCCAACCATAATTGCTACAGGTGTGGCCAATCCCAAAGAACAAGGACAACTGATTACTAAAACAGAAATTCCCCTGCTCAAGGCAAAACTTATATCTTCTCCAGATAACAACCAGACTATGATTGTTATTATTGAAATTAAAATTACGACCGGAACAAAGACACCACTTACTTTATCCGCAATTTTTGCAATTGGAGCTTTGGAAGATGAAGCGTCATTTACAATTTTTATTATTTTAGAAAGAGTTGTCTCCTCACCAACACTTGTAGCTTTACATTGCATGGCTCCATATAAATTCTGTGTTCCAGAAACTACCTCACTTCCAACTTTCTTTTCCACAGGAATGCTTTCACCGGTGATTGAAGCTTCATTTACAGAAGACTCGCCTTTTACAATAATTCCATCAACAGGAATTATATCGCCTGGTTTTACGACAAAAATATCACCTGCTGCAACTTTTTCAAAATCTACAACAAACTCTTTTTCTTCTTTTAATACCGTTACTTTTTTTGGAGATAAATTTTGCAAAGAATTTACAGCTGTCGTCGTCTTTCCTTTTGAATATGATTCAAGGATTTTTCCTACAGTGATTAAAACAAGAATCATTGCGGCACTTTCAAAATATAAATCATGATAATTTTCCATTATCTTGGAAAGTTCGTTCTTATAAACAGAATTGGTCATATCAATAAAAACAAAAACACTGTATATGAAAGATGCTGAAGAACCAAGAGCAACCAAGGAATCCATATTTGGAGATAATTTGAACAGGCTTTTAAAACCACTAATGAAAAACTTTTGGTTTATGACCATTATTATAGAAGAAAGTAAAAGCTGTATTAATGTTAATGCTAAATAATTATGAGAAATAAATGAAGGTAACGGAAAATGGAACATTGTATGCCCCATTGAAATGTACATTAAAACAAGTAGAAAAAACAATGAAACAGAAAAACGCTTTATCAGGCGATTCAAGTCTTTTTTTTGAATTGTCTCTACACTGGATGTTTTTTGTTCTTTTGAGCTGGAGTTCTTTTCAACTGCCCCGTAACCGGCCTTCTCTACAGAATTGATAATTTTTTCTGTTGGAATATCACCTTCAACTTCCATGGAGGAAGTCAGCAAATTTACAGAGCAAGATTTTACACCCTCTATTGAAGAAACAGCTTTTTCAACCCTTGTACTACAAGCCGCACAACTCATTCCGCTAATGTCAAATCTTTTCATATACACTACCTTGAAATAAGATAATATATATTTTTAGTTAAGGCAAACTAACTTTATTTTTTATTCAATTTTTCAGCTTGATAAAATGAACAATTACAGCGTCCGCCTCTTTTAACCTTGTACAAGGCTTCATCCGCAAATTCAACTATACTGTCAATAAATCCACATTGAGAAATAGCAACACCAACACTCAATGATACTGAAGGAAGTCCGTCTGAAACATTCTGAAGTTTGTTATTCATATTATCAATTTTAGTTTTAATTATTTCTTTTGGAGAATCGCCGAATTTTGTCATGATAATTGCA
>CAYFND010000114.1:0-1608 GCA_964344405.1 uncultured Treponema sp. | reverse complement strand
CCAAAACGAACTACATAATCTGTAGACCTAAATTGTTCCATCAACATTCTTGCAATTTTTTTAAGAACTTCATCACCGATTAAATGACCAAAATCGTCATTTACTTTTTTGAAGAAATCTATATCTATCAACAAAAAGGCAATAGGTTCCGAGGAGCCGCTCAAAACTCTTTTAATTTCTTCAAACGCATTTCTATTTATAAGGTTTGTTAATGGATCATGCTCGGCTTTATGTCTAAGTTCTGTTGTTTCATGAATTGTTGAATCAAATACTGAATTATATGTATCTATTAAATATTGAAGTTCATAAAAACTATGACTATTAGCCTTTTCACCTTTCTTAATTGCCTCTATACATTTGTTGAACGGGCGTAATACAGCCAAAAATAAGATTATTGCAAAAACAACTGTAAATATTATAAAGAAAACAGAAATTATAAAACCTAAGATATTAATATATTTTAACAAAATGTCATATTTTTCACTTGCAATTAAAACGTTATTTACAAGTCCAGCTTGAGCTTTTGAATAATAATCTTCAAGTCTATTTTTTGTAGCTATATAATCAGAACTAAAAATGATGTCACGACCTTTTACCAGCTTTTCTGTAGAAGATAGATTTTCATCTCCATCTCTATATTGAATTGTCTTTATTTCTTCAGGGATTGAAGTTTCTGGAAATTGAGCACCATCACATAAAAGCTTCATTGCATATAATTCTCTTTTTTGTAGATAATATGATTCATTCAAACCGAAGGTTGCATTAACACCAATTTTGTCTCCATCATGAGTCATTTTTAAAAGATTAATTGAATTTTCTCTAGTTCTTTTTACATTAATTTCATTTAAGTAATTATCAAGGAATTCTTTTTCCAGATTTATAGTAAAATAATCAGTCTGCCTTGTTAAAAAAGTTGAAGTATTATTCAATTCACTAATTGCTTTTGTAGAATCCAAATAATCATCTACTTGGTCTTTATATGAACGTTGATTATAAGAAACAAAAAACAATAAAAAAATAGCAGATATACAGACACAGATAATAACAATAAAACATATTAAAAATATATTTTTAAGTTTAAATTTCTTAACCTTATTTGAAAATTCGTTTAAATTCAAAATACTAGCTCCTATTATTAAATATTAGCGCTTATTGTAAAAAATAAAGTATATACTTTATTTTAAATAATCCGTGTTAATTCATTTAAAATTAATTTTGTTTTTATGAAAGCCTCATCATCTAAATTTTCGGCATTATCTTCATTTGTATGAAACATTTTCCAAGTTTTTGGAATAAAAGAGATTGCATTTTCGTCCTTCTTTATTTCTGAAAAATCCTTTTTATTTTTTGATAGATATTTCAAATACAAATCAATCTCCTCACCGGGAAGCATCGTTATTGCGCAAGAAGGAATTCCATTGGCTAAAAAACTTGCATTATCGCTGTATCCAGTTGGCAGAATAAAATATTTGCCGTCACCCGCACTTTGAAGGGTCTTTATAGCTTTGTTTTCAATCTTCTTGTATTTCTTGATAAAATCAGACGAAACGGTTTTAGGAAATCTGTTTTCTGAAATTACAGGAATTGAACCGCGTCCCATGCTGTCAA
>CAYFND010000113.1:0-6721 GCA_964344405.1 uncultured Treponema sp. | reverse complement strand
CGTCCGTAATTCCGGCGTTACTGCCGTTGTTGAAGGTTGTGGCGACCACGGACTTGAATATATGACAGGCGGAACAGCGTTGATTTTGGGACCGACCGGACGCAACCTTGCTGCAGGTATGAGCGGTGGAACGGCTTATGTCCTTGATATGAACCATGATTTGTATTTAAGGTTGAACAAACAGCTTGTTTCCATGAGCGAAGTTACAGATGAACACGATTCTGAAATCATCAAATCTTTAATAGAAAAACATACTAAAGAAACTGGTTCTGAACTTGGAAAACGAATACTAAAGGATTTCAATTCTTATTTGAAGAACTTCAAGAAGATTGTTCCAAATGACTACCAAAAAATGATGACAGAAATTGCAAAATGTGAAGCTAGAGGATTGAATCATGACGAGTCAGTTATGGAAGCCTTTAAAGTTGTTACAACAGGCAATTAATCTTTAAGAAAAAAGACTTATTAAAATAAAAAAGAACTAAAATTTGTAAGAATGAAAATTTTACAGTTTTAGTTCTTTTTTTTTGCAAACTTCCTCCTTTGTTACTATTGACAGTAACTTATTAGTGATGTATTGTTACTACAGATAGTAATGTTTCTATTTACAGAAACACATTGATACAAAATCCTTTAGGAGAGTATATGAATAAAAGAACAGATTCCATTTATCTCAGCTTACCAAGTGATAGATATACGCCATTTTCCCTGGCAAAAAAAATTGGAGCAAAAGCCATTCTGGAAAGCGCCCGGTTCAACATGGGGCGGGAACGATATTCAATTTTATTGGCGGAAGAGGCTTTTCACATTCTTCAAGACGAAGAAGGAATTTCCTTTGTTATTGACGGCAGACGAGTTCCATTTAATGAAAACAACCTTCTTGAACAAAACAATGAAGTGGAGATGATTGCTCAAGGAAGCACAATTCCACACACTCCCGATATTCTGGATGCACTTTTATACGTTGCCAAAGAGAACGAACTACCAGTGAAGAACATTCCTGTTCCGGCAAGCGGTATTGGATATTTAGGTTATGAATTCTGCGCAAGATGCGACACTATAACTTTGGCAGAGCAGAAAGATGAATTGAAAATTCCAGAAAGCGAATTTGTAGTGGGACACATCTATATTATTTTTGACCATTTTTCTGATACATTGCACATTTTTGCACTGAACTACACAGAACATCAAATCAATTTGCAGGAAGCCGTAGAAAAATTAAAGACAAGACTAACAGATTTGGATTTTTCTTATTTATCTGAACCAGAAAAAAATTCACCGTGTAAAACAATAACAGATATTTCACAGTCTGAAGTTGAATATAAAACCAAGGTTGTTGAACTTAAAAAAAGCATTGTAAAAGGTGATATTTTTCAAGCGGTTCCAAGCCGTAGGCTCCAACTGGAATGTAACACAAGTGCTTTGGAAATCTACCGCCGCTTGCGTTCAATCAATCCATCCCCTTACTTGCTTTACATAGATTTTGGCGACAAATAGATTTTGGGAAGTTCACCAGAAAGCCTAGTGCGTGTTCGTCAAGGAAACGCTTCAATCCGTCCAATCGCGGGAACAAGAAAAAGAGGAAGGAATGCAGCAGAAGATGAAGAACTAAAGGCCTCTTTATTGAACGACCACAAAGAATTGAGCGAACACTTGATGCTTGTTGATTTGGCAAGAAACGATTTGGGCAGAGTTTGCAAAAGTGGAAGTGTTGAAGTTACACGCTACATGGACTGTGAGTATTTTAGCCACGTAATGCATTTGGTCAGCGATGTTCAAGGAAAAATAAAAGACGGAATTAAACAGATTCAAGTTTTGCGTTCGACATTTCCTGCGGGAACAGTCAGCGGTTCACCAAAAATAAAAGCCATTGAAATTCTGAGCCAGCTTGAAAAAGTAAAAAGACGTTTTTATGCAGGTGCCATCGGATATCTGCAAACTTCAGGTGATTTGGACTTTTGCATTGGAATTCGCTGCACTTTAAAACAAGGTTCCACATGGACTCTTCAAGCCGGCGGCGGAATTGTCTTTGACAGCAATCCAGATCGTGAATGGGAAGAAACAAACGAAAAACTTGGTGCATTACGCGCAGTTTTGGAAAATCCAGAGTCAAAATAAAGATTTATAGGAGAAAAAAATGATTTTACTTTTAGATAATTATGATTCATTTACATACAATATCGCACAGTCGTTGGAAAGGCTTGGAACAGAAGAGATAAAAACTATACGCTCAAAAGAAATTACAATTGAAGAAATTGAAAGATTGAATCCAAGCCATTTGATTATCGGGCCGGGACCTGGAACACCAGATACAGCTGGAATCAGTTTGGAGGCGATCAAATATTTTGCCGGAAAAATTCCAATTCTGGGAATCTGTCTGGGGCATCAAGCTATCGGACAAGCTTTTGGTTCAAAAATAGTTCAGGCAAAAATGATTAAGCACGGAGTTGTTGAAGAAATGAACCTTGACGGAAGAGGTTTGTTCCGCATAATCGGAAAGACTGGAACTTTCACACGCTATCATTCGCTTGTAATCGACAAAGACACTTTATCCTCAGATTTTGAAATAACAGCATTGGCAAAAGACGGCGACATCATGGGAATAAGGCACAAATCTCTTTTTATTGAAGGCATTCAGTTTCATCCAGAATCAATTGCATCAAAATCCGGAGACGACATCTTCAGGGCTTTTTTGAACTACAGAAGGGAGAATCTACCAGTTGCAGCTTTTTTGAATCAATTATTAGAGAAAAAAGATTTATCTGAAGAACAAGCGGCTTTATTCATGGAAAATCTTACGGACGGCACACTGGACGAACGTGTCACTTCTGCAATTTTAACAGCCATTGCAGCTAAAGGTCCATCTTCAACAGAATTAGCCGGATGCGCATCTGTACTTTGTGCAAAGAAAACACCGCTCAACATCAACGGTGGCAACCTTGCAGAAATTGTTGGAACTGGCGGAGACGGAAAAGGAAGCTTCAACATTTCCTCATTGTCTGCAATTGTTTGTGCAAGTTGCGGCCAATCAATGGCAAAACACGGGAACAGAGCTGTTTCCAGCAAATCCGGAGCGGCGGACTTTTACGAAAACATTGGAATCAAAATTGACAACACACCGGAAAAAACAGCTGAATTAATCAACAAAACCGGATTTGGCTTCTTGATGGCACCAATTTATCACGGAGCCATGCGTTTTGCCTCTCCTGTTAGAAAGGCACTTGGAATTAAAACAATCATGAATGTTCTGGGTCCTCTTTCCAACCCAGCAAACGCGGCATACCAATTATTGGGCGTTTACAGTAAAGATTTATTAAAACCTGTAGCTAAGGCGGCAAAATCACTTGGAGCAAAACGCGTCCTTGTAATAACAAGCAAAGACGGATTTGACGAAATTTCTCCTTGCGAAGTGACTTACGCATATCAAATCAACGACGACGGAAAAGAATACGAATACATTATAGATCCTGCAAAATTCGGACTTAAAGATATTGATATAGAAGAATTGTCCGGTGGAAGTGGAAAAGAAAACGCAGAACTAGGAATGGACATTCTTAAAGGAAGAGGCAGAAAAGCCATTCTTGCCGCCGTGGGACTTAATTCCGGTGCTGTTTTGTACATAAGTGGAAAGACTAGAACAATAAAAGAAGGCTACGAAATGGCGTTGGAGTCAATTTCAAGTGGAAAAGCTCTTTCAAAACTGGAAGAAATCATCACCGAATCAAACAAGCAATAAGGGAATAAGTAAACATGACGATTCTTGAACAAATCATCACAAAAAGAAAAAGCGACATTGAAAAAAAAGGACTCAGTTTTGGTTTTCCCATTCCTTCAAAAAGAAACAGACCAATCACACCTTTTCTACAAAATAAAGGCGTGATTCTAGAAATAAAGCGGGCGTCACCAAGCAAGGGCGATATTTCCCCCGCACTGGATTCTTTTAAAACCGCTTCTGAATATATGGAAAACGGAGCGGCTGCAATTTCTGTTTTGACGGAACAAAATTATTTTAAAGGAAGCCTTGCAGACTTGCAAAACGCTTGTAGATCAGTTGATTCACTTTCTGTAAAAAGCCAGCAAGAACCATCAGCAATTTTGCGGAAGGATTTTCTTCTATTTCCAGAAGAAGTTGAAATCTCTTATAAATTTGGCGCCGATGCAGTTTTATTGATTGCGCGGATATTATCTGACGACGTTTTGCTTCAAATGATAAAAAAATGTGAAGAACTAAAAATTACAGCGCTTTTGGAACTTAGAACACAAGACGATTTACGAAAACTACAATTGGCAGCTTCTTCTGTTGATTCGTCAGTTTTTATTTGCGGAGTGAATTCCCGCGATTTAAGCGATTTCAGCATTGACTTCCTAAAACCTGTAAGAATGATGGCTCAAATAAAGCAGATTGCAGGAGATAATGTCCGCATTGTTTTTGAAAGTGGAATAAAAACTCCTTCATCAGCAAATTTTGTCGGAAGCCTTGGATTTAACGCTATGCTTTTGGGTGAAGCCGCGGCAAAAAATCCTGAGGAATCAAAACTATTAGTTGAAGGCTTTTTGAATTCAACAGAAACTCAAAACTCAAAAAAATGGCGTTCTTTTGCAAATATTCAAAAAGACAGTCCTTTTGTAAAAATATGCGGAATCACAAATGAAACTGACGCTTTAAATGCGGCAAAACTTGGAGCTGATTTCTTGGGATTCATCTTCTGCAAAGAAAGTCCCAGGAACACCACTTCTGAAGTTGTAAAAAAAGTAAAAGACGCTTTTTCAAAGAGCAATGTGAAATGTCCATTCTTATGCGGAGTAATCACAGATATTTCTAGTGACGAATCGATTTCAGCCATAAACTTGGCAAAAGACGGAATCCTTGATTTTATTCAATTGCATGGATGTGCGGATGCGTTCCTAAAATCAAAAGAATTGAACAACATTCCGCATTTTCCGGTTGTGAACATCTCCAGCGAACAAGACATTAATAAAATTGACGGACTACTCGATTTAGGAGAAAGCCGCATTTTGATTGATTCAAAAAAAGCAAACCTCGTCGGTGGAACAGGTCGATTGATAGAGAACTCGCTTGTAGAAAAAATTGAACATAAGACAAAAATCTGGATTGCCGGAGGAATCAATCCTCAGAATATCGCAGAAATAATTGAATCTTTTAGCCCCGAATTGATTGATGTTTCAAGCGGAGTTGAAAAAGAACACGGAATTAAAGACTTGGAAAAAATGAAATCACTTTTTCTACAAATCAATAGGAGTAAATCAAAATGATAGAATCAAATAACGGATTTTTTGACAATTATGGCGGTAAATATGTAGCAGAAGTTCTCCGCCGTCCTTTGGATGAACTAACTCAAGCTTTTGAAAAATATATGAAGGACAAGGATTTTCTTGAAGAACTCAGCATTATCCGCCGTGACTACATTGGAAGGGAAACACCTTTATACTTCGCTCCAACAGCAACAGAACTTTTGGGTGGCGCAAAAATCTACATCAAATTGGAAGGATTGGCAAATACAGGCGCGCACAAAATCAACAATGCGATAGGCCAATGCTTGCTGGCAAAAAAAATGGGCAAAAAGCGAATCATTGCAGAAACAGGAGCCGGTCAGCACGGACTTGCAACGGCTGCGGCTTGCGCAAAATTAGGACTGGATTGCACAATTTATATGGGCGAAGTTGACGTCCGCCGCCAACAACCAAATGTAGCCTCAATGGAAATGTATGGAGCCAAAGTTCATTCCGTTCAATCAGGCAGCAGAACTCTGAAAGATGCCGTAAACGAAGCAATGCGTGATTGGGCTGCAAACTTTGAGACAACACATTATGTTCTTGGAAGCGCACTTGGTCCCGCACCTTTTCCAGATATCGTCAGAACTTTTCAAAGCGTCATTGGTGAAGAAGTAAAGAAGCAGTGCTCTGAACGTGGAATAGAGATTGGCGCGATGGTGGCTTGTGTCGGTGGAGGAAGTAACGCCATCGGATTTTTCAGTCCTTTTATTGACCAGGACAAGCCCAGATTGATTGGTGCTGAAGCAGGCGGAATCGGGCCAAACATTGGTGAAAATGCCAGCCGAATGACGGGAAATGCCAGCCGTGAAGGAATTGTTCAAGGCTATAAAAGCAGATTCCTGCTAGATGACGACGGTCAATCTTTACCAACACGTTCAATCAGCGCAGGTTTGGATTACATGGGAATAGGACCCCAACTGGCAGCCCTTGGCAAAAGCAACAGGATTGAATTCACCTCCATTTTGGATGAGGAAGCATTAAGCGCCCTAAGTTTTTTTGCAAAGCACGAAGGCATTCTTTTTGCAATGGAAAGCGCTCATGCAGGAGCCGCCGCAATAAAAATCGCAAAAAAAATACCAAAAGACAAAGCTATAATTATTAATATGAGCGGTCGCGGTGACAAGGACATCTTTATTACAAGTCCGGTTTTTAGACCAGATGAATGGAAAACTTTCTTAAAATCAGAACTAGACCGTCTGGAAGACAACAAAGACATCCACATGGCAAAATTAATCAGCAATTATAGTAAATAAACTTTTGAGGAATAAATTATGGAAAAAATAAAACTAATGAGTCACCTTGTTGCAGGTTATCCAACAGAACAAATCGCACTAACAGCAGCAAGGGCTTTAATTAAGGGAGGAGCTGACATCCTAGAAATCCAGCTTCCATTTAGTGATCCAAGTGCTGATGGAGTTGCAATTCA
>CAYFND010000112.1:0-6834 GCA_964344405.1 uncultured Treponema sp. | reverse complement strand
AAGTTGCGTTTTTTATTTTAACAATATGGGATTTGAAACGAGAGAGCGCACGGCAAGAGCCGGGAAATAAAAAAAATGACTTCGTTCAGAAGTCCTTTTTTTATTATTTTAAGCTGCCATCAATTGTCTTTATTCTAACGTCTGGGTTAAATTCTAGTGAACAGAATTTAATGTTGCGTTTCTGATTAACTCCATTTGATAATTCGCAATCATGATAGAACATGTACCATTTGCCTTTATATTCAAGTATTGAATGGTGTGTTGTCCAACCTAAAACAGGAGTGAGGATAATTCCACCGTATGTGTATGGTCCATAAACATTTTTTGATGTTGCCCAGCAAATTTTATGTGTAGTTCCTGTTGAGTAAGTAAAGTAATAAGTATCATCTTTCTTGAATAACCAAGGACCTTCAAAATAGCGTCTGTCTTCATCGCTACCAACAAGAGGATTTCCTTTTTCATCAAGGATAACTATATCTTTTGGATCTTCTGCCAATGAAAGCAAATCGTCATTCATTAATGCAATTTTTGGACATTTAGCTGCTTCATTTCCTTTTGGTTCTTTATTGTCAGCACTCCAAACGTTGTCTTTATATTGATCAAGTTGACCGCCCCAAAGTCCGCCGAATGTTAAGTAATATTTTCCGTCGTTGTCTGGGAATAAACAAGGGTCAATACTGTAAGTTCCTTTTATTGGTTCTTTTTCTGCTTTGAAAGGTCCGGCTGGATTATCACTAACAGCCATTCCGATTCTGAACATGTTGTTTTTGTCGCGAGCAGGGAAAACAAAGTAGTATTTTCCATTTTTTTCTACACAATCTGGAGCCCAAACTTGTTTTGACGCCCAAGGTATATCTTCCAATTTTAAGACGCATCCACAATCTTTTGGATATGTTTCTGTATCTTCCATTTCGTAAACATGATAGTCAGACATGTTGTATTGATCACCATTGTCATTGTTTTCAACATCAGCATCTGGATCATGAGAAGGATAAATATAGATTTTTCCATTAAATACGTGAGCTGAAGGGTCAGCTGTATACAAGTCTTTTACAAGAGGTTTTCTTTCAATCATTTTATTGCCTTTATTAACTAATATAAAAATATTTTAACCTAATAATATCTTAAAAAACTAAAAATACAATAAGAAAAAATACTTATATGATGGCTCCGGGGCATTCTCTTTCTGCATTTCTTGCAGCACACCAAGTTCCTTTTTGTAAAGATTTTGAAATGTCTTTTGATGATGAATATTCATAAATAAAGCCAGCGTTGAATGAATCTCCACAAGCTGTTGTGTTTATAGCAGTAACTCTTTCAATTGGACATTCGTAAAAACATCCGTCTTTTGCTGCAAATGTAGATTTTGTTCCTCGTGTGATAACTATAATGTTTTTAAGTTCAGAACTCTTTGAACAAATTTGTGTTTTTAATTCTTCTTCAGATAAAGGGAAATCAAAATTAAAGGTCTTACAAAATTCTTCATCATTTATTTTAATAATTGAAGGAATGTAACTGTTGAGTGTGTTCAATAAATCTTTTCCGCAGTAATCAGCCAAAAAGATTTTGTTGTTTTGAATCGCTTTTTTTGCAATTTCTATAATCAAATTGTCGGACCAGATAAGCGGTTTGCTTCCTGATAAAAGAACGCAATCAACTTGTGGAATAAATTTGTCGATTTGTTCAAGGATTTCATCTTCATTTTTAGAAAAGTCACCTTGTAGAAGTGGTTCCCCAACTACAAGTTCTGTTGTTGTTTGTTTTGAAGAATCAAGCAAAGTCCAACATTCCCGGATATTACCTTCTGTCTGAGTATATTCAACAGGAAGATTATCTTTTTTTGCAAGTGAAAGAAATTCATCTTTGTTGTTTTTCCCAAGAGGACAGATTATTTGAACGCAATCTTTTTCTAATTGAGAAAGGACTCTAGCTGTATTGATAGCTTTTCCTGAAGCGTCAATTCTGTATTTTTCAGAACGATTAACTTTTTCAAGAGAAATTGAGGAAAACGTAATTGTGCGTTGAATAGTTGTACTTAAACAAATAGTAAGAAATTTAGCCATAAATATATTTTACAAAATGGAGCATGCGATGTAAACATCGCTTGCATATAGGAAATGTATATAAAAAATTTTACATTCGTAAAATGGAGCATATCGGACTTGAACCGACTACCTTATGATTGCGAACCACACGCTCTACCAGGTGAGCTAATGCCCCGTTTTTGAAAATATAGCGTTTTGATGTAAAAAAATCACTACTTATTTTGTAGGATTCCATCTTTTATTTGCAATTCGTATATGCTGTTCAGATTGATGATTCTGCCTTGTTCTGATTTTTTTGTAATTTGAACAGAATTTGCATTTGGTGAAAGAGGCCTTCCGTTGTCTTTTCCAATCAAAATTGCTGTTCCGCCAAGATTTTTCCAACCATCCACGTATTTTCTCATGTCGTCCAAAAATAATGTTGTTTCTATTTGGGCGTTCATTTTTGTCAAAGCGGCTTCATATGATTGAGGATAAGGTTTTCCCAAAAAGTTTGCATCTCTAATATCAGTGATTGTTTCAAATAAATCGGCAATTCCTAATTTTGATAGAACTCTGTCTGCGTGTTCTTTTGGAGCGTTTGTCAGAATTGATTTTGGATATTTTATTGAAAGCAGATATTCGCGGAGTTTTGGCTGTTCATTCAATTCATCAGCCTCGTTTTCTGGATGTACATACGCCAAAAATCTTTCTATATCTGTTAAGCCTTCATCCCTTAGCCATTCCAGCGTTGTTGAATAATTAGTGATGTTCTTTTTTCTATATTCAATTGCTTCTTCATAAGAAACATTAAAAAAATCAGCTACACATTCAAGCATTCGTTTTGTAATTCCATCATTCATTTTTGAAGAGGAAGGATAAATTGTGTTATCTAAGTCAAAAAGTATGTGTTTTATTTGCATTTTGCAAAGTATAGCATATAATCCAAAAATGTTTTATTATTTTAAGTCTGGAGTTTATTTTTTACTATTTATACAAGAGGTTTTGTAGATGGGTACAATGCTTAAAGAGAAATATGGACAGGTTTTTGCTGATTTAATGAAGATTTCAAAGGCTGCTGCAAAAATTGATGAATCTAAAGTATATGAAGAAGCTAACTTGGAATCACGAAAATATATGTATTCTTTAATAAAAGAGAATCTTCTTAACGACTCTGGATTAAATAATGTTGAAAATTTTAAAGCTTTTTATGAATCTGTTGTAAAAGAAGGTAAACGTGGTCTGATTTTGATGGAACACTACACAAACTTGGATTTACCTTTGATTCTTTATTTGCTGGAAAATCAAGGTGAAGAATGGGCAAAAGATTTTGCTTCTAGAATTGTAGCTGTTGCCGGTATGAAATTAAATGAGGCCAATCCTGCTGTTCGTGCATTTGCAGAAGGTTTTACTCGTGTTGTTATTTATCCAACTCGTAGTTTGAGTGATGTGGAAAGTAAAGATACAATTTCTGAAGAAGAAAAAGCTGAAGAAGAGAAACGTGCTAGAAAAATAAATTTTGCTGCTATGAGGGCCATGGATGATTGCAAGAAACGTGGTCAGATTATTTTGGTATTTCCAAGCGGAACTAGATATAGACCGGGCAAACCTGAAACTAAAAAAGGTTTGCGTGAAATTGATTCATATTTAAGATTGTTCGATAAAATGATTTTGATTTCAAATAACGGAAACTGTTTGCGAATAAATCCAGAAAATCCTAACGATATGTTAATGGATATTGTAGAACAAGATAAAGTTTTGTTGACAGCTAGTGACGTTATGGATTGCAAAGAATTCCGTAATAATTTCCTTGCTTCTTTACCTCAAGATGATCCTGATCCAAAGCAGAAGACAATTGATGAAATTATGAATATCCTAGAAAAACAACATAATGAAGTTGAAAAAATTAGATAAAGGTGAAAAATGAGTACTGTTGATTTAACTAACGAATTATCTTCCACATCATATCCAGGAAGAGGAATTATTGCAGGTTTGTCTGAAGATGGAAAATATGCTGTTTCTGCATATTGGACAATGGGACGAAGCGCTGGAAGTAGAAATAGAATCTTTGTAGTTGAAGATGATGTTGTTAGAACAAAAGCTTTTGATGAAAAACTAATCGCTGGTGATCCAAGCTTGATTATTTATGCAGCTGTACGTGTTCTTGGTGAAAAGACTATTGTTACAAACGGTGATCAAACAGATACAATTTTTGACGGCTTAAAAAAAGGCTTAACTTTTGAAGAATCATTAAGAAGTAGAAAATATGAACATGATGCTCCAAATTATACACCAAGAATTTCTAGTCTTCTGGATATTGAAAACAAAAAATTGGCTTATTCGTTGTCAATTCTAAAAAGTGATGAAGGAAATCCTGATAACTGTTTAAGATTTACTTTTACATATGATAATCCAGTATCTGGAGAAGGTCATTACATTCACACTTATATGAAAGATGGAAATCCTTTACCTAGTTTTTACGGAGAACCTGTAAAAGTTGGAATAAAAGGAAATATAGACGAATTTTCAACAACAATTTGGAATTCATTAAATAATGACAATAAAGTTTCACTTTTTGTACGTTTTATTGATATTCAAACTGGGGAATATAAAACTAAAATAATTAATAAAAATATATAAAATCAAGAACAAGGATGAAAAAGAGGTTAGTTTTGAAAAAAGAATTGGTGAAAAACATAATAGTTTCTTTTTTGGGATTATTCCTTATTTCATCCTTTTTTATTTCCTGCACTTCAATTAAAAATAAAGATTGGACTGAACCTGAAATATTAGATTCATCTTATGAAAACTTTATCAATGAAGTTGATTCTTATCTACAGCAAGATAATTTCCAAGGTTCTGTTTTAGTTGGTAAAAACAAGAATATAATTTTTGCCAAAGGATACGGACTTTCAGATTCAAAAGATTCCAATTCTGCAAATAATACAATTCAAACTACATATGAAGTCGGCTCCATCACCAAGCAAATGACCGCAGCTGCAATAATGCAGCTTGTTCACCAAAAAAAGCTTTCTCTTGATGATAAAATATCCAAATTCTTTCCAGAGTTTATTCATGGCGACAAGATAACAGTAGATATGCTGCTCACAATGCATTCCGGCTTATTTGACCACATCAATTCTCCTTATGATTTCTTTGATTTAAAAACCGCAAGACTGATTGAAAAGGCCGAACTTTCTGGTGATGAAGTTGACCGGGATTTAGTTTTGAACTCTTTGTACGATGCTCCGCTTTTTACCGAGCCAAACAGCACGTATTTTTATTGCAACACCGATTATTATCTGCTTTCAAAAATAATTGAGATTGTAACAAATCAAAAATATGAAGATTATATTCAAAATAACATTTTTTCTGTTTGTGGAATGAAATCAAGCAATATTCAATTTCAAAACACAGATGCCAAAGGTTATGATAGAAACGGTAAGTATTTAAGCATTCCTGCAAATATTGCGCTTGGTTGTGGAGATGTAAATTCCAATGTAATTGATTTATTCAAATGGAATTATTCATTTGTTAATGGAAAAGTTATTGATAAAAAGATTTTTCAAAAGATGATAAGTTCTGAATCTTACGGATATGGTTTGTATATTGGGGATGGAATGATTCTTCATGCAGGCAATACTGATTGTTTTAATGCTTATAACGGTTATGTGTTAAATGAAAAACTTTCAATCATCGTTCTTGTTAATAAACCGATAACTGAAAGTTCCGCCACTATAATTGCTGGTAATATCAAAAAGATTTGGGAGTCAAATCCCATAAATTAATTGAATAATTCTAATATTGTTTCTTTTGATTGAACACCAACACACGATTTTACTAATTTACCGTCTTTAAATGCTGCAAAAAAAGGAATACTCATTACAGAAAATTTTTCTGCTAATTCACTTTCATTATCAACATTTACTTTGCAAACTTTTATTTCTGGATTATTGTCTGCAATGTCCTCTATTGTAGATGACATCATTCTGCAAGGATTGCACCAACTAGCCCAAAAATCCACAAGAACAGGTTTTGAATTTTCTAAAACCTCTGTTTGAAATGTTTCTTTTGTTACTTCTAATACTGACATAAAATCCTCCTAGAATAGATTTCACTATTTAATTTGAATAATAAAATAAAAAAAAATATATGTCTATAAAATTTAGAGTTTTTTAGAATAAAAAGTGGATAGGAATTAAATATCATATAAAAAAAAGAGACTTATAATTTTACAACATAGTATTAAAATCCCGAGAGATTTATTTATAGAATTTCAAAAATGTACAAAAAAATGCACTTATATGGAGAAACCTTTGAAAGAATCAAAATCAAATGAAAAAAAATTGATTAAAGTTCCGTTTATTACAGACCTTATCACCAAGTTTTTCATATTATTTCTTTTTTGCCTTCTATTTATTCCAAGAATAAATCCTGCAAGAATTTCTGATAAAGTCACAAAAAGCTTGTCTATGTTTCAGTCTGCTTTCTATTTTAAAAGCTTAACTTCTGACATAGTTTCATTACAACCAGAAGAAGATTCTGATTCTGGTGAATTGGAAAATCCTTTTGCAGCAATCGATGAAGCAGATTCATATGAAGATATGTATGCATCAGTAATGGCCATGTTCGATGAAAATACATCAGATGAAGCTATAGCAGCAGAAAATGAAGCCATGGATGAAGATGAATTTGCATATTCTGATGAGCAAGTTCAAGCAGAAAAAATTGTTATAGAGAATTACAATGAAAAGTGGAATGCTTTTAAAGATGAACATACAGAAATAGCCGAAGCTTTTGAATTTGACGG
>CAYFND010000111.1:0-7030 GCA_964344405.1 uncultured Treponema sp. | reverse complement strand
TGTCTGACTGATATTCAAGGTGGCGAGTATTGATTGTAACACCACGTTCCTTTTCTTCTGGAGCGTTATCAATTTCATCATACTTTAAAGCATGATCGCCAAATTTCTTTGCGCAGTATTGAGTAATAGCTGCAGACAAAGTTGTCTTACCATGGTCAACGTGACCGATAGTACCAACGTTCATGTGAGGTTTGGTTCTTTCGAACTTTTCCTTTGCCATGTGTTTCTCCTTGCCGAATTATTTACTTATATCCGGCACACTAATTTTATGTGTTGCACTTTAAGCCAGAACAAGTTACTTCCTAAAAGAAAGCGTCTTATTCGCATACACACTTATTAAATTTTTTTATGAGATAATTAAAGATAGGACAGATAGAAATTAATTCTAAATATAAAACTTCATAATTTCGAAGTTTTACAACTCTGTACCACCGATCATTATCACAACTTGATAACTGGTTTGGTATAATCGAGTTTTTTTAGTCTATTGCAGACTAGCAGAAACCCTTAACTTACATTCAAACAAAAGCTACCAACGATAACTATTTTATAAAAACTCAAGGGCTATATATACCTAAAAATCATTTCTGATTAGTTTTACGGATATATCGGATAAAATAATTTTATCCGCCTGACTCTCAAAGAACCCTCTACCACTTTTATAAAAGTAGTCAAGTAGTATATTTATATCTTTTATTATAAAAAAATGCAATAGCTACATAAGATAAATCACAATATTTCACCAACAGATTTATACATTCCTATTTTAGAAACTTAACTTTTCAATTCTTTCTATATATAATCTATTTATGAGTAATATTATAATTTTAGTAGGAAGTGAAAGAAATAACGGAAATACAACTGAACTTTCAAAATCTTTTATGAAAGGAGCTTCTATTAATAATAAAGTTGAAATGATTTCCGTATCAGAATATAAAGTTAATTCTTGTACGGGCTGTAATTGTTGTTTAAAGAACATGAAATGTGTTCAAAATGATGACATGCAGAAAATTTATGAAAAATTAAATGAAGCTGATATTGTTGTCATTGCTTCTCCTGTTTATTTTTACGGAATTTCATCACAACTAAAAGCTATAGTAGACAGACTTCATAATCCTTTAAGAAACACCTTTAATGTTAAAAAACTTGGACTTTTCTTAGTTGGCGGAGCTAGCATTCCTAACCTTTTTGACGCAATCAAACTTCAATATCAAATGATATTATCTTTTTTTAAGCTTGAAGATATAGGACAAATTTGTGTTAGCAGTGTTAGAGAAATTGGAGAAATCAAAAATACAAAAGCCCTTGAACAAGCTTACGAACTGGGACTTTCAATTAAATAAGTACAAATTATTTTAAAATAAAAAAACCTTAACATCAAAGTTAAGGTTTTTTTTAGAAAAGTAATTCTACCATCTGTAATGAGCAAAAGCCTTGTTAGCTTCAGCCATTTTATGTGTATCTTCACGTTTCTTATAAGCAGTACCAGTATTATTGTAAGCATCAATTAATTCAGAAGAAAGAGTTTCTGCCATACCGTGTCCACTTCTAGAACGAGCTGCATCAATAATCCATCTCATTGCTAAAGCTTCACGACGTGAATCTCTGATTTCTACTGGAACCTGATAAGTTGCACCACCAACACGTCTAGATTTAACTTCAACCATTGGTTTTACATTTTCAAGAGCCTTTAAGAATACTTCCAAAGGATCTTTTTCAGTTTTTGCTTTTAGATTATCCATTGCTGAATAAACTATTTTCATACAAGTATCTTTTTTACCATCAAGCATCATGCGACAAACAAATTTAGATACAACTTTACTATTATATTTTACATCCGGCATTAACGGACGATCGATCGATTTCTTATGTCTTCCCATCTTACGCCTCCATTAAGCCTTTGGTCTCTTAGCACCATATTTTGAACGACCACGTTTACGATCTTCAACACCAAGTGCATCTTTTGTACCACGAATAATATGATAACGTACACCAGGAAGATCCGTTACACGACCACCAAGTACTAAAACGATTGAGTGTTCCTGCAAGTTATGTCCAATTCCTGGTATATATGCAGTTACTTCAATTCCATTACTTAAACGAACACGGGCAATCTTTCTTAAAGCCGAGTTTGGTTTTTTAGGTGTCTGAGTCATTACACGAGTGCAAACTCCACGTTTCTGTGGACAAGAATCAAGTGCGGGAGCCTTAGTTCTATTTGCAGCGGTTTTACGACCCTGACGAATCAATTGATTTATTGTAGGCATCGCCTAATCTCCTATTACATTTCCGGTCAGCACCCCGGAATAAATATACATAATTTTATTTAAATAGTGTCTAGTATTTTACAGAATTCATAACTTTGTTGTCAATCACCATCATTATGAATTCCATAAATTACATTACTAAAAAATACTAATCAGCATCTTCTGTTTAAAAACTTGTATCTTCAAGTTGTGATTCTGACTCTGCTTCCTGACGACGTTTTTCAAGAATCTCATTCATCTGCTCATCCAAGTCTGTATCACTATCATCAGTTAACTTAATATCTTTATAATTCTTAATACCTGTTCCGGCAGGAATCATGTGGCCAATTGCAACATTTTCCTTAATTCCATGTAAACCATCAATTTCACCTTTGATTGCAGCATTCGTAAGAACTTTTGTAGTTTGCTGGAATGATGCGGCAGAAATAAATGAATCAACACTTAATGAAGCTTTTGTAATACCTTGTAGCAATGGACGACCGATAGCTGGCAATCCACCTTCTGCTATAATTCTATCATTTTCTTCATGGAACTTGTATTTATCAACTTGCTGTCCAAAGAAGAATTTAGTATCACCAACGACAACTATTTCAACTTTTTTCAACATCTGGTGAACAATAACACCAATATGTTTATCATTGATATTTACACCCTGAACACGATAAACGGCCTGGATTTCATTCATCAAATAATTATGAAGAGCGTTTTCACCAAGAATTGTTAATATATCTTGAGGATTTGGAGCTCCTGCACATAATGGTTCGCCTGCTTCTACAGTATCACCATCACGAACAAGCATGTTCTTTGTTGTTGGAACAAGGTGTTCTTTTATCTGACCGAACTCGTCTTCAATTGTAACAACACGTTTACCTTTTGTAATTCCCTTGAATTTTACAAGACCAGTAATCTGAGCAAGTACACAAGGATTCTTTGGTTTACGAGCATCGAACAATTCTGATACACGAGGAAGTCCGGAAGTGATGTTACTAGCTTTTACAGCTGTTTTTTCCATTGTTGCCAATGTATCACCAGCTTTAATTGCAATCTTGTCTTCAACACGAAGAACAGTTCCTGCAGGTAGATAGTAACTTCCTCTTTCGTTACCAGCTTCATCAGTAATCAACATACGAGGCTGTTTAACATCAAGGTGCAAATCTGTAATAACTTTTACAGCTACTCCTGTTGAAGGATTAATCCTCTGGTTTAATGTAATTCCAGGAATAATATCTTCAAAGTGAACATATCCATCACTTTCTGCAATAATCGGATCATTATAAGGATCAAACTCACCAATTGGTTTGTCTTTTTCTATATAATTACCAACTTTTACATACAATGTCGAACCGTTTACAATAGTAAGCTTCTGCTCTTTGTTTACTAAATAGATAGTATTGTTTTCTATATGAACTTTTCCAGTAACACTAGCTTCAATATCTTTACCGTTTACATTTACAAGAGGAGTTCCCCTCATCAAGTTCTTTCCTTCTTCAACAAGAACTTTATCTCCATCAGAGAACTGAACTTTATCAAGAACTCTTATAACAGACATTGTTCCTTTACGTGTAAACAATAATTTTCCATCATTTTTAGTAACAGTTTTACCATGAATACCAGTAATAAATGCATCATATTTTAACACAATGTGATTATCTTCTGTAGTAACGTTAGCGACACCACCACCATGGAATGTTCGTAGAGTCAACTGAGTACCAGGCTGTCCAATTGATTGAGCGGCGATAATTCCAACAGCTTCACCAATTTCAACAATCTTATTTCTAGCAAGATTCTTTCCGTAACACTTAACACAAATTCCATGTTTTGCTTCACAAGTTAATACTGTTCTAAGTTTTACTTTTTCAACACCGGCAGCTTCAATCTTGCTTGCTAAATCATCAGTAATATATTCGTTAACATCACAAAGCAATTCACCTGTAATCGGGTGAACAACTCTTTCTATTGTATAGTGACCAGCAATTCTTTCTGCTAGATGAACTTTAATTTCATCACCATCTTTAATTGCAGCATAATCTATACCGTTGATTGTTCTACAGTCGTCTTCATTTACAACAACATCTTGAGCAACATCAACAAGTCGTCTTGTCATGTAACCAGCGTTGGCTGTTTTCAAGGCAGTATCGGCAAGTGTCTTTCTGGCACCGTTTGAAGAAATGAAGTATTCAATAACTGAAAGTCCTTCTTTTAGGTTTGACTTGATTGGAAGTTCAATAGTATCACCATTTGGTTTTTCCATAAGTCCACGCATAGCACCAAGCTGAGAAATCTGACCTTTAGAACCACGGGCACCAGAAGTAGCCATCATATAAATTGTATTGAAACCATTTTTATCTTTTTCAAGATTGTCCATCAATTTATCTGTAAGCTTTGTATTTGCTGTTGTCCATACGTTCTTGATACGCTCTTTAATTTCACCTTGTGTTACAACACCATTCTTTTCTTCTTCTTTAATCTTCTTTACTTCATCATTAGCCTTAGCCATGATTTCAACTTTTTCTTCTGGAACAAGGATATCGTCCATAGAAAGAGAAGCTCCGTAGAATGTTGCGTTTTTGTAACCTACAGCTTTAATTGCATCAAGCATTTGAATTGTTATCCAAGAACCTTTTGAATGGTAAACATACTCAATCATTTTCTTGAGTTTTTTATCAGTCATCTGTTCATTAACATAATCAATTTCGTCCATCATAGCTTCATTGAAAGCTAAACGTCCGGCTGTTGTTTCAATTAAATCACCTTTTTTGAAAACTTGTTTTCCAGAGAAAGCGCCTTCTTCAAAAGAATCTTTTGGTGCAGGTACAATAATCTTTGCCTGCCAATCAATACTCTTTGATTCAGCTGCAAGTCTAACTTCATCTGAATTAGAGAATCTTTTTCCAGTACCTTTTCCATCAGATTTAACTGATGTCATATAGTAAATACCCAAAACCATATCCTGAGAAGGATAAACAATAGTATCACCGTTAGCTGGGTCAAGAAGGTTTCTTGCAGACAACATAAGTGTCCAACATTCCATTTGAGCTGCTTGTGTTAAAGGTACATGGATAGCCATCTGGTCACCATCAAAGTCGGCATTGAAAGCTTTACAAGCTAAAGGATGTAATTTAATTGCTTTTCCTTCAACCAAAACTGGTTCATAAGCTTGAATACCAAGTCTATGTAATGTAGGGGCACGGTTCAACATAACTGGATGTTCGCGTACAACTTCATCAAGAATTGCATATACTTCTGGAGCTTCGCTTTCAACAAGCATTTTAGCTTTTTTAATATTTCCAACAACTTCTTTAGCAACAAGTTTTTTCATCAAGAAAGGTTTGAATAATTCAAGAGCCATTTTTGTAGGAAGTCCACATTGCCACATCTTCAATTCTGGACCAACAACAATTACAGAACGACCTGAATAGTCAACACGTTTTCCAAGCAAGTTCAAACGGAAACGACCTTGTTTACCTTTTAACAAATCGGAAATTGATTTTAAAGGTCTGTTTGAAGCACCTTTTACAGCACGCTTGCGTTTTGTATTATCAAATAAAGCATCAACAGCTTCCTGCAGCATTCTCTTTTCATTTCTGATGATAATATCTGGAGTACACAACTGTTGAAGTCTCTTCAAACGATTGTTTCTGTTGATTACACGTCTGTACAAATCATTCAAGTCTGATGTTGCAAAACGTCCACCATCAAGCTGAACCATAGGACGCAATTCAGGAGGAATTACTGGAATAACATCAAGAATCATCCAAGAAACTTTATTTCCTGAAGATCTGAAATTTTCAACGATTTCAATTCTTCTTAAAAGTCTCTTATCACTCTTCAAACCTTTTTCACGCATTTTTTCGCGCAATTCGTATGACAAAGCATCCAAATCAAGATTCTCAAGCAAAACTTTAATAGCTTCAGCACCCATATCAGCTATGAATGTCGAACCATAATGTTCTAGAGCTACCTGATATTCTTCTTCAGAAAGAAGCTGACCTTTTTTCAAGTCAGTATCACCAGCATCAATTACAATATATTTTTCGTAATATAAAACTGAACGAAGAGCTGCAACTTGCAAATCTAGTAAAAGTCCCATTCTACTTGGAACAGAGCGATAATACCAAATATGGCTTACTGGAGCTGCTAATTCAATATGACCAGTTCTTTCACGTCTAACTTTGAAGTGAGTTACTTCAACACCACAACGATCGCAAACAACACCCTTATAACGGATTGATTTGAACTTTCCGCAGTAGCATTCCCACTCTTTTGTAGTACCGAATATTCTTTCACAGAACAAACCGTCTTTCTCTGGACGAAGAGTTCTATAATTAATTGTTTCTGGTTTTTTAACTTCACCATAAGACCATGACTTAATAGTTTCTGGGGAAGCCAATTTAATTTTTAGACTATCGAAATCTTGAACATCACGCATTCACGTCCTCCTTTTCAAATCCGGAAGAATTTTTGTCAATTAATTCTTGATCTCTTTCTGTTAAGGCAATTTGTTTACCTTTTGCATCATAAATTGTGAAATCAAGAGCCAAACCTCTAAGTTCCTGTACTAATACGTTGAATGATTCTGGAACCCCAGCAGGAGAAGAAGGATCACCTTTTACAATTGATTCATAAATCTTTGAACGACCGTTCATATCATCAGATTTAATTGTCATCATTTCCTGTAATGTATTTGCAGCTCCATATGCTTCAAGAGCCCAAACTTCCATTTCTCCAAGACTCTGTTCACCAAACTGAGCTTTACCACCAAG
>CAYFND010000110.1:0-7087 GCA_964344405.1 uncultured Treponema sp. | reverse complement strand
ATGTGAAATCAATATTCTCACCAGTTTATAGACTCTTCGGAAAAGAACCTCAAACTTCCTCAGTTGTTCAAACAGCTCCAATTTCTGGAGATTTGGATGAAGAAAGAATAAGAAAACAAAGGGAATCTCTTGATATTTATAAAGAAGAACTTGATAAAAGGGAATCTGATATAAATGCTTTAGAAACTCAATATAATCAAATAGCTCAAGAATTGGCAGAAAGAGAAAAAAAGCAAGAAGAACGAGAAAAAACATTTAACCAAACGGTAAAACAATACGATGATAAAAGTGTAAATATTGAACAGATTGCAAATAATCTAAACGGTATGAGGCCAGAAGCTGCAGTAAACATTCTTGTTGCTATGGACGATCAAACTGTTATAGATGTTCTTCGTAAAGTTGAAGAAATGGCAACTGCTTCTGGAAGTTCATCAATGGGATCGTATTGGTTGTCGTTAATGCCTTCTGAAAGAGCTGCAGAAATTCAACGAAAAATGTTGAGCAAGCCTGAATCTTTGGAATAAAAAGAATTATCAATATTTACAAGGAATAATAGATGCAAAAAATTGCTTCTAATGTAAATATTGATAACATAAACTCATTTTTACAATTTAACAGCGAATCAAAAACTGCAGATATTTCATCAAACGATAATTCTGTAAAATTTGAAGACTTGGTTACATCTTATAAAAAGAAAGATGAAACTACTGAAACAAAAAAAGAAGAGCCTTCTAGCAATGCAGAATCTACAAAAAAATCTGAATCAAAAGATGAAAAAGTGGAAGTATCAGAAAAACCTGTAGAAAAAAATGAAACTTCAAAAAATACATCAATTATTGAAAAACAAGAAGTAAAAGAAAATTCTACAAAAACAGAGAAATCTGATAAAAACTCAAAAAAAGAGAAATCAAATACAAAGAATGAAGTTGAAGATGCAACCAAAATTGCTTATCAATTGAACACTAATTCTGTTGATGAAAAAAATATTTCTGAAAAAACAAATACAATAAATGTAAAAGATGTGAAAATCTCAACAGATAAAAATAACACTGAAGTTGAATCAACTGATGATGTTACTGCTGAAGAAATATCTGTTGATTTTAGCAATATTCTAGCAGCAGAAAATAAAACTCAAACTTTAGAAAAAGAATCAATTTCAAAAGAAAAAGATAATGCTTCTAAATCTGAAAAAATTGAGAAAAAAAGCACATCTTCATTTGAAAACAAAAAAATTAAAGTTACAGACAACAGAAGTCAAAATAATCAACTGGCAGATAAGAAACAAGATAGCAAGCAAAAACTTGATATAAAGTATGAAGGTAATGATAAAGCTACAATTACAATGGATTTATCAAAGCAACAAACTGAAAACAATGTCCTTTCGTTGAGCAGCCAAACAGCAAGTAGTGACGGTTCAAATTTTCAATCGATGTTGAACAACCAAATTCAACAAAATGCGCCAGAATTTGTGAAAGCCGGAAATATTATTTTAAAAGATAATGATCAAGGGACAATAAATCTAGTTCTTCATCCAGATGATTTAGGTAATATAAAAATTCATCTATCGATGGATGGAAAATCAGTTAGTGCACAAATATCTGTTACAACAAAAGAAGCGTTGGAAGTTTTTAAAGATAATGCTCAAACATTGCGTGAAGCTTTTATTGAATCAGGTTTTAACACTGGTGATTTTGACGTTTCATTTTCAAACAATTCATCTTCCCAAAATAATGACTTTGGTGAACAAGGGAATAATCAAAATGAATTATTTGCAAAAAGAGCTTATGGTAATGAAAATTCAAATGAAATAGAAAACAATTTTATTTTTGAAAATCAGGATAATTTTAGTAACAATTCAATTAACATTGTTGCTTAAAATGTCGAAAATTTAGAGTGTAGAGGTGATGATGGAACAACTAAACACACAAATGAGTGCGAGTGAAAAACTAACTGTAGATAATGCAGTAAATAGTTTTAATAAAACAATAGCTCAAGGGCGTACTACAAGCGGTGAGCTTGGAAAAGATGACTTTTTAAAGCTTCTTATTACACAGCTTCAAAATCAGGATCCAACTAGTCCTATGGAAAATACTGAGTTTATTTCTCAAATGGCTCAATTTTCTTCATTGGAACAGATGACAAATATGAGTACAGCTTTTTCAAAAATGTCTTCATTTTTGAATTCTTCAGAAGCTGCTTCAACTTTAGGTAAGACAGTAGAATTGAATATTGGTGATACAACAACTTCAGGAATTGTAGAAGGTGCTACAAGAGGGGAAAAACCTCAAGTTCTAGTAAACGGTATGTATTACGATATGGATAAGATTAGCGCTATTTATGCTAACTAACAGATAAGGAGAATTAAGCACTATGATGAGATCACTTTATTCCGGAGTATCCGGATTGCAAAATCACCAAACAAGAATGGATGTAATTGGAAACAATATTTCCAACGTAAATACAGTAGGTTTTAAACGCGGTCGTGTTAACTTTCAAGATATGATTTCACAGCAGATGTCGGGAGCTGCAAAACCAACTGATGAAATTGGCGGTGTAAACCCAAAAGAAGTTGGACTTGGTATGACAGTTGCTTCTATTGATAATATTTTTAATCAAGGAAACTTACAGTCAACAGGTGTTTCAACAGATTTGGCTATTCAAGGAAATGGCTTTTTCATTATGAAAAATGGTGAGGAGTCTTTTTATACACGTAATGGTGCTTTTGGTCTTGATAGCGAAGGAACGCTTGTAAATCCTGCTAACGGTATGAGGGTTCAAGGTTGGATGGCTAATGAAATCAATGGAGAGATGATTGTAACAACAGCTGCAACTCCAACAGATTTGGTTATTCCTGTAGGCTCAAAAGATCCAGCAAAAGAGACAACTAATGTAAACTTTGCATGTAACTTGAACAAGAATACACCAGAAATTACAGATAATGCCACTGAAGCAGACATTGCCAAAGGAACTTGGAATACAGAACAAAAAGTTTATGATAGTTTTGGAAACACTCATATGCTTTCAATCTCTTTTACAAGAGTTCAAGGAAATCCAAATCAATGGCAGGCAACTGTTCAAATAGATCCAGATAATGCTGATTATACTCAGACAAGAATTGGACTTGGAACTACAGACGGTGTTCAAAATACATTCTTGGTAAACTTTGATAATTATGGATTGCTTCAATCTGTAACTGATTCTGCAGGAAATGAAACAAATCCTGATGGACAAATAATTCTTCAGGCTTCATATTCTGTACCAGATTCAAATTCAGATGAAAATGGAAATCCTTATAGACAGACTATGAATATCAACCTTGGAACAATAGGTAGTGCAATTGATACTGTTACTCAATCAGCTTCAAAGAGTACTACAAAAGCTTATTATCAAGATGGATATACAATGGGATATCTTGATAACTTCAAAATTGATTCAAGTGGAATCATTACTGGTGTTTATAGCAACGGTACAAACAGAACTATCGGTCAGATTGCACTTGCAACATTTGCTAATGACAGAGGTCTGGAAAAAGCTGGAGATAACACTTATGTTGAATCAAACAACAGCGGTATGGCAAGAATAGGTGAGTCTGGAGTTGCAGGAAAAGGCAGCTTGATGGCTGGTGCTTTGGAAATGTCAAATGTTGACTTGTCTGAACAAATGACAGATATGATTGTAACTCAAAGAGGTTTCCAGTCTAATGCAAAGACTATTCAGACAGCAGATACTTTACTAGAGACTGTACTTTCATTAAAACGCTAATAATTAGAAATAGTTAATAGATAATAAAAAACGGGCGGCTAAAAATCCATCTTTTAGCCGCCCGTTTTTTTTGTTTATATAATTAAAAATAAAAAAACTACTTATTCTTTGTGATAAGGTTTTAGCAATTCAGCTATAGAAGTTTTTTTAAATAAACATGCGTATGTATAAGCAGACATACCCATCTGGTCTTTTACATCAGGATCAGATCCATTTTCTACTAGAAGTTTGCAAATATTATATCTATTGGCTCCAACTGCCAGAATAAGGTTTGTTTGACCTTCCTTGTTGATTGTATTTAATTCTGCACCTTTTTTTATTAAGTAAGATGTAATTTTTTCATTTCCACGCCAGACTGAATCCATAACAGCTGTATAACCTCTATCTAAAGAAACAGCATTTATATCAGCTCCTAAATCAAGAATCTTTGTGACGAATTCATAATTGTCGTTTCTGCAGGCAACATTCAAAATTGGAGTTCCTAAATCATCTCTTGAGTTGATATCCATTCCTGCTTCCAAGAAATCATTGAAAATTTGAATCTTATTTTTTGCTATATAAGTTGCAAAACAATCCTGTGTATAAGGAATGCCTTTATCTAGAAGTTTTTTCTTTGCCAATCTTTTTGTAGCTTTGGAAATTATATCTTGAAAATTATCATCTAAATAAGAAATGAAGTCTTTTGAAGATTTTATTAGTTTAACATTATTTTTTGATTAATTTGTTTGTTTTGAAAGAACCTCTAAATTAGTAATAATCAGAATGTTTTCAGAAAGTAAAAATCCTTTTAGTTCAAATAAGAAAGAAAGAAAATTAGTATCAATGGAAGCTGGATTTTGAGTTAAAATTGCACAAAATCCAATATTTTTTAATTCTTTTGTATCTATATTTATTTGTTCAATAGAAAAAGTTGAATATAAACACTTATTCTTTTTATCATATGAACAAAGTTTTTTTTCAATATCATCAGTAAGACCAGTATCGTCATTTATTACAAGAAATTTCATGTTTTACATTATAAAATAAAACCCTAATAAAACAAGTTAAATAAGTAATGTATAAGTAATAAGTAATAAGTAAATAAATATATGTGGAATAAAATGATAGAATTCATTATAATAGTATAATTCATTTAAAATGCTCAATCATAAGAGGTATATAAAGTATGGCATATAAACCAGTTAGCCCAAAAGTAGATTTTCCAAAACAAGAAGAAGAAATATTAGAATTTTGGAATAAAAATGATGTTTTCAAAAAGTCTGTATCTCAAAGAGAAGACGCTTCGGAATTTGTTTTTTATGACGGACCTCCTTTTGCAACAGGTCTACCTCATTTTGGTCATTTTATCCCTTCAACAATTAAAGATATTATTGCAAGATACCAAACAATGAAAGGTAAAAAGGTTGACAGACGTTTCGGTTGGGATTGTCATGGTCTTCCTATTGAAAATCTAATTGAGAAAGAAATCGGATTGAATTCAAAACATGAAATTGAAGCTTATGGCGTTGAAAAATTCAATGATGCTTGTAAGGCTTCTGTTTTACGTTATACATCTGAATGGCGCAAGACAATTACAAGAATGGGCCGTTGGGTTGATTTTGATAATGATTATAAAACAATGAATCCTGATTATATGGAATCAATTTGGTGGGTTCTAAAAACTTTGTGGGATAAAGGTATGGTTTATGAAGGAAAATACATTCTTCCATACTGTCCTCGTTGTTCTACTGTTTTATCAAATCATGAATTAGCTCAAGGTTATAAAGATAAAACTGACCCAGCAATTACAATAAGATTCAAAATTACAAAAGGTCCATCAGCTTTTGAAGATAAAGAAATTACAAATGGTAAGACATATTTCTTAGCTTGGACAACAACACCGTGGACACTTCCTTCTAATGAAGGTTTATGTATGGGGCCGGATGTTGATTATGTAAAAATTCTAGATAAAGAATCAGGTGATTTTTATATTTTAGCTCAGTCAAGATTAAGTGCTTACTATAAGGAAGAAAGTTCTTATGAAATTATTTACACTAAAAAAGGTTGTGATTTCCTAGGTACAAAATACGAACCTCTTTTCCCTTATTTTAAAGATTTAACAGTAAATGAAGACGGTTCTGACGGCGCCTTTAGAATGTTTAATGCAACTTATGTTTCAACAGAAGATGGAACTGGTATTGTTCATATAGCTCCATCCTTTGGTGAAGAAGATTCAAAAGTATTTAAAGGTACAAATATTCCATGTGTTGAACCAATAGATGCTGAATGTAGATTCACAAGTGAAGTAACAGACTATGTTGGAAGATTCGTAAAAGATTGCGATAAAGACATTATAGATCGCTTGAAGAAAGAAGGCAAACTTATAAAGAGAGATCAAATAGTTCACTCTTATCCTCATTGCTGGCGTTGTTCTTCTCCTTTAATTTATAGAGGAATCGGATCTTGGTTTGTAAAAGTTGCAGACGAACATGAAAGATTATTAAAAGCAAACAGCCAGATTAAATGGCAGCCTGCCCATATAAAAGACGGACGTTTTGGAAAATGGCTTGGTGGTGCACGTGATTGGGCTATCAGTCGCAATAGATATTGGGGAAATCCTATTCCAATTTGGAAATGTCCAGATTGTGGTAAAACTGTTTGTGTTGGTTCAAGAGAAGAACTCAAACAGTTAAGTGGAGTTTATCCAGAAGATTTACATAAACAATTTGTTGATAAAATCACTATTCCTTGTGAATGTGGTGGAACAATGAAACGTATTCCGGAAGTTCTTGATTGTTGGTTTGAAAGTGGAAGTATGCCTTATGCTCAAAACCATTATCCATTTGAAAATAAAGAATATTTTGAAAAACACTTCCCAGCAGATTTTATTTCTGAAGGTTTGGATCAAACTAGAGGTTGGTTCTACACTTTAACAGTTATTGCCAGCAATCTTTTTGATAAACCTGCATTCAAGAATTGTATAGTAACAGGATTGGTTCTTGCCTCAGACGGAAGAAAAATGTCTAAGAGTTTAAAGAACTTTACAGATCCAGTTGAAGCAATTAATAAATTTGGTGCTGATGCCATTCGTTTGTTCTTAATGCATTCATCTGTAGTAAAAGCTGATGACTTGCGATATAACGACGACAGTGTTAGAGATGTTGTTAAGAGTATAATTTTACCTTTGTGGAATAGTTATAGCTTCTACATAACTTATGCCAATATTGATAAAATTAATCCTGATGGAAAATCTTTTGATTCAACATTACCACAGAATCCTTTAGACGCTTGGTTGCTCTCTATTACACAAAAATTAGTTAAGGATGTAACATCATCTCTTGATGAT
>CAYFND010000109.1:0-7094 GCA_964344405.1 uncultured Treponema sp. | reverse complement strand
AGGCTAGTGGTGATGATGTAATCGCCGTTGATGGAGTGGAAATCAAAATTAATCAAGGTGATAATATTTACGCGTTGGTTGCAAAAATTAACGATAGTGATGCAGCTGTAAAAGCAAGTATCGACCCAATTTCAAAAAGTTTGAATTTGGCAACAACAGATGCCCGTCAATTGTGGATTCAAGATGTGAAAGGTAATGCTTTAAACGAATTGGGCATGGTGAAAGACAACAGTCAAACTCCACCATATAATCTTGAAAACGGTGTCAGAGTTTCTGGTGGTTCATTGTTTGACACAGTAATCGCTTTTAGAAACGCTCTTTTAAAAGGCGACCAGGAATCAATCGGTGGAAGAGTTCTTGGTGGATTGGATCAAGGAATAAATAACCTTGTTACACGACTTGCTAAATCTGGTGCTGAATATGAAAGAGCTCAATTAAATGCTGAAAGAAGCTCTAAATTGGCTTTGGATGTAACTCAACAAGTTAGCCGGGAAGGTGATTTGGATTTTACAAAAGCTGTAACAGATATGAAGATGCTGGATTATACAAATCAAGCTACGTTAAGCCAAGCTGGAAAAATGTATAGCAGCACATTGCTAAATTACATGAGATAAAAATAAAAAGGGAAGAAAATGGTAGAAATTACAACAAAAACAATGGGCAGAATAACTGTAAGTGAAGAGAATTTTATTGATATCCCTGAAGGTTTATTTGGTTTTGAAGAATATAAGAAATACACATTGATTAGTTCTGAATATGAACCATTTTTATGGCTTCAATCCGTAGAAAACGCAAATCTTGCTTTTTTAATCATTGATCCATTTATAATTTGTTCAGATTATGAAACTGATATAGATGATGATGTCCTACAAAAAATTGGAATTGAAAAACCAGAAGATATAATTGTTATGACAATTGTTACAGTTCCTCAAGATGGTTCTTCAATTACTGCTAATTTTCAAGGTCCTTTGATTATTAACAAGAATAACAAAAAATGTATGCAGGTTATTTTGAGTGATAACAAATGGACAACTAAAGTTGATATTATGAAAAGTATCAATTCTGCTGGAGGAAAAGAATGCTAATTTTATCCAGAAAAATTGATGAAAAGATTTGTATAGGTGAAAACATTGTCATAACTTTGATTGATGTTCATGGCGATCAAGTAAAAATAGGTGTTGAGGCTCCAAAGAATGTAAAAGTTTTTCGTCAAGAAGTTTATGATGCCATTCAAAGTGAAAACAAGGCTGCTGTTCTAGATGCTAAAAAGTCAGAAAGGAACACTTCTTTAAATGCTGTAAGCGCTCTTTCAAAACTATTAAAAAACAAATAGAACTAAAACTCTATTCGTTCTTCTTTATTTCAGCTTCAGAAGCTCTTAGATAAAGAGGACCGTCAAAATCTTTAAGAGGTTGTTCGCCATTTTTAATCTTAAGTTCTGATAAAATAAATAATGATTCTGTTGAAATTGAATTTATTTTTGGTGTGAATATTTTAATATCACTTAAATTATCAGAAATGATTTTTTTGAAGGTTTCTGCATCAGGACCGCACAAAATGAGTGTTTTATACTTTTGAATGCTTTCTTTTAAAAATGAAACTTCATAATCACCATCATCTAAAATGATATTGTTATTTAGAGACAAATTTGCATAGAATTTGTCTTTTTTTGCATCTATAACTGTTAATATTGGAAAATCAAAATCTTCAAATTCATAGGAATAAGCATTTAATGATGAAATACCATAAATAGGTACTTTATTTGCAAGTTCAATTGCTTTTAGTGCAGAAAATGCAAGCCTTAAACCCGTGAAACTGCCAGGTCCTGCACATAATGCTGTATAATCCAATTCTGAAGGTGTTACACAAGCTTTATTCATAACGTATTCAATAGCAAGTAGTAAAGTTTCAGACTGCTTCATTCCAATATCATAAACAGCGCTTACTATGTGATCTTCATTTTTACAAGAAATAGTTAATCTTGAAACAGCAGAATTTATAGCTAAAGCTTTCATTTAATATCTCCATTAGTCCAATTATCAATAGTAATTAATCTAGAGCCGTCAGCTTTAGGTGTAATATTTAATATTATAGTTTTTTTGGGTAATTCACTCATGATTTTCTCGCTCCATTCAATAATGGAAACTCCGTCCCCGTAAATCATGTCATCTGTTCCAAGGTTTACAAAATCTTCAGCTCCATCCAATCTATAAACATCCATATGATATAATGGCATCCTTCCTGAATATTCGCTGATTAAACAAAATGTTGGACTTGTGATTGTGTCTTTAATTTCAAGAGCTTTTGCAATTCCTTTTGTAATAGTAGTTTTTCCAGCAGCTAAAGTTCCCTGCATAGCAATAACGTCACCTTTTTTGAGTAAAAGTCCGATTTTATAACCTAAATCAATAGTTTCTTCTGGTGAATTTGTTCTAAAAGTCAACATGGAAGTCTTCCTTCTAATTCTTCTGTAAAAATATATTCTAATATAGCTTTACGAACAGGTAACAAAGGATAATTAATTGCTTGTAGAATTGCAAGGTCAATGTTTTTCTGACCTAAAGGACTTGTTTCTATTGTAAATTGTATTTTTGTACTCAGCGTATTAGTTGGTAGTTGAAGAACAGCTTCACCTTTATATTTTCTTAAATAAAATATTTGTCCTTCTTCGCGTTCAATATTTTTTAGTTCTAGTACCTTCATGAATAGCCAACCTGCCTTGATTATATAACGTTATATTATAGCTCAAACTTATATACATAAGCAAATATTTTATTTTGAGTTTTAATTGAAAATTTAATAAATTGAATATGGATTAAGAATTCACCATTAATTAATTTTCTTGTTCTTTTAATAATTCCTAAAATCTTTTCATCAATACCAAGAGATGGAAATAAAATTCTTAAATGTTGATTTTCTCTAATTGGAAAAGGTGTTGAAATACAGCAACCTCCACCAGAAATATTAGTTAGTTTTCCCTCATATTTTTTTGTGGAATAAATAAATGCATCTTCATCTTTTATATGGTTTCTATTAATTCTAACGGGTGAAAAATAACAAACATCATTAATTACTTCTCGTTTATAATGACGTTGAACTTGTGTAAAAATATTATCAGAATGACCAACTACCATAAAAACAACATTGTCAGATGTCTTTTGATAACGGATTACTCTTGAAGAAAAAGAATAAGTAACTCCGTTTTTAGTTTTAAATAAAAATGAAATTTTTTCCAATTCTTTAGGTTTTATTGGTGTTTTATAAATAAAATCTGGAATATCAAGGAAAAAAGAATCCTTTGTGTTTTGAATCAATGTTAGAGGATATTGTTCGTTAGTTTTTGTTACATAAAAAATTACTGTTTCTAACGGAATCTGTCTTGTTGAACTCATGTTTTTTGATTGAGATATAATTTGTTCAATATGGTATAAAAGCTTGAACAGGGCAGAGAACTTTTCTTCTGATTCTTTCTTCACCTTAAAAATATCATAAGTTTTATGAAATAAGTTCATCATTTCATTATTATCTTTAATTATATAAGTGATATTTGAAGCTGAATTTACTTTGCAAATTTCCCAAAGAATTAATTGTTCTTCTGTAGATAACAAATAAGTTTTAGCTAATTTTGTAATATCTCTTAATTTTGTAGGTCTATTTCTTTCTTTTTCAATATATTTTGGTGATTTAGTATAAGCAATATATTTTCTTATACAAAACCAAATCAAAGTACAAAAAGCGATTATTAAAAATAAAATTAATAAAATTAATCCTATAGAGACACTTTGTCTAGCTTGTAAAGGTGATGAACCTGCTTGATAATCTAAATTCATTACATACTCCCCAAAAACAATTATTTAGCAAATTGGATTAATGCTTGAGATATAGATTTTAATCTTGGACAAATTTCATATTCTGACAAATCCCCAATCAGTACAGAATCATTTGATTTTAAAGCGTTTTCATAATCTAACAAAATCGGTGAAAAATCATTAAAAAATACAGTTAATGATTTTTCATCAATTTTTAAATTCTTAAAACTATTTGGAAACAACGATGCTAAAGCTGCAACATGGCTGAATAAGTCAATATTATCAGCAAGCTTTGTTATTGAATCAGCAACTTCTTTATTGTTGTTATTTTGTAACAATGTAGGAACATTTTCCATTGTTGTTGATAATTCATTGAATAATGAAGAAAGGTTTGAAAATGATTCTTTGATATTTTGTTCAGTTACAACAGAAAACTCAATTTTTGTAGAATTTGTTATTTCCTTTGTTGAAACATTATCAATTTCATCGGCGGTGATATTTTTTCCATCAACAACAATACCAATAACAGCTGCGTTGTTTTCTTCACAAGTTACTTCAAATGATTTTAGAACGTCACCTATGTTTTTTTCATCTTCAAGTTGAACATCAATTTGTTCATTATTTACGTATATTTCCATTTTTCTTTCTTCCTATTAGTTACTATTTTTATTTGAGAAATTTGATAAAGAATTCTGTTGAGATTCAAGACTGTTTAGAGTTCCTTCCATTTGACCGTATGTATTTCTTAATTCAGATTCTTTATCTTCCATTTGAGTTTCTAGTTTTGTTATCTTACTTTCTGATGATTTGATTCTTGAATCAAGTGTTGATGTCTTTAGAGCAAGAATTCCACCAGTCTGTGTATAAGCTCCAATTTGTTTATCAAGTTTATATGCAATTCCTGAATCAATAATTAAATCTCCATCACTATCATATCCTAAAATACTTTTTATATCATTAAGATTTGTTTCTAATGCAGAATCTAATTTTTTCTCGTCAATTTCAAGATATCCTCGTAATTTACTTTGAGAATAAGATCCAGAAAAACCGCTGGCATTTGTTGCAATTCCAATTTGGGAAAGCATGGTTACTGTTGCGTCATCAGAAAATATATAGCCGTTAGAAATAATCGAACCCATGTTGCTTTTTATACTTGTAAGTGAAAAATCAGTTTGAAACATTCCCAATTTTTTTCTTTCAGTTTCTTTTTCTTCATCAGATAAATAATCTAGTTCATCAACAATATCACTTTTTGTTTGTGACAAAATATTTATTTTAGCAATGGTCTGATTATATTTTCCCACAAATTGAATCAAAGCGTCTTTTGCACTTTCTTTATCTGATTTTATTGAAATTGTGGCTGTTTTATCTGTTTTTTCATGAATATTTAAAGTTACTTCTGGAACAACGTCATCAATTGTATTTGTAGGTCTTGTTATTGTTATTCCTTCATATTTTAGAATTGCATCATCAGCAACAGAGACCGGATTGTTAGGAATATAGCCTGTAACTAAAGATGAGTCGAATGTTGTAAATGATGAGACTGTTAATGAATAACCTGTATTTTTATTTCTAATGGCAATTCCTGAAATATCACTATATTCCTTAAGTGATAAATCTATATCCTTTTTTTCACCAGATAATATCGATGTTGAAGGAATTACTTTTTCTGTACCGTCATTCATGATTGCATAAATTACATTTGTGTCTGAAATTTCAGAAACTGGTTCCGGTGGAGTAATGGGAACATCAAGTAAAGTTTCAGATGAATTATTATTAACTACGATTCCTTCAAAATCAACAAATCCAGAATTAGGAATTTCTGGAGCAAGAGCAGTATTATTAATTTCTTCTGTAATATCTGTAACTTTATTAGCTTGAATAGAAAATGAAATGTTCATGTTCTTATTGCTTTTTACAGATTCTGGCACTTTTACTTGATAAGCACCTCTAGGAGAAACAGTTATTTCCCCATTGCTGAATTTTGTTTTTGATAAGGATAATTCTGGCATTCTTTCTGATGTTGAATGATCAATTTTTTGAACAGGTTGTAATTCGGAAATCGTTTTTCCAAAAGAAACAGAATTCTGCTTTATAGGTGATATCATTCCTGAATCTTTTGCAAAAACTTCTGCTTGATCTTCAAAAATTAGCTTGTTTTCTTTTCCTGTTGCTAAAGCTTCAATAAGTAGTGTTTTTTTACCAACTGAAGAACCAATTATCATCGATTTTAAGATATTGTTTCCTCTTTTATTCAATGCTGTGGAAAAATCACTGATTGAACCGCCCTTCCAATTAAAAGTGAGCTGTTTATCGCTAACTTTGTATGTATAAATTCCTGAAGGAACTACATAATCTTTATCAAGTTCATTTGTAAGAAATCTATCAGCTGTTGCCGGTTGAATAACATCTATTTTGAATGATTGGATATCAGCACTTCGTGTTGCATCTGCAGTTATGGCAAATTCTTCTGTTGACTCAGAAATCTTACTTGTAAATGGATTTTCAAATGAATATAGAGTTTTTGTAGCATCTCTTAATGAGGTTAGTGATGTATTGATTTCCCGCCAGGCATCCCTTTGAGACTTGTATTCTTCAAGTTGATTTTGTTCCCTTGTTAATGGAATCTTTTCAACTTTCATAAGACTTTCAATTGTCTCTTGAGTTTTATATTTATCTGAAATGCCTGGTATGCTTATTCCTGCCATATTTTAATTATCGTAATAATAAAAAACAAACTAAACCATCTTATCAATTATAGAACCAAGAACTTTTCTTATTCTTAGTTTTAATTTCTGCATATCTTCTGACGGAATTTGTTTTAATACTTGATTGGTGTTTGAGTCAACTATTGTAACTACAACGCTACCTAAATCTTTATTAACATTGAATTGTAATTTTCTGCCAGTTACTACTTCAGAAATTTTCTCAAGATATTGAGAATCAGATTTTATTTCAGCTAAATTTTGTGCCAAATCTTGAGCAACTTCAGAACCATTTGGCGATATTGGATTTAATGCAGTCTTTTTTACTGACGTATCAGTTGTTGTTTTTATATTGTTAGTATTTGCATAAAGAGACTGGCCATCCATTGCCACATGAACCATAGAATTTTGACTAATTGTATTCATAAGTTCACCTCCTTACATTAATTATTTTTATTTCTTCCTTGAAAAAAAGCAGAAGGGAGGCGTTTCCCTTCTGTAGATTGTTTTTAAAACCAAAAAGATGACATCCAGAAATCTCTTTGATTTTTTATGCTATTGCAACAATGCAAGAACAGTT
>CAYFND010000108.1:0-7224 GCA_964344405.1 uncultured Treponema sp. | reverse complement strand
ATTGAAGAAATCTTTTCTTCTTTTTGAGAAAACGAACTTAAATATTGTAAGTCAGGCTCTTTCATATACAGAACCCCTCTCCAAAACTATATCTAGCGTATAATAAAACAGTTACATAGACCATTTTTATTGTAACCCATTTATTCTATATGTCAATGAAAATTCTTGCATTTAATAGATATAGTTTCTTTGTTGCTGTTTCTTATCTCTAACAGATTTATTTCTTTTCTATTTCCATTCACCCTTAACACAAAGCCCGCACCAGAGCCTCTGCCCATTGGTAATCACTCTCTTAAATCCTTTCTCACTCATTCTTCCGCCAAGCCACTTCTGGCTCATAACACGCTCATTGTTTTTGTTGCACCATTTAATATAAGTCTGATAAAGCAGCGCAGTCGGAAGTCTCCATTTAAGGCTTGCGTCAATTTCAAGACAGTCGGTAACAAACATCCCAACACTGTCCATATCCATTCTGTATTCCTCGTTTGCTTCGCGTACTGCATCCGGCTCGTCGGTCAGACCTTCTTTTTTCCACATTGCATAACCCTGAATCAGCCAGTTTAAAATTCCTGAATTTTCTGCAATCAGTTTTTCCATAAGCTTCTTATCTCTCTGCTCCGGAGGAATCGTTACAGTAAAAGGAATCATTTTAATTCGTCTCCAGATACCGTTATCAGCTCCACGGATTTTCGGTTTATGATTTGTTGCCATAAAAATTTTGAACGTAGGCTTAAAAGAAAAATACTCACCGTACAAGAATCTGGCTGTAAGCTCGTCTTCACCGGTAATCTGTTTTATAAGGCTTTCGCTCATCTGCTTTCCCTGTTCAACCTCGGTTGTAGTAACAAGCCTCATTCCTTTAAGTCGTGCCAGGTCATTGCTTTGTTCAGAAGTCTTTTTCATAAAAGTTTCTGTACTAGCCGAACAAGAATAATCTCCAAAGAGCTCCTGCAGAACATTTAAGAAAGTTGATTTACCGTTGGCACCTGTTCCCCATAAAATAAAAAGGCACTGTTCGCTTACATCGCCGCTCAGAGTGTAACCCATTGCTTTTTGAATAAACTTTATCAGCTGAGTATCTTTATTAAAAATCTGCATTAAAAACATTTTCCATACAGGACAGTCTGCAGCTTTGTCATAAATAAAATTGCTCTTCTTTGTAATAAGGTGTTTTGTATTAGGCTCGCGTGCTTTTCCGGTTCTAAGATTCAGAGTCAGATTCTCTACATTAAAAAGATAATTGTCGCTGTCCAGCTCCCAGTCTTCAACTTTTATTTCCTTACTCATTTTAAGAATACCGGCAATCGCCTGGAGTCTTCTAAAACTTTCACTTTTTACAAGATGCTTTTCAAAGTTCTCCTGCTGGTATTTGTCCGGAATATAACGAAGGCTTCTGTATACCTGATGAACAAAGATCGGAATCAGTTCTTCAACTCGGCCACGGTTATCAATCTCCCAGCAGGTATCATTCCAGAATAAAAACTTGTTCCAGGTAATGCAGTATCTTATGATGTTCCCGTAAGTCTTAATAAAATAAGTTGCGTTAGTCAGGTCTGTAAATTGCATTTCACCTGTAACAAACTTATTTGTTTTCATATCACGGCCAATTGCAACGGCTGCTTCACGGGCCATGTTCTCAAGTTCTTTATCAGTCATCTATCATCCCATTCGTTTTTAATATTTCATAAAACAGCTTAAGCTTTAATGTAAGCTGTTCATATCCATTCATAACGTCATCACTTCCAATCGTTTTATAAATCTCATCAAGCTTTTCATAAAGAAGAATCAAAGAATGTGGATAATCCCTAAAGCGTCCAAGATCCCACGAGGCACAAAACTTGTCAGCTTCCTCGCTTGGCTTCCAGTTAGGAAAGTTTTTGAATGACTTATAAATCGTAATGTCATTACCAATGTTTACAACAAAGTCTTTAGCCTCATGCCAGATGTCTATGGGAATATAATCATCAGGCATTTTGATTGTTCTTTTTTTCATGTACCGACCTCGTATACAAAACGCCTGATTGCTTTTCCGCAGCTTGTTCTGTCATCATCAAAAACAAACTCCGGCCAGAAAGTCCACCAGCCGCTCTGGTTAAAATCATCTTCAGACTGAACATCATAAAAGATGATTCCTTTTTCAGCGTCTTTCATAATTGCAGGAAAGCTCACCACAGTATCATCAGGCTTACGGCAGACAAGATTCACACTCGCATAACCGTTCAAATCACATCCACAATTCAGTAACACACGAAGCTTACTTTTCCCTTTATAAATCCTTTTCATATCGTCTTCCCCCAAAGGAATTTCAAGAAACACAGGAGTATATAAAGTAACAACATAATTAGCTTCACGGATTTTTCCCCTCAGCCAATCCCAGAAGCTCATTACAGTTTCTACAGTACGGTAGAAAATACGCGAGGCAAAAGGACGTGCTACAATTTCTGCCTCATCCTCAAAACTTCTTTTATTCTCTCCAAAGCGTGTAAGGCTTTCAGAGTTTCCGGCCGTTGATTCAATTTCCTTTTTATAATCTGCAATGCGGCTTGTGCTGTCACTTGAATTAAATCCAGAAAGACATGAACGAATTAAAAGAAGAAGCTTCTGCACAGAATCCAAAAATCCAAGGCTTTCATTTTTATAAAACTTAAAGAAAGCAATTCTTCTGTTTGAACTTCCAAGAGTGCAAAGTCCTGTAGGCTTTCTTACAGCTCCAAGACTTCTGCCGCTGAATCTTGCCGCAGCTCCCACATTGCCAAGAACAGTATAAGAATAAGATAATCCATCTGGCTCATTCTCGTACTGCAAATACTCACAGATTTCATAATCATTAAAAATATTTCTCTGCTGGCTTATAAAATCCGGAGCACTTACATATGAAATCTGATTTGCATAATCCCTACGATGTGCCCTGGTCCAGTAAAAGTAACTGTCTGTTGTTTCATAATTTTCAATTTCTCCAGTGGTGGTATATCCAAGAATATCTGAATATACTCCGAAGACAATTCTTTCACCTTCAACAAGTTTTCGTGTCAGAGTAACATTAAAACTTTTCCAACCGTTACTTTGTCCTGTAAGTGATATTTCAGAAAAAGAAGCGTTAAGGCACTGAGTTAATTTCCAATCAGAATCCGCCGCAAATACAACAGGAACAACAGGAGTATAATTTACTCCATAGTTATAATCCCAGAACCATGATGAAGTTGGTGCTAAGTAATAGTAAAAAATAGTTACTGTTGTTGAATTAGAGTTTTTAGGTATAACAGCACGACGAGCAAAAATATTTTGCTCATCAACCATTTCACCTTCCATATCCTCATATTCATCATCATCAATTTCTGTTTCATACCAGGTATAGAACTCAGTCGGATTAGCGTTGTTACCGATTATCGAGTTACTCATATCAAGAACCGCTTACAGTAATCTGCCAGTCTATCTGAAGGCTATCTGCAGAAGTCACATTTACTGCAGGAGTAATCTGAGCATAAGCTAGACACTTAGCCGCAGCTGTGTTTCCGTTCATCAAAGCAACTTCATTAATTCCGTTAGCATTCAAATCTCCTGCAGCAAAAGAAGCTCTGTACAAAACAACGTTTCCGTCACTTGCACCAAAGGTTCCTTTAATCTTTGGATATCCTGTATCAAGCTTTTTGTAAGTTCCAGTTGCAGTATTTACCGATGTGTTATTCTTTGGAGTAGATCCAGTCCATCCGGTTCCTACAAGCATGTAGCCGTTTGTAGCATCTACCTTATTCTGTGTCGGATTACTAATCATCATATCCGCAATCAGGTTGTCGCCCAGAGTTGTAATTGTGTTATGATGTTTTGTAATCATCGGTCTTTGAGGCAGCCTTAAAAGACTTCTCCAGAATCCATTTTTGTAATACTTCACATTTCCATTACAGTCACGAACAGTAACAGTAACCAAGCCACGAACTTTTCCTTTACTTGAAATCATTTTATTAGTCCTCCAATAATTCCAAACACAAGCGACGTAATAATCACGCCACCAGTACCACCAATCAAAGCTCCATAAAAGAATTGATTCTTTTTCTTTTCTGCAGCTTCCTTCAATTTTTTATTTTCCAATTCCAAGGCTAGCTTCTGTTTTTCCAGCTGGTCAGCTCTCTCTTTTTCAAAAGCAAGCTCGCCACCAGTTTCCAGTAAAGCAGCCTTAACTGCCTCTTGAGCAGTACGTTCAATTTCTTCTTCTGCAATTTCCATAACTTCCTCAATTGTCAGCTCGCTTACAGCGTCTTCTGAATCTTTCTTTTCCGTCGGCAATGGTGTCGCAGACTGAGCCGTAAGATTCGCACAAAGTACGAGCATCAGAATTAGAAATACGCTCAATTGCTTCTTCACGTTTAGCCGCAGCTTTTCTATTGATTTCATCCGTGTCATCCTCCTTTTCCAAAGTGTCATTGTAGGACTTGATCCGACAATCTTTACAAAACAGAACAACAAAAATTGAACTGAAAATTACACCCAACCAAATAAAAATCTTTTTAATCACTTCCCAGACTTTCTTCATTGTCTTTCTTTCTCCCTGAAAACTGGAACCTGTCACCAAAAACTTTCTGTGCCTCACGTCCAGCAATCACAGCCATTGCAACCGTGAGCCATTCAGCATTACCAATCACACCAACACATCTGAGCACAGTAACCACAATAAAAATTACAAACTTAATGCTCAGCATTTTTTCAACAAGTCTTTGTGCTCTCCAAGAAATCATCCGCGTACTCCGTCAATTGCTTCTCTAATCTGTTCAAACTGGTAATCAGCTCCAAACAAATCCACGTTTTCATCACCTGCTTTCTGCAGTGCCTCACGGTCCAAACCGCGAACAACAATTCTGTAATCGTTTGCCTGGTAATAAGGCTTCATATCATTCAGACTTCTAAGCTCCGAATAAGGCTCCACGCAGTTTAGAACTACATCACGGCCGCAGACTCCGGCCACATGGCAAACTTCATTTTCCTTATAAACTCTTGAACCAAGTTTTCTGTCATAAAGGGTTATAAAGAAAGCTGCCTGTATATCATTCTTGTCCGGATTCTTCTTTGTAAAATACTTACGGTAAAGGCTATCGGCAGTAACGCGAATCGCACAACCTGTAGCAAGTAACAAAGCAAGACAAACAGAACCCGAACAGTCAGAGCTTGTCAGATTTTCTTTTCCGCTTTCATATTTCAAAAATTGCATACGTCCTAAGAAATATCTGTAGCGTTCAGTTTCTGTCAGACCTTCAACAATTTCTTTTTCAGCTTCAAGCATTAGTCTCATTCTTAAATTATGGTTATCCATCATATCCCCCGAACCACAAGAGTTATTACTGTAACTGCCACATTAAAGCAGGAAATAACGCAGGCAATTACAGCCATGTTTCTTCCGGCTTTTCCGTTGTCTGCCTTAATATGTTCCTCAAGCCGTCTGGCAGTCGCACACACATTCGGATTGTATTGACACGCCGTACTTCTCGTATCAAGACAATCCATCCTTTTTTCAACAGCCTTCTTAAATTCTTTCATTTCAGATCTGAATCCAGAAAGCTCAATCTGTAAGCCGTTCATAGACTTAACCAGTAATTCAATGTTTTCTATTTTTGTCCTCCCTAAACAGTTTTTACAAAGAACTCAGAGCTGAACGCTTCATCTTTTTTATAACGAAAGGTCAGCTGCTCAATTCTTACTTTTTTAATATTTCCATTTTCCTTAAACCTCATATCCATACAGGCATCCACCCTGGCATGAATCAAAGGAAGAAAGGTTGTAACGTAATAGCCCTTAGTGTCCTTCTTACTTTCTGCAAGATAATCTCTAGCTCTTCTTTCATAAAAAGGAAGTCCATCAAACTCATCATCACTCAAATATTTAGAAGTAACGTTTTTAGAAATCTGTCCGTGTTCTGCAATTTCATTTTCATCTTTTACAAATACACAAAAGTTTGTTTCACTGATAATTGCTTTACCGTAAATAGATGCTTTATAAAGTCCAATAAGATTGTCGTTTCTGTCCAGCTGGAGAACCGCTCTGTCGCGGTAAGTTGTAGTGTCGTACTGAACAAGAGAAAATCCATTCTCACCATCTACAACCATATCGCGCAGGAACTCTTCTGCAGTCGTAACTTCTTCTGCATAAACTACATTGCGGCTTTTTCCTTCATTGTTCTTAGCAGTGTAGATTGCCTGGTAATCGTTATCTTTTATGATTTCCCTTGTATCTCCAGTAAACGGATAATAAGGATTCATGTTTTCGTCATACCACACAGGAGCATCAGAATAAGTCCAAAGCTCCTGCCTTCCGGTTTCTACATATCGTGTATATTTCAGACGGATGTTATTCGCGTAACTTTCATTGTTATTAAAGAATCTGTAGTGAGTAATATTTTTCTCATTCAAAAAGAATCCAGAATCTTCACTGAACTCGTTTTCCAAATCGTATGGACTTTCAATAAAACTCAAAGTCTGGTCTTTACCGCATTCCACGCAGGCATTATAAGCACGTGCTAAAGCACACAATTCTTTCCAGGCAGTGTTTTCAATAACTACATAATCAATATTAAAAGGAAGCTCTCCACAGTTTATGTCGCGAGCCTCAATGCCGGCTCTTTTAGCGATGATATGAACAAGAGATTTTTCAGGCTGAGTTTTATCACATACAACCTTATGAACTGCCACCTCGCTGTCAGTCCAATTTTTCTGTAAGCTTGTGTTATCCATTTTTACAGATAGGTCCACAAGCTTAATTGTTGTAGTCTTTTCGTTAAAGCCTGTTTCCTGAACCTGAAAGCCGTTCTTATCTACAAACAGATTAAATCGAAGATAGCAGTTTTCAGAGTTGCCAAAGGCATACCAGATTAAAACATTCAAGTCTGTTGTGTATTCTGAATCAGTTTCAATTGAATATAGATCTTGTGTGTTATTAAGAATGATTTCGCCGCCGTTGATGATTCCACCCTCAGAGCTTTTATAAGAGGTAATCACACAGGAGAGAATGTCAGAATCTTTTACATAAACTTCCGTTCCATCAGCTTTCAAAAAGCATACACGTGCAAAAGGTCTTGTACCTGTATCTTCAAGAACAGAAGAGATTGCCGGTGGCAGCTCGTAGAATTTCACAGAACCACCTCCAGCTTTTCTTTTTCATTACGGATATTCAAAACCATAATGGAAGTCACGTTAAACTTCTGGAAGCATAAGACTGTATCAGCGCAGTTTATGTCGCATA
>CAYFND010000107.1:0-7330 GCA_964344405.1 uncultured Treponema sp. | reverse complement strand
TAAAAAGGATCTTCCTTTGAACCAATTGAAAATTCAGACTCAAAAGCTTTTCCAATCTCAAATAATGTCTTTCCTCTAATGCCATTCTTTTTTGCTGAGAGCGGATTTTCTTTATCCAATAATTCGTCAGTCAAATTAATGATAAATTCTTGTTTTATTGTTCTTAATCCGCTGAAGAAAACAACTTCTATATCAAAGCTGTTATTAGATAGAGAATCTGTTATTTCAAATAAATTTGGGATTCCTGAAGAAAGTCGATTTTCTAAAGCTGGTAATTCTTCACATTTTGTGATTCTTACCATCTTTAAGTCTCCTTTCATATCTAAAATATAAGCGTCAGGAATTCTATTGTCTCTTAAAATTTGACCTACAGAGACTCTTTTACCATCTTTCGCATTTAGGATATCCGGAGAATTATCTGAGTAAGGTTCAATACGACATTGGAAATGTTCACCATATCTTATTTCATTCAACTTCATAACTTATTCTCCAATAACTTCAATCCGAACTTTTTCGGACATAGAGTCTTTGTAAAATACAGTAAATACAGAACTCTTATTTAATATTCTTTTTCCAATGAGAGTTTCTTCTTTACCATCCTCAAATACGATATAAGGAACAATTGAGTCATTTAGTTTTATTATCTCAATAGTATTTCCCTTCTTTTTTATACCAATAACAGGTTCATCACCTTTACCAATTCTAAAAGGTTCAAAGCATCTAGAAGGAATTTCAACTTCTTGCTCATCCGACAATTCATGAACAAAAATCGATTTCTCACCATTAGCCTTATTTGTTGTTACCTTCAAAATATCACCGGTCTTTCCAGAACAATAAGGGCATTCATCTCTTTCATCAGAATAGTAATATGTCATTCCACAAGAACTACATCTTATTGTCTTATCTGCAGCTCGAGCGAACGCAAGTGGCCATCGGTTTAATGGAGTTCTTAATTCTGGTTTTGTATGTCCAACTCTAAATGTATTATCAAATAGCGCCATTAATTCAGGTGTTAGAAATAGTTCCATTACCTGTTCATAGCTACCATAAGAATTCGAATCATCTTCCTGATCAAAAATCCAAGGAAGCGTTCCATCATCCTTAAAATCACCATTATCTTTCTGAGCTTGAACTGTTACGGTCTTCGCCCAGTCATCATCCTCGTCATTAATACCTATAACTTTCTCTCCCTTATATGGATGCATCATGGTAAGAATATAAAATGCTGCTACAGCAAAAGCGTAGGAATCAGAGAATATAGTTGCACCATTCTGACCATTAATAATCTCTGGAGCTCCATATCCTGGAGTAAAATATGTTTTTCCTTTTCCTGCAAAATTAATATTATCTGCATCAATTAGTCCACCAGAAATATTTTGATCTTTTTCCTTATACATCAAGTTTCCGGCAGAAATATCACCATAAACTAATCCATTCATATGCAAAGCAGCTAATAATTCAGATACTTTATAGAGAGCTTGAAGACGTGTTCTTAATCCTCCAGAAATACAATAATTGGCCCAGATTTCAGCATTTTCAACAGGTTTTCCCTCCTCATTACATAACCAAGAAGGGATTTCTTTTACTGTTTCTTTTAATTTTAAGAATGAGTCAAAACTTTTCATTCCATTCATAAAAGTCATTACATAACCTGCATGACTTTTTAAAATAGACAATGGTTGTGACAGATTTATATCCTTTGGAATTGGAAGTCTTCGAATATTATTTAGGCGTTCAGAAATCTCTTTTATTACATTATGATCAACAACAGGTGAAACATTTGAGTCAATTGCAATTTTGACAGCTATATCCATGTCATCCTTTACATGATAAACAATTCCCTGACCACCATGCCCAATTTCAGAGGAAGTATGGAATACCCTATTTTCCATATCAATTACTGTGAGACTTTCTTCTTCTGTGCTTTCTTCCATATTCATGCTCTATCCTTCCTACAAACAAAGACTGCAGTCTTATCATCACTATGTCTTGGAACAGGCCAATGTGATATCCAGTTTTTCATATCATGTTTTATTTTGTTACTGCTTTTAGACAAATACTGTTCTGTCAATTCTGAAACAAATGCAACATCTGCACCTTTCTGTAAATCATCAGAAATTCCATCTGAACACAAAAAAACGCTTTTCAAGTCTTCTGCAGAAATCGTTCTAATTATCCAATCATTAGGTAAAACTTCATTTCGCAGTGATTTTGTCATATTAGAAAACGATTCGTCTTTTGCATCTGTCATCACAAGATTTTTTGATTCATCATCAAAAATACAAGAAATCATTCCATCTCCTAACTGGAAAAGGTAAAGAGTACTATTGTGATATACTGCCCCCAAAAAGGTTGCCGAACAATCTCTAACATCAAAAGAGCTCTTCTGAATTTCACAAACCCATTTTTTTACAAAAAGAGAAGTAAAATCCTCCGGCGATTTGTCCCGAACCCCAATCCATTCTTTTGCCAACTTTACAAACAAACAGCATGCAGTCTTAGAACCAAAATCAGAATGAGCCTTACTTCCTAACCCGTCAGAAACTGCTGCAATAAAGCATTTCTTTGACAAGAATAAATAATGAGAATCCTGCATAGGTAATTTTTGTTTTATATGTAAAGGCCCTATGCATTCAGCACAAGCTCCTTTCCATTTTGTATTCCACATATCGCCTAGGTCCTAATAGTTTAATGATTCGATTGCTGCAGAAACCTCAAGAGCATTAAATATGTACTTTTTCTGCTCTGATACAATCATATTTTCTGGAAAAAAAGACTTCCCATTAATTACTCTTGAATCAGCTCCAAATAAAACAACTCTCAGTTTTGAATTAGAATTATCCCTAAGAAATTCAGTCAGATTTGATTTATCTTCATTAGAAAAGCCATCTGTTAAAAGTAAACATGAATCATTGTTATTTCTTAAGAAATTTAGCAAAGCTTGAATTGAAGACTTTCCATTGAAATCAATACTTATTGTTTCTTCTGTTCCAGAAGCTAATCCTACATCTTCTCCCCATTTATAAAAATTACAATCAATACCTTCGGTAAGTTGAAGTTCACGAATTATTGCTTGAATTACATCTGGTTTACCCAATGTACTCATACTTCCAGATTTATCTATAACTACATTAATCATTTTCACATCCAATAATTTTTATAATCTGTTCTATCAAATCATCCCCTGAAACTATCTCAACATTTGGAGTTTCTTTGATTTTCTTTTCCAAAATATCTGAATCCGGAGTTTTTGAATAAGCAAGAATGCCTTTTCCTTCTATACCTCCATAATAACGTGCAATAGTAGAGAGTTTTTCTATATGCTCAATTTCAGGACGGCCAGATTTACATTCAACAATAAAAAGCTGTTTTCCATTTGTGAAAACAACATCCATTTCCTGATAAATATAATGGTCTGAGTCAAATTCTGAAGTTGCTTTATTGAAATCGACTTTGATTCCATGTCGTATATCCAGAATTTTACCTTTTTCATATAGTGGATAAAGATGGTTATATACATATTCTTCAAACCAACCACCTTTAATATATGTACTAAACTGCGATTCATCTTCAAATGTGTAATCTATCGCTTTTGTACTTACGCAATACGGACCTTGTGCCAAAGCTAAAATTTCAGGATGCCATGGGTCTTCAATAGAAAGTGAATAATAGCATTCCCGTTTATTCATTTCTTGAATATCCTTATAAAGATAATTAATTTTCTTTCTGGCTTTCCACATCTCATTTGTCATTTCGATTGAATCTTTATCATCAGCACCAGTACGACCATGATCACAAATCCCAAGTCCGTTACTATTTAAGAGAATAAATGATGCCACTTTATCGATAGGTTTTAAATCTTCAAATTCGAAATCATTCAGATATGTTATTTTAAGTTCTTTTCCACCTACATAAAATGGAACTCCTCCAAGTTTCCGACAAGCATTCATTGCACCTGCATACATTAACTTTGTTCCACCAGTTAAATTAAAACCAATTCTTGCATCCCATGCTGAATCTGCAGCATCATTTATTATCTTTTCAAATACATCACTTGGATCATAAGGATTTGCTTTTATTTGTGCATATTCGCATCCTTCAGAAAGGAATTGTTTCATACATTCAGCATCATAATTTCCAGATGAGATAAAAACATGTTTCTTACAATTGAAATGATTTACTCCTAGTAAAGCAGGTATTCTCTGTTCTCCAAATAATGTATAAATTACATCATAAGTATCAGTTTTATTGTCATCTTTCGGATTAGGATTCTGTTTAGAATTCCAGGCTAACCATTCTTTTGGAGGCATCACCGGAACAGGAGGCTTTCTTGGATCTGAACTGGCAATAAGACGTTTTGAAAGTCCTGGAAATTTAAAAGCTGCCAAAGCCCAAGAAAATGCCATTAAAGGAGTTCCTGGACTAAGAAAAATTGATACCCGGCATTCAATCTGTAAATTTGAAATATGCTGAAGAGCCTGAACTGCAGCACTATAAATTCCTTCCGAATCATTCAATTCAGAAAGACAGACAGGTATTAATCCAACCGAAACTTTTTTTCCCATTTCAGCAATTTGTCTTTCGATATATTTTATGAAATGCTTGTGGGCGGCAGAACAGTTTGCATATTCATATGTGAATTTAAACTTTGCTTCTTGCTCATCAGATGCCTTTACTTCTTCCAGTTTAGATATAAATTCATCATATGATATACTATCATCATGTTTTGTATAGCCAAGAACAATAACATCAGTATAATCACCGTCTGTTAGAGCTCCTAAAACGGGGCCACTTTTTTCAAATCCCAATGATGATCTAAAATCTGTTATACCGTACCATGTCACAAGATAGTTTTTCATAAAATTAGCCTCAAATATTTGTATTACCAGTAACTTCCTGTATCCGGGATAGCTACAGTTGATTCAACAATTTCCTTTGGTGGTTCGATTTTCATAATTATATTTGGATTCTGTGAATGACTTCTTGTTGCAACGCTCATTGTCACAAACTTGAAGAATTTATGCATTGTTGAAGCATCCTTTGCATAAAACAATGGATTTTCAGTTCCTTCAATAAAACGTTTGAGAACAGCTTCATTGGCATCACTTCCGATAGCCATTGCCATGCGGTCACATTTTGAAGAACGCCCATCTTTAATGAAATTATCCATTGGACCTTCCCAATCATCATTTGGGGCACCATCAGAACAAAGAATAACTAAAGGACGATAAGCACGAGAAGGTGTCGTTTCTTTATCCTCTATCATATCTTTTGCCATACGAAGTGCTGTTCCCAAAGGAGTATTTCCCTGTGCTTCCAGTTTCTTCATTTCTACTTTAGATGCATTTGTATATGGCAAAGCAAGTTGAACTCCATTATATCCAAAAGTGATAACGGATACCTGAATTTCTGTCTCAAGCTGTTCTTCATGAGCAAAGTCTTTAATCATATCACGAACAGCAGAATCCAGTTCTGCAATTTTTGACTGTTCGCCGCCAGCGTTCATACTTAAACTTGTATCCAGAAGTAATACAACTGGAAGAGGTTTTGCTTTTGCTACTGTGTACTTTGATGGATCGAATGCCATAGTGTTTTCTCCTTAATAGGGTTATTACCCTTAATTTGATTTTGTTACTTAGATTAGTAGCAAAAAAGAATTAACTTGATATTTTTTTCTGAACTTTTTCAAAAAATTCAGAAATTCGATTGCTTATATAACCTTCATCTTTTCCATACCTTGCAGCCAGTTCGCCTTGTGTAGGCATTGCTTCATGTGAAAGAAATATTTTTAGCAAATCGACATCAAGAAATGTTCTGTTCTGCAATAGTTCTACGATCTGAGCAATTAAAAAGGTTCTTTCCAAAAGCTGAAGAATTCTCAATGTTATAAAAGATGAAAGATATTCTTTTTGTCTTTCCTGGCATTTATCAAAAACCTGTTCAATTATTGCCAAATCTTCCAAAGCATATTCTGTTTTAAATACGTCTTGTTCAGGAGTCAAATAATTGTTATGAACAGCTTCTGTCTCAAAAATTGAAACATTCTCTTCTTCATTTTCTCTTATTTGTTCTTCAACAACTTGAGATTGATAATATTTGAGAATCAAATCTTTTACGTCATCTACAGACAACTTTGATTGTTTAGCAAGCCAGATTTGTACCTTTTCGTTTGAAGGATTTTTTCCAATTCGCTCAGCTTCTCTTACAAGCTCAACAGCTCTGTTATATTCATCCTTAGTACACATTCTGAATTTCTTAACTTCAGCCTTTTCTTTTTTATGTCGAATTTCCGTTGCTAAACAAGAATAGAGGAATCCAATATATGTTGAACCTTCTTGTTCATTATATTTTTCTACAGTACGTCTAACACAGTGAGTAATTTCAATACTTGCTTTACAAACATCTTCTTCTTTAAAACACATTAAAGCCCAATCCCAAATTGGAGCATAAATTTTTTGAAGAAGCTTTTTATAATCTATAGATTCTTTATCTTTTATTTCTCGAATTTTAGAGAATATAGATAGAATTTCTTCTTCCTTTTTTTGCTTGGCTGCATTATTTGTCATATGTACCACCTTACAAAGAGAAGAATTCATTTAAGCTTTGTCTAGCATCTTTTCCGTTATCTGCAACCATTGAACTTGTAAGATTATTCAAATAATACAGTGAAGTAACATCATACAATTCCGGATTACAAGGTTTATTATTATCATCAAAATCAACCTTACCGTATACCACACTCTTTACATCACAATTCAAAAACTTTTCTGCAAAAGAAAGAACACACATTAGAATCATAGGTAATGGTTTTGGACCATATGTAATATCAGCATAAATTTCTGTATGTTCTTCGATTTTATCCAGCATGTTCTGTAATCGTTTTTCATGAATGTCTTTTGTTTCCTTAAACTCAGAATCTAAAGTTTCATAAGAAATCTTTGCTCCAATTTCACTATTGATAGCGTCTAATTCCTGCATGAATAAGCCGCTATTTTTTCCACTATTACCAGCTTTATCTAGGGTTCGTAAAAGGATAACCCTCACATCATCATTCTTTTTTAATGATTCTGCTAGAATCGCATTTATCGGAAACATTACCTCTTTTGAATAATTGCAATTGGTATTACCTGTACCAGCGTAAACCATAGCATTCATGTTTTTTTTCATTGGAATATCGCAAAAAATAATCTTTTTCATATAAGAAATCTCCTTGAAAATAGTATCAAATATTAATTATTAGGAATGGAAAAATGTCGAGTTGATATTTTCTTTTATAATTCTTTTCATTTTTTTGCCTTAGCCACAAAATTTAGTTAAGCACCTATCAAAT
>CAYFND010000106.1:0-7396 GCA_964344405.1 uncultured Treponema sp. | reverse complement strand
CCGGCAGGAGTCGAACCTGCGGCCTTTGGCTCCGGAGGCCAACGCTCTATCCAGATGAGCTAATCTCTCTGAACAAATACAAAATATTAATTACAGTAAAGTTATTCATTTTACTTGTCAAGCAAGAAATAAAAAATCAAAGGAAATTATATGGAACCAATTATACTAGCATCTTCATCCCCAAGAAGACAAGAAATTCTAAAGATGCTTAAAATTCCGTTTAGAGTAATAATGCCTAACATTGACGAATCTTTTTCACCAATAGTAGACAAAAAAGAGATTCCTGAATTATTGGCCAGAGAAAAAGTTCTTGCTGTAATTCATGCCCTTCCCCCTGAACAAGAAATTCCATGGGTTCTAGGAGCAGATACAATAATTTTATTCAACGATAAATTGTATGGAAAACCAGAAAATCAAGAACAAGCTTTTGAATTTTTAAAAACATTTCAAGGTTCAACTCATTCAGTAATTACTTCAATTGTCCTTTATAATGGAAAAAAACATCAAACTACATCAAGAACTAATATAACAGAAGTAACTTTTGCCCCTATGTCTGATGAAGAAATACAATGGTATGTAGATTCTGGAGAATGGCATGGTGCTGCGGGTGGATACAGAATACAAAGCCTTGCATCTTGTTTTGTTTCAAAAATTACAGGGTCTTACAGTGGTGTCATAGGCTTGCCTATATTTGAACTTTATGATATTTTAAAAGAACAAGGTTATTCTGTTTTAGATTAATTTTGAAATTCCGGGCGTGTATGCGTTACGAGAAAAAGAGTAAGGGATAGATTCAATTCTATCGATGAAGGAGTTGGTTATGGCAGTAGTAACCATGAAAAATTTGTTGGAATCTGGCGTTCATTTTGGACATCAGGTAAAAAGATGGGATCCACGTATGAAGAAATATATCTTCGCAGAACGCAATGGTATCCACATTATTGATTTGCAGAAAACAATCGCTGCAATAAAAGACGGCTACGATGAAGTACGTAAAGTAACAGCAGCTGGAAAATCAGTTCTATTTGTTGGAACAAAAAAACAAGCACAACAGGCTGTTCAAAAAGAAGCAGAACGTTGTGGTATGTTCTATGTAAACAACCGCTGGCTTGGTGGTATGCTTACAAACTTCTCTACAATTAAAAAATCATTACAGCGCCTCAAGAAAATTGAAAAAATGGAAATTGATGGCACATTCGAAAATCTTACTAAGAAAGAAATTTCTGCTCGTCAGAAAGAAAAAGCTAAATTAGAGAAAAATCTTGGTGGAATCAAAGAAATGAAAGAACTTCCTGGAGTTATTTTCATCATTGATACACACAAAGAACAAATCGCTGTTGCTGAAGCTCACAGAATGGGTATTCCTATCATTGCTGTTGTTGATACAAACAGTAATCCTGAAGGAATTGACTTCCCTATTCCTGGTAATGATGATGCAATTCGTGCTATTTCATTATTCACTTCAATCATTGCTAATGCTGTTATTGAATCAGATAACGAAGCAGGATTAAAGATTCTTGAAAACTTAAATGAAGATGAAGACGGTGTTCAGACTGACGCAGTTATAAAGAATGAAGATGAAGAAATTGTTGACTATTCGAATTATCAGCCTACTGAAGCTAAAGAAGAAGATGTTGTAGCTGACGAAAAAGATAGTCTCGTTGATGAAGATAAAATTTACAAGGACTAATTATGGCAATTACAGCAGCTGATGTAAAAGCACTTCGTGAAAAAACAGGTGCAGGAATGATGGAATGCAAAAAAGCCCTTATGGAATGTAACGGCGACATTGCAGAAGCTGAAAAATCTTTAAAAGAAAAAGGTCTTGCTGCCATTGCAAAACGTTCAGAAAGAGCTACTACAGAAGGTAGACTTTTTGTACGTCAAGATGGTAATAAAATTTATATAGTTGAAGTAACATGTGAAACTGACTTCGTAGCTAACAATGCTGATTTTATAGCACTTGGCGAAAAAATGTTAGATTTAACAATTTCTAAAGGCTATACAAAGGTTGAAACTGAACATGATTCTTTATTAAAAGAATTAGCAGTAAAAATCAGAGAGAACATGTCTGTTGCAAAAGTTGAAGTATTTGAAATACCTTCAAACGCAGTAGGTTCTTTCTATATTCATGGCGATAAGAAAACTGGATCTGTTGTTATCATTAGCGGTTCAACAACTGATAGCGTAAAAACATTCGCTTATGATTGTTGTCTTCACATTGCAGCTTTCACACCATCTTATCTTGCAAAAAAAGATGTTCCTCAGAGTTATATCGATGAACAAAAAGAAATTTTTGCAGCTCAGATGGATCAAGATGAAAAAATGAAAGACAAACCAGAGAATGTTAAATCTGGTATTTTACAAGGAAAAATTAATAAACATTTAGCTGAAATTTGTTTTGAAGATCAAATGTTTGTTAAAGATGATAAAAAGTCTGTATCTGCAAAATTAGCTGAAATTGCAAAAGAAAATAATGCAAAATTAGATTTTGTTGTAGCAAAACTTTTTGTACTTGGTAAATAAATTTTATAACAATGCAGTTTTATAACTGCATTGTTTTTTTATATTTTAATATATATTGGAGTTATAATATGGCAGAATCATACGAAGCAAGAATGGAAAAAACTATTAGTTCATTAAAAGATTCATTTAATACAATAAGAACAGGACGTGCAAACGCATCTATATTTGATAAAGTTCGTGTAGATTATTATGGTTCAAAAACTCCACTTAATCAGGTTGCAACTATTTCTATTCCAGAAGCACGTTCTGTAATAATTCAACCGTTTGATAAATCACTTATTAGTGAAATTGAAAAAGCAATCCAAACTTCAGATTTAGGATTGAACCCATCTAATGATGGAAAAGTAATTCGTATTTCTATTCCTCCTCTAACAGCTGAAAGAAGAAAAGAATTAGTAAAACAGTCAAAAGCAATGGCAGAAAATTCAAGAACTGCTATTAGAAATATACGTCGTGACGGTAATGATGAGTTCAAAAAAATGCAAAAAAAAGGTGAACTTACAGAAGACGACTTAAAATTAGAAAGTGATAAATTGCAAAAATTAACAGATAAATTTTGTGCAGAAATAGATAAAGTTTACGAATCAAAAGAAAAGGACATTCTTCAAAACTAATGGCTTTAGATTTTGATAAGCTTCCAGTCCATGTTGCAATAACTATGGATGGTAATGGAAGATGGGCAACTAATAGAAAATTACCTCGAACTAGTGGTCATGATGAAGGATTACATACTGTAAAAAGAATTGTTAAAGAAGCATCTAGAATTGGCATTAAATATTTAACACTATATATCTTTTCTACAGAAAATTGGAAACGAACTCAAGATGAAGTTGGATTCTTAATGAATTTAATTCATATTCATTTAAAATCTGAATTGAATTTTTACAAAGAAAATGGTATTAAACTGCATCATATTGGTGATTTACAAAAATTACCTCCACTAATTCAAAAAGATATTACAGATTCTATTGAAGAAACTAAAGATTTTACAGGTATGACTTTAAATCTTGCTATTAATTATGGCGGAAGGGATGAAATTGTTAGAGGTATTAAGAAAATTATTGATAATAATATTCCATCTGACCAAATAACAGAAGATTTAGTTCATAAGAACTTGGATATGCCTAACAGCCCTGATGTTGATTTATTAATTAGAACTGGTGGAGAGTTTAGATTAAGCAATTATTTATTGTGGCATATTTCTTATGCTGAACAAATTTATACAGATACACTTTGGCCTGATTATTCAAATGAAGAATTTTTACATGATATAGAGATTTTTCAGCATAGAAACAGAAGATTTGGCTCTGAAAAAAATATTTCAGCAATTCACAATGGAGCATAATAATGAGTAAGGTTTGTAAAAGGTTACTAACTTTTTTTATAGGTATACCTTTAGTTTTATTAATTGTTTTCTTTGATTTTGGTAATCATTTATTATTAAATGTTATTGTTTCAATTTTCTCATTATTAGCAGCCAACGAATTCTATAATATGCTTTCACCTAAAAGTAAATTATTTCCCAAACCTTTAATTTTAATAGAAACAATAATTCTGCCTCTATCTGCTTATGTATTTGTATTAACAGATATTTCTCTAAATGTATCTTCTTGGTTATTCACATTTGAAGTTTTTGTCTTTATGGCGATTGAGTGTTTTTCTGCAAAAGATTTTAAAGATTCTATTAATAAAATTGCATTTTCTGCATTAATTGTTTTTTATTGTGGTTTTATGATTACATTTATTACAAAAATGACGGTTTTAAAAAACGCCGTTTATTTTATAGCTCTATATTTTCTTCTTGTATTTATTTGTGATTCAGCCGCTTGGTTTTTTGGAATCTTATTTGGAAAAAATAATAGAGGAATTGTTGCTGCAAGTCCTAATAAAAGCTTGATTGGCTTTATTGGTGGAATTGTTGCTGCAATAGCTTCTGGATTTTTATTTAAATTTTTCTTTCCAGAAATTCTACCTGGAAGTTATTGGAAAATATTAGTTGTTAGTTTTGTAACTGCAATTGCAGGAATAACTGGTGATTTAGTTGAATCCGTGTTCAAACGCTCTTGTGAAGTAAAAGACAGTGGAAACATTATTCCAGGTCGCGGTGGTGTTCTAGATTCAATCGATTCATTATTAATTGCGGCTCCGATTTATTATATCAGTGTTCATTTTTTATTTAGTATTTAATTTTTATGAAAAGAGTTCTAGTCTTAGGTTGTACTGGTTCAATAGGTTCAAGTACAATTGATATAATCAAAAACATGAGAGATGAATTCTGTTTATGCGGTGTTCAAGCTCATTCAAATGAAAAAAAACTAAATCAGATATCTTCTGAATATAACTGCCCTTCACTTTTATCAAAAAATGCTACATATGGCGATTTTCAAAAATTAATTGAACAATCAAAACCAGACATTGTTGTTAATGGAATTGCGGGTGCGGCAGGATTAATGCCTTCTAAAATTGTTCTTGATAATCAAATTGATTTGGCTTTAGCAAATAAAGAAACTATCGTTATGGCAGGAAACTTAATTAAAGAACTTGCTCATAAAAAAAATACAAAAGTTTTACCTGTTGATTCAGAACATTCTGCAATTTTTTCTCTTTCTGAAAAAGTTGGTGCTGAAAATATTTCAAATGTATTGATTACTGCTAGTGGCGGTCCTTTTAGAACATATTCAAAAGAACAATTAGCGAATGTAACCTTGGAACAAGCATTAAACCATCCAACTTGGAAAATGGGTAAAAAGATTACAATAGATTCTGCTACATTGGCAAATAAAGGCTTGGAAGTTATTGAGGCATCTTACTTATTTGATTTATCATCTGAAGAAATAGAAGTTGTAGTTCATCCTCAAAGTATTGTTCACTCATTGGTAAGAACGAAGGATGGTGTTTTATATGCCCAACTTTCTGATCCAGATATGAAACATCCAATCTTAAATGCCCTTACATGGCCAAATATTCAGAATAATTATTTGCAGCAATTTGATTTATTTTCAAAAAGTTTGGAATTTTATAAACCGAGAACAGATGATTTTCCTTTATTAGGTTATGCGTTCAATTGTGTAAAATATGGAAATTCATACCCAATAGCATTTAATGCGGCAAATGAAATTGCAGTAAACGCTTTTATTGAAGGTAGAATAAATTATTTACAGATAGCAAACATTGTAAACTCAATACTTAATAAAGATTGGTCTAAAAAAGTTATTTCATTTGAAGATGTTTTTGAATGCGACAAACAAGTTAGACAACAGACAAGGGAATTGATATGAAATGGTTATGGGGAATATTATGCTTATTCTTTTTAATTCTGTTTCATGAATTAGGACACTTTATTGTAGCTAAATTATGCGGTGTTAAAGTTGAATCGTTTTCAATTGGATTTGGTCCAGTTTTATTTCATAAAGTCATAAAAGGTACAGATTTTAGATTTTCACTAATTCCTTTAGGCGGATATTGTGGAATGAAAGGTGAAAAAGACTTTTCTGATGCGCTACAGACAAATTCACCTGTAATAAACGCAGGTAAAGATTCTTTGTACGGAGTTCATCCATTAAAAAGAGCGTTAATTGGATTTGCAGGTCCTTTCTTTAATTTTTTGTTTGCTGTTATTGCATTCTCTATCATTGCTCAAATTGGATATTATTATTATTCATATTCCCCAAAGATAATTCTTAGCACAGAAATGTACCCGGAAATGAAATCTGCGGCCGCTGAAAGTGGTTTATTAAGTGGTGACATCATTACGGAAATAAACGGCAAGAAAATCAACAATTTTTCAGACATAGCAGAAATTGTTTCTATTAGACCGGATGAAGATTTAACTGTTATGGTTAATAGAAATGACGAGATTAAAACTTTTATAGTTCACACGACTCTTGATAAAGAAACAAAAAAAAGAAAAATTGGTGTTACAGCTGATTCAAACAACCTTATAAAAGTTGAATCAAAAAAATATTCATTCTTCCCATCAATTGCGCAAGGATTTATTGAAACATTTGATTCAATTGGTGTAACTTTTAAAAGTTTTAAGATTTTATTTATGGGTATTAATTTGCAAAATGCAGTTTCCGGTCCGGCGAGAGTTACTGATATTCTGGGTTCTACAATAACAGATAGTTTTTCTATCGGTATACGTGAAGGTTTTGTGAATATGTTCAATATGATGGCGATTATCAGTATTTCGCTATGTATAATGAACCTATTGCCTATTCCAGTTTTGGACGGCGGACTTATCTTATTTGCACTTATTGAATTTATTTTTAGAAAAAAAATCAATCCAAAGATACAATACTATGTTCAATTTGTAGGAATAATACTAATTGCAATAATTTTCTTTTTTGGATTATTTGGAGATATATCATACTTTATTACTAATTTTGGAGGACAAAAATGAAAAAATCAATTTTTATTATCTTATCATTTCTTATGACATTATCAATTTTTGCTCAGACTCATATTTCTACAGAATCACATCAAGCTTCTGTTACAAATATAAAAATAATGGGCGAGAATGGTGGTTTTGATACATCTTTTTTAACAACAGGCGATGATGGATTCATTATAAAATGGACGAACGATAACTTGGGTGAACATTATCAGATATCAGATGTGGGAATTAAACTTGTTGCTATTTCGCCAAACGGTAAAGATATCGCCCTTTATGAAAGCGACGGCGGTTCTATAAATAAAATTACTGTATGGGATTGGTCTACACTTAAAAGAAAATATATGAGAAAATTCACCGATTCTATTACGGCATTATCTTTTTCTGCAAATGGAACTTATTTAATTGCAGGAACAGCAACTGTTGATGGAGCAATTTTTATAAGGACATCAAACTGGCAGATTGTTGACAAATTAA
>CAYFND010000105.1:6928-7460 GCA_964344405.1 uncultured Treponema sp. | reverse complement strand
CCTTCATATGCTTGGTGCGCTTGATGACGACAATACACTTTCTGAAATCGGCAAAATGATGGTTAAATTCCCACTGGAACCAAGGACGAGCAGAATCATCATTGAAGCAATAACACGCTTCCCCGAATCAATCGACAAAGCTTTAATAGCAGCGTCGTTCTTATCTGCAAACTCCCCTTTTGTACTTCCTCAAAATGAAGAGATGGAGGCAAGAAAAGCCCATCACAAATTCCAAGACATTCAAGGTGATTTTGTAGCCTATATCAACATTCTAAAAGCATACAAAGCCGCTGACAACAAGGAGAAATTCTGTAAAAAAAGTTATCTTGATGAAAGGGTTATGGCAGAAATTGAAAACATAAACTTCCAGCTTTCAGAAATCGTTTCTGACATGAACATTCCTATTGTTGAAGGCAAAGGCAGTATCAGCGATTACTTGTGTTGTATTGCAGCGGGAATGATTCAATTTGTTTGTATCAGAGTTGGAAAAGACAAATACAAAAGCCTTACAGCCGACCATATCTGTATTCAC
>CAYFND010000105.1:0-6918 GCA_964344405.1 uncultured Treponema sp. | reverse complement strand
CGGGAAGCGTTATGTTCCGCCAAGACCCTGTGTTTATTGTCGCTGGCGAAATTGTCAGGACTTCAAGGATATTCGCAATGAGCGTTTCGCCATTAACGCGTCCGCTTCTAGATAAAATCAATCCGGATTTGTACAAGAACCTGCTTGCTAAAAAATCAGACAGAAGCATTGGTGAATTGGCAAAAACTGAAAGAGTCAAGACTCCAAAAGAAAGGAACACTAATAAAAAGGCTGCAGACTTTGTTGATAAGTCAAAACAACCAGTTGAAAAAATTCCAGATGAATCTCTTTATTTTGGTGGAGAAATATTTGAAACTAAAAAGATTAAAGGCAAGAAAACAGCCGTTCTACCTTTGGCAAAGTTTCTTAATGCCGCTTCAGTTGAAAAAGATCAAAATAAAATCAATCAAATCGGCAATTTAAAAGGAATGGTCGTTACAAAAGACAATGGAACTTTCTTAAATGGTGAAAAACTGAAATTGATTCTTTCACTTGCAAACGCCATCAACTTAAATCCTATTCCAGAAAAAAGCTGGAACAGAAAAATGAACGTAAATATCTACAACCTTTTGGATAAAGAAAAATTAATTGATTCCCTTGATGTACTGCTTAGAGTTTCTATGGCAAAACAAAATAAAAAGGAATACGGATTCATCACTTTGTACACGGATTCCAAAGGATATTATTGGTTCAAGGTTTCAAAAGGATTTTCTACTGCACTCAGTGAGACTCATTCCGCATTGGAATCTTTAATTGATGAACAAATTGATTATTCATCAGAAGAAACTAAAAAAATCAATGATGTTATTAGGGTTGTAAACTCGCTTTATCAATAAACTATTGTTCAATATTCAAGAGCTTCATTGCTCTTGTTTTATTTGAATCCGATTTTTTTGAGTTTGCAACTTTGTCTACGTAGGCGTCACATTCTGGATATCTGTTGTTTTTATACATATCCAGGCCAAGGCTTACAGTTTGAGCGTCAGTTGATTCCAGATAAAGTGTGCACAATTCAGCAAACTCGTTCTTCTTGTATTTTGCAAGCTCTTTTCCAATTGAACTTCGTAAAGACTTTCTTTTATCATCTTTTACAACATCTTTTGTCACCTCAACAACTTTGGCTTTTACACTGTCGCTCACTTTTTTATCAGTAAGTTGATTTTTTAGAAAATCATTGCCATCGTTTGTATTCAAATAAGCTACAACAGAATAGCATTCGTTTTTAACTACAGTCTCACTATCATTTTTCGCCCTGTAAACCAAAGAGGATGACGCTTCCTTTATATTCATCTCTTTTACAGCTTTTATTGATTCCAAACGCACTTTGTAATGCTCATCCTTTATGCCTTGAACAATACCAGCCTTTGCCTCAACTACATCAGGAAAACATTTCAATCCTCTTATTGCATACTGCCTCAAATTTGGATCAGTTTCATTCAATAATTCAATTAAAACCGGCACTGACTCAATCTTCTTCATCTGACCTATTGATTCTGCAGCGTACATTCTAACGAACAAGTTTTCATCGCTGTCTTTTGCAATACTGACAATTTTATCCCAGATTTCAACAGCATTCATTTTTCCCAAAACCCTCATCAATGATTGCTTTTGAGCTTCTGTTAAATCCGACCTATCCAAATATTCAACTAAAAATAAAGCATCTTCCGGCCCGCCAATTTCGCCCAGAGTAGTCAGAGCGTCGCTAAAATAAGTTTGATTTTCTGTTTCTATTAAAGAAAGAACTGCAGGAACGGCATCCTTGCACTTTACAGCGGCAATATATTTGAAACAACTTTGAACCAAGTCGCCTTTTCTATCATAAGGATCATTTAACACCGATACGGCAAAATCTTCCAAACAAGGGTCTTTTATTTTTTCAAAATAGCTTAATACACTTCTCTGCACGTCTGAATTAGTTGAAGTTTGAAATAAATCGTACAACTCTTCTGTAAAACGCGGATCGTCATTTTTTATCAACTCATCCACCAAAGTTTTAATTTCAGAAGACAGACCGTATTTTATTATATCCCTGTTATTTTTTTCATCGTCAGCACTTTCATCTTTTACTCTGGCTTCTTCAGCCTTTTTTTTATCTATTGCTTTTGGACGTTTTGGCTCTGGAACATTTGCAATTCCACTTTTTGACGACACAATTGTTGGTTTGTCCTCTACAGCGGAACTAGTTTCTTCTTGAGAAAACATAAACGAGCAAATAAAAATTGATAAACAGATTGCAACAAATTTCTTCATAAAGTTATTCTACCAAACAAACAAGAAAAAATCATTTTATATTTATTCAATATTCTTACTATTGTAACGTTCCAGAAAATTCTTTTTATATTCGGCAAATCTATCTTCGTTTATAGCAACCCTTATTTCTTTTAAAAGATTGTTCAAAAAATACAAATTGTGATAACTTGCCAAAATAGAACTTAAAATCTCTTGCTCTTTAAATAAATGACGTAAATATGAACGTGAATAAGTTCTGCAAACCTTGCAATTACATTCTTTATCAATTCCCTTCCAGTCGTGAATAAAACGCTCCTGCTTTATAGAAAGCATTCCGTCATGTGTAAAATAAGCTCCGTTTCTGGCATTTCTTGTTGGAAGGACGCAATCAAACATATCTATTCCATTTTCTACAGCGTTTAGAATATATTCAGGAGTTCCAATGCCCATTACGTATTTAGGCTTGTCAAAAGGAAGGAATTGAACTGTGTAATTCAAAAAGTATTCAAATTTATCAACAGGTTCACCAACCGAAAGTCCACCTATGGCAATGCCCGGCAAATCAATTGATGAAACAAATTCGGCGCTTTGTTTCCTTAAATCTTCAAAAAAGTTTCCTTGAATAATTGGGAATAAAAGACCTTTATATCCATTCTCTCGTTCTTTATCCCATTCGGCCTTGGCTCTTTTTAGCCAATCAGAAGTTATCTTCAGCGATTTTTCAGCTTCTTTTCTTTCAATTCCCCAGCCAGAACATACGTCCAATTGCATCTGAATATCCGAATTGAACTTTACTTGTGTTTGAACAACATTTTCTGGAGTGAAAACGTGATATGAACCGTCTATATTACTTTGAAAACGAACGCCTTCTTCTGTTATCTTCCTTAATTTAGAAAGTGAAAAAACTTGGAATCCACCGGAATCTGTTAAAAAGTTTCTGTTCCATTTTGAAAATCCATGCAATCCGCCGGCTTCTTTTATTAAATCAGCCCCCGGTCGTAAAAAAAGATGGTAAGTGTTTGCAAGAATGATATCAAAATCTATTTCCTCCAAAAAATCCTTGGGCATTGCCTTTACAGTTGCATTTGTTCCAACCGGCATAAAGACAGGAGTTTGAACATCTCCGTGAGGAAGGTGAAGCACACCTGTTCTAGCGTTTCCATCTTTTGATTTATGTTTTACTGAAAAATATTCCATTTTAATTTTACTCCAATATTTATGTTCTAGAAAATTTTACTAATATTATACTGATTATTACAAAGAAAAAAACAGGGAACCAGGCTCCCCAAAAAGGTGAAATCATACCTTTGCTTGCCATTATCATCGTTACCATTTGAAGCACATAGAATAAAACATCAGCTAGAACAGATGACGCCAAACTTAATAAGAGTACATTCTTCTTTGTCTTGCCTGTTAATCCAACGGCTAAAAAAACAACAATAAAAACAATGCAAGGGAAAGCAAATTTCTTATAATACTCTGACAATTCTGTTTGATACGGCAAACCGGCCTTTCTTAAGTGTTCTATATAAACTCTTGAATCATGAACGTTTACTGCTTCAATTTGAACATCGTTCCTTTTAAAAATCTCATAGGATTCAGTGAGTCTTTCAACATATTCATTTTTAACTGCCATCAAAGTGATTGCGCCGTCCTTATTTTCATACTGAATTGCATTCTGAAGCGTCCAACAAGATCCTTCCTCGTTCCACAAGGCTAAATCAGCGTAAATTATAGAATCAAGCTTTTTTTCATCATCTCTAAAAATAAAATATACGTTCTCCAACCTCTTCAAAATATCATTATAGTGTTGGACTTTGTAAATTATCTTTGAATTGTCAGAAAGAACGATTACATCTTCATTATCTTTTACATCTACTTTTCTAATCAAATCATTTTGAAGTAGAATTTTTTTCTCTTGAAAAGGAACGACAACTCTATCTTCAAAAATAAATAATGAAAAAGAAAGGATAATTGAAAAAATCATTACCGGCAGCGTAAATTTTAATAAAGATACTCCGGAAGCAAAAAGTGCCTCCAATTCATTATGAGCGAATAAATCACTTAAAGTGTATGATGTTGCAAAGAGGATTCCCATGGGAACAGCAAACCAAATTGTTTTTGGAGTGTAATAAAGCATTACTAATAGAATATTTTGAGGAGAAGCTTTCTGTTGTAAATATTGAGAAATATATGTAAACAAATCGACTAAATTCAAAATGAGAGAAAAGAAAATAACAGAACCTATAAAAATAGGAATGACTTTTTTCAGAATATATAAAATCAATCTCATTTCTTTATCAACCTTATATAAAACAATATTCCCAAAACGCCAATTAAAATATTAGGAAACCAGATTGTTAAAAATCCGTTCAAACCAATCCTATAAACCAGAAGTTGGCCAGAAATCTGCAGCGCCCAGTTAATTACACAAACAGCCAGACCAATCAACAAGCCTATTGTCTGTCCGTTATTCTTTCCAAAAATAATAGCGATTGAAAAAGCAAAAAATGCAAAGAAAAAAGACGCAAACGGCAACGCAAATTTCTTGTAATACTCCATCGACCAAATATTTATCAGTTGAATCGGGGTGTTTGTTGTCTTTAAGAATTTAATTTGATTTCTAACATCATAAGAAGTCATTTCGTTTGGATTCTGACCGGTATTTCCTGAAATTACAGAGTCAAAAGCATTCAATAAAAGCTTTTTGGAATTGATGACATCAAAATTGTTCTTTTTTTCTTTATCAATAGAAAGAATCATTGCATTGTTCATATCAAACTGCATGACAACGCCTTCATCTTTTGCACTAATTAAATCAGACTTTCCTGCTGAAATAATTTTTTGCGAACCATCATTACTTTCTTCAAATAAAACAATATCAGAAACAACATTGTCTGTTACATCACCAATAACAACAGCTGTAGAACCAAGTTTTTTAACACTATTCGGTTCTATTTCAATTGTTGGTTTTGCTGTAGCAAGTTCAATCATCAATTTATTTGCTTTCAACGATCCAAGCGGCAGAAGATAGTCATTTGTAAAAAACGAAATTACAGAAATAATCACGCCCAAAACTAAAACAGGTTTTAAAATCAATTTAAAACCATAACCAGACGCCCTTATAATCAAAATCTCATTGTCGCTCATCATTCTGCCAATACACATCAAAAAGCCAACCAAGGTGGCATAAGGCGCCGACTGGGCGATAATTGCAGGAAAATAATAAAAAAGCAATTTTATAACAGGCCATAAAGGTGCTGAAGCTGACAGCAATCTTTGAGCAATTAAAATAATCTGATTTACAAAAAAAATCATAAAAAAGAATAAAAAACTTACAATAAAATATAAAAACAATTCTTTATAAATATATTTAGTAAGAATTTTATCATGAAGAATTAACGACTTTTGAAATCTTTTTCTTTTTATCACAAGGATAAAAAACCTTAACTGTGAAAAGATTGTGTCAATCAACTTAAAAATGACTTCTTTATTCATCTACACTTTCTGTTATTAAACGCCTGTTGAACCAAAGCCTTTGTCGCCACGTTCAGTTGATGACAAACTTTCTACAACAGAAAAATCAGCTTGTATTACAGGACTTACAATAATCTGGGCAATTCTATCCCCACTGTTTATTGTAAAATCTTTTTCACCAAGATTTATCAGGATAACCTTTAATTCACCTCTGTAGTCGCTATCAATAGTTCCCGGTGTGTTTAAAACTGTAACACCGTTTTTTGCCGCCAACCCAGAACGAGGTCTGACTTGAATTTCATAACCTTGCGGAATTTCAAAGAAAAGTCCTGTCGGAATAATTGCAACTTTTCCTTTTTCCAAAATCACAGGATTTTCTACAAATGAACAAACATCGGCGCCGGCCGCACCAAGTGTCTTATATTCGGGAACAACAGCTCCCTCTTTTGCCATACATTTTACTTCTACATTCATAAGTGGATTATATCTGAATAAGTATAAAAAAAAAAGCCAGTTTAGTAACAAACTGGCTTTTATGTTCAAATTGAAATTATCAATTATTTACTTTCTAGGGCGTCGATATAAGAAAGGTTTAATCTTCCTTGTTTATCAACTTCCAACAATTTTACAGGAATCTGCTGTCCTTCTTTTAAAACATCAGTTACTTTATTAACTCTTTGTCTTGAAAGTTTAGAAATGTGGCACAAACCTTCTTTTCCTGGAAGAATTTCAACGAAAGCACCAAAATCCATAATCTTTTTTACAGTTCCTTGGTAAATTGTTCCAACTTCTGGATCTTCAGTTATGCCTTTAATTGCTTTTTTAGCCTCTTCAGCAGCAAGTCCTGTTTTTCCAAAAATAGTTACAGTTCCGTCGTCATCAGTATTGATTGTTACTCCGTACTGAGCGCACAAAGCTTTAACATTCTTTCCACCAGGTCCAATCAAAGCACCAATCTTATCAATTGGGATTTTTGTTGTGATAATCTGAGGAGCTGTCTTTGATAAAGGCTGAGGTTTATCAATACATTGTTCCATAATTCCAAGAATGTGCAATCTTCCAACTCTGGCTTGTTCCAAAGCGTTTTTCATGATTTCTGTTGTAACACCAGGAATCTTAATATCCATCTGGAATCCAGTGATACCGTCTTTTGTTCCGGCAACCTTAAAGTCCATATCACCAAGATGATCTTCCTCACCAAGAATATCAGAC
>CAYFND010000104.1:0-7500 GCA_964344405.1 uncultured Treponema sp. | reverse complement strand
GTTGGAACAATCTATCATTTCAAAACGGTTCATCTGATATTCTTTCAAACGTTCCAAGTAATTCTGACTTCTACTTTGTACACTCATATGTAATTTGTCCTGATGATGAAAAAGTTGTAAAAGCGACAACAGATTATGGAATAAAAGTTCCTGCCGTTATTCAAAGTGAGAATATCTATGCTTGTCAGTTTCACCCGGAAAAAAGCGGAGAGATTGGATTAAGAATTTTAAGTGCTTATTGCAAAAAGGACTTTTAGGAAGAATTTATGCTAAAAAAAAGAATTATTATTTGTCTTGATGTAAAAGATGGAAGAACAACAAAAGGTATACAATTTCAACACAATGCAGATATCGGCGATCCTGTACAAATGGCATCCGAATATTATAAACAAGGTGTAGATGAACTTGTGTTTTACGATATTATCGCTTCTGCACGTGGAAGAGGCCCTATTCTTGATTTGATTTCACAAGTGGCCAGTCAAGTTTTTATTCCTTTTTGTGTTGGCGGCGGAATTTCCACAATGGAAGATATCCGTTCAACAATTTTAGCCGGTGCAGAAAAAGTTTCACTCAATTCACAAGCTGTAAAAAATCCTGACTTAATCAGACAAGGCGCAAGGACATTTGGAAATCAATGTATAGTTCTTGGAATGGATGCAAAAAGAGATAGTTCCATGCCTTCTGGATACAGAGTTTTTATCAATGGCGGAAGAACGGAAACTCAACTTGACGCACTTGAATGGGCAAAAAAAGCAGTTGACCTTGGAGCTGGAGAAATCGTCTTAAACTCAATTGATTGCGACGGAATGACAAATGGTTATGAAATTCCCCTTACTAAATTGATTTCAGAAAATACAACAGTTCCTGTAATTGCTTCGGGTGGTGGCGGAACTCCACTTCATCTAAAGGAAGTTCTTACAGAAGGAAAAGCCGACGCTGCATTAATTGCAACAATGGTTCACTCTGGAAGATATACAGTTGGTTCAATCAAAAATGAACTTGAACAATATGGAATAAGCGTTAGAAAATAAAACGGGAAATATGATTAATTGGACATTGCCATCTTTTGAGATATTAGAAAAAATTGAACAGGTATCTTTTGCGAATAATTATTTTGGTTGTGACATCACACCTTCAAATATTTTTTTATATAAAGATAAATACAATACAAAAGTATCATTTCATAAGAATTTCTTTCTCAGGCGATATACAGAAAATAATCAAGTTTATTATGGCGAACCTTTATTTGTTGATTCAAACGTCGCAGACAAAGATGAACAGCTAGATGACATTGTGAATGAATTAAGGGAAGACGCATTAAAACTAAATCAAAAACTACAGATTTTCTTTATTTCTGACATAAACGTTGCCTTCTACAAAAAAATGGCTTCAAACAATTCAAATATCACTTTTTCTGAGAATAGAGATTTAGCTGATTATGTTTACGCCTCTTCATCACTAAAGAATCTGGAAGGTTCAAAATATCATTCAAAAAGAAATCACATTAAGAAATTTCAAAAAAAATATGAAGATATAAAGGTCTCATCACTAAATAAAGATAACATTGATGACGCTTTGCAAATTGAAGAACAATGGCTTTCTAAAACTGATTTAAGTGAAGAATTTTTAACGGAAAGACAAATCATAATTACAGCGCTTAACAATCTAGAAAACCTTAACATGAAAGGTTTGCTTTTATACGTTGATGAACAACCTGTAGCCTTTTCAATTTTTTCACGGATTAACAACTTGGCGGCGGATATAAATTTTGAAAAAGCAATTTATCCTTATTCAAATGATGGCGCATATGCTTATATAAACAAAATTGAAGCCGAAAATCTATCCGACTATAAATTCATCAACAGAGAGGAAGATTTGGGTATTGAAGGTTTACGAAAAGCAAAACTATCTTATTACCCAGAAATCTTGTTGGCAAAAAATATCTTTGTAGAGTCTTAACACCTAATAAATACTGTATCTTGCGCGGCTCGTGTCTGTTTCAAAAACGTCAACAGCATACAAATAAGCTTCTTTTTTTCCTTCACTATATGATAAATCAATCTTTTCTTTTTTTAACTCGTTTAATATATCATCAAAAATGAACATGGCAATTCGTTCAGCACTTGGATTCTGCATAAAAACTTCCATATCATTTAAATTTGTGTGGTCTATCTTCTTACATGACAAACGCAGTGCTGCCTTCAATTTTGAAAAATCCAACAACATTCCGCCTTCATTCAAAACACAACCTCTAACATGAGCATAAACCTTGTAATTATGACCATGAAGATTTTCACACTTACCGTTATAATCCTTTAAAAAATGAGCTGCAGAAAAATCAGCTTGTACTCTACATTCAAACATAAATAAGATTATAAACTTTAAATAATATAGTTTAAAGATATTTGAAATGAACAAAGATGTTAACTTTTATAGAGTTATGTTCAGACTTGATTTTTATTGACTTCTGATTATTATAACAGAATGACTAAGTTTTTATCACAAATATTACCGTCAATTAATTATAAGATAGTTAGCGTTGATGGTTTGGAAATTGAAAATTTTGACGAAAAAAATAATATACCAATAACAAATATAGTATTTGATTCCAGAGAAGTTACTAAAGATTCAATCTTTTTTGCATTACCAGGAACTCACATTGATGGAAATAAATTCATTCCTTCAGCAATAAAAAATGGAGCAAACGCTGTAATTTTTCAAGATGAATTATCAGATGAAATCAAAAATGAAACAGCAAAAGCAATTGCAGCCAGAGCTATAGAAAATGAACTTTCATCCGACGGAAACAAATTTGCTCCAGTTTTGATAAAAGTTCCAGACAGCCGTTTTGCAATGGCACCCCTTAGCGATTCATTCTACGACTCCCCTTCCAAAAGACTAGTTGTAATTGGCGTTACGGGAACAGAAGGAAAAAGTTCAACAGTTTCTTTCATCTGGCAATTATTAAAAAAATGTGGATTAAAAGCCGGCTTTATATCAACTGTAGAATATTCATTTGGTGGGGAAGCCCTTCCAAATCCTCAACACCAAACAACGCCCGAAGCACCAATTATTCAACATCATTTAAATGAAATGTTGGAAAACGGTTGTTCTTATGCAGTTGTAGAAACTTCATCACACGGACTCTCATCAAAACTAAATAGATGTGGAAATATTCTTTTTGACTGCGCGGTTTTTATGAACGTTACACTGGAACACCTGAAATGTCACAAGAACTTTGAAAACTACAGAAATGACAAGACAAACCTTTTCCGGGCGCTAGACAAACACAACCATATAAAAAATATCTGCGGGGAACAAAAACAAATCAATTCAATTGGAATTGTAAACTTGGAAGACCCTTCAGCTCAATTCTTCATGAATTCCACAAAAAAGAACATCTATGGATTTACAACAGAAGGAAAAGCCGGAAAAGCCGCTTGGGAAAGAGGTGAAGACGCCCTTCCTTTGCCAAAAATTCCTGAACATACACGCTTTATGACAGCTCACAATATTGCATCAGTTACACACGGACTATCATTTAACATTGACGCCGATGGTGAAAATGCAGTTTTTGGTCCTAATTATGATTCAGTTATTCCAAGAGAACATTTAAATTTAACAATAAAATCAAATCTTCCAGGAGCCTTTAACGCTTACAATATTATGGCTTCAATAATTGCTGTTAGTAGTGTTACAAATCTTTCTTTTGAACAAATCGCCCCAAAAGTTGCTGAATTGAACCCTATAAAAGGCCGGATGACAGTAATTGAAGAAGGTCAGGATTTTGAAGTTATAGTTGATTATGCCCATACACCATCTTCTTTTGAAACAATTCTGCCACCTTTGAAAAAACGTGCAAACGGAAAGATTTTTGCTGTTTTTGGTAGCGGTGGCGAACGTGACCTCACAAAAAGGCCTCTTCAAGGTGAAGTTGCCGCAAAATACTGCGATGTAATCGTTCTTGCAGATGAAGACCCCCGCGGTGAAGATCCAGTTAAATTATTACGTGATATTGCCGTCGGTGCTGAAAAAATGGGAAAAATATTAGGAGAAAATCTTTTTATTATCCACGAAAGACAAAAAGCAATTAGAGAAGTGCTAAAAATGGCCAGAAAAGGTGATATAGTTTTATTCCTTGGAAAATCCCACGAAAACAGTATTATTTATAAGGATTTCGTTATGCCTTATGATGAAATTACAGAAGTGAAGTCAGCACTTAATGAATTAAAAAATCAACACTAAATTTGAGGAGAATTTATGAATATAGCAGTAATTTATGGTGGAAGAAGCGGAGAACATGAAATTTCATTAATTTCAGCTTCTTCAATTGTTAGAGGAATTGATAAAAAAAATAAAGTCGTTTTGATAGGAATTAACAAGAACGGAAAATGGTATTTGCAGGATGATAGCGAATATAAAAGAATCTGTTCTGATGAAAAATCTACATTAACAATAAAAGAAGATCCGTCAAAACTAGTAAGCATAGTTCCAGGTGGAAAGAAAAATGCTTTTACAGTTTCAAATGAAGCATTAAATATAGACATTGTCTTCCCTGCTTTACACGGCACTTATGGTGAGGACGGAACCATTCAAGGGCTTTTAGAAATGGCGGACATTGCCTATGTTGGTTGCACACCAATTTCCAGCGCTCTAACGATGGACAAGGAAAAAACAAAACAGATTTTAGAAAGCGTGGGACTTCCTGTAGTTCCTTATGTCTGCATGAAAAGATTTGTACTAAATGATTCTATTTTATATGATGCCTTTATTGAAGCTACAGAAAAAGAACTTGCCTACCCTCTTTTTGTAAAACCATGTTCTGCAGGTTCTTCAAACGGAGCTTCAAAGGCTACAAACAAAAAAGAATTGAGCTTTGCAATTATGGAAGCATTCCAATGGGATGATAAAGTTTTGATTGAAAAATCAGTGAATGCCCGCGAAATTGAATGCAGCGTTACTGGAAATTCTGTTACTTTTAGTGAAGAAAGCGATGACGAACAAGTTGTAGCATATATTCCGGGTGAAATTGTTCCAACTCATACTTTTTATGATTTTGATGCTAAATATAACGACCCAGAAGGAGCTTCTTTAAAAATACCAGCCAACCTTAATGAAAATGATTTAGAAAAAATACGTAAAACAGCTACAGCTGCATATAAATCGCTTGATATTACCGGTCTTGCACGAGTCGACTTCTTCATTGATAAGGACACTAAAGCTGTATACTTGAACGAAATCAATACAATGCCTGGATTCACATCAATCAGTATGTTCCCAAAAATGTGTAATGCTGCAGGTTTGCAATTTGGTGCATTGATTGAACTTTTATTAAACGAAGGTATTCAACGTTATACTTCAAAATCAAAATTAATCACATCAAGATAGAAATGTTGTAATTTCTACTATAATATGTTATAATTGTTTACTTTATAAGTCTAAAAAAGGAATTTTCATCATGAAGAAAAGTGTTTACACAATAGGTTCATTAATAATTTTATTAATTTGTGCATTTGTTTTTGTTTTATTACCAGCATTAACAGGTATTTCTAGCAAACAAGAGAAATTACCAGCATTCGGTAAATATAATGGTAAAGAAATAAAATATGAACAAGGTACAGATTTGTACAATTTTGTTTCTTATTATGGACAGATGGTTCAAGCTCAAAATCAAAATCAACAGATTGATACATCATCTTATTACTATATTTTTAACTATGCATTTAATTCTACAGTTTTAAAAATGGCTTATTCTGATGCAGTGTCTAAAAGTGGTTACATAGTTCCAAAAGAATCTGTAAACCGCTCAATGGTTTCTTATTTTACAGATGAAACTGGTAAATATTCTTCAAAGATTTACAAACAGACAGCAGAATCTACAATCAATCAAATGAGAAAAGATGCAGAAGAAAACCTTATTTCTGCAAGATTTAGCGACGATAACTTTGGTTCAACAACAGATACACTTGGCTCAGAACAGCTTTTTGGAATTAAAGAATCTGATGCTGAATTGGATTTCTTAACTGCTGGCAACACAAACAAACGCGGTTTTGACATGGTTGTTTTTAATACAGACAACTATCCAACAGAAGAAGTATTAAACTTTGCAAATAAAAACACACAGAAATTTGTAAAATATGATTTGTTAATCTTAACAACTGAAGATGAATCAAAAGCTAAAAAGGTGTTAACAAGACTTGGAAACAATGAAATTACTTTTGCTGATGCTGTTTCTGAATATTCTACAAAGAATTTTAGCAATACAGAAGGAAAAATCACAGGTTCTTATCAATATCAAATTGAATCAATTCTTGACAACAAAGAAGATATAGCAACAATTTCAACTCTTGCTAATGATACAAATAGTTCAATCATCAAAACAACAACTGGTTATTCAATTTTCCATTGCAACGGTTCTTCAACAACTCCAGACTTCCAGGATGAAACTACACTTAATGATGTAACTTCATACATGAAGAATTATGAAATGTCTGCAATTGAAGATTACTTTGTTTCTAAAGCAACAGATTTTACAACTTTAGCTCTCAACAGTGATTTTACATCAGCTTGTACAAAACTTGATTATGAAAAAATCACAATCGAACCAATTCCATTAAACTATGGAAATGTTTCAGCATTTAAAACTTTAAATTCAAACGTTTACGGACTAGATTCAAACGAGACTTTCTTAAAAACTGCTTTCTCTTTGAAAAAAGGCGACATTTCAAAACCTATGGTTGTTAATAAAAATATAGTTGTTGTTCAATACACAACAGAAGATAATTCTGTAAGCGAAGAACCAGCTGCATTTACTGAACTTACTTCTTATGATGAAACAGCCGCTCAGAACTTTATTATGGACAATCCTAAGTTAGAAAACAATCTAACAGAAGTTTTCTTTAATAACTTTGTGGATTAATTTTTTTGATTAATAATGAAATCAACAAGCCCTGCTTAGTGCAAACGACGCAGGGCTTTTCTGTATCATATCAAAATAAACTTCTCTATTCCAAATATAATCCGTCCAAACTAATATTAAATAAAATATCCGATTTATCAATTCCTGATGGAACTATTGTTCTCTGCTTTTCACCTTGTTTATGTTATGGATTACCAGAATTGCTTTCAAAGAAAGTTAATGACTGCTTATTTTTAGCATGCGAAATTGATGAAGATTTATATGATTTCACCCTAACTCAACCTCTTATTACAAATCTTTCTACTAATCCTCATAATAACTTTGCATTTCTTACAAGACAAGAATTTTATAACCTGCCGTCTATTTTAGGAAAATCTTCCTATCAGTTTTCAACAGGATTAAACAAACCTTCACCAGGAAATTTTAAAAGAATATTAAGAATTGATTTTTCAGCAGGAACTACTTTTCATGAAGATTTTTATAACGATATTGAAAGTCTCTGCATAAAATCAATTAAAACTTTCTGGACAAATAGATTTACTCTTACAAAATTTGGAAAATCGTATTCAACAAATCTTTTT
>CAYFND010000103.1:6786-7501 GCA_964344405.1 uncultured Treponema sp. | reverse complement strand
TGAAGTGGATTTGGATGAAGCTGCTAGACAAATTCCAAATATGGTTCACCCTGATGCACCAATTGGAAAACTTGATACAGAAAACCTTGAAGTAAAAAAAGTTGGTGTACCAAGAAAATTTGATTTTGAGCCAAAAGACCATGTTCAACTTGGTGAAGAATTAGACATTCTTGATTTTGATAGAGGAACAAAAGTTTCTGGACCAAAATTCTATTATTTAAAAAATGAAGCAGTTTTCCTAGAACAAGCTTTGATTATGTATGCTCTAAATATTTTAAGAAAACATAGTTTTAATATTTTCATCACACCTGATGTTGCTAAAGAAGAGATTCTAAAAGGAATTGGTTTTAATCCAAGAGGAAAAGAATCAAATGTTTATACAATTGAAGAAGAAGGAACTTGCTTGGTTGCTACAGCTGAGATTACTTTGGGCGGTTACCACAAGGATGAAATCTTAGATAAAGCAAAACTTCCTTTATTCTACGGCGGACTTTCACATTGTTTTAGACGTGAAGCTGGTGCAGCCGGTCAATTCTCTAAAGGTTTATATAGAGTTCATCAATTCGACAAGGTTGAAATGTTTGCTTACGCTACTCCTGAACAATCTGATGAAATTCACGAAAAATTAAGATTGATTGAAGAAGAGATATTCACAGGATTGGGACTTCCTTTCCATGTTGTTGACACTTGTACAGGTGATTTGGGAGCTCCAGCC
>CAYFND010000103.1:6426-6776 GCA_964344405.1 uncultured Treponema sp. | reverse complement strand
CTGGCAGAAACGGCGGTGAATATGGTGAAGTAACATCTACATCAAATTGTACAGATTATCAAGCTAGACGCTTGAATATCAAATACAAGGATGATGACGGAAAGAATAAATACGTTCACACATTAAATGGAACAGCTGTCGCAGTAGGAAGAGCTATGCTTGCTATTTTGGAAAACTATCAAAATGCAGATGGTTCTGTTTCCATTCCTGAAGTGTTGATTCCATATTGTGGATTTGATTGTATAAAACCTAAAAAATAGTTTTTATTTAATATGAATTATTAGGAGTTTAAATGAGTGATAATGATTATACAAAAGGTATCTTTTACGTCCTTTTAAGCATTATAGTAC
>CAYFND010000103.1:0-6416 GCA_964344405.1 uncultured Treponema sp. | reverse complement strand
TTTGTAATTATTAAATCTATTGGGTCTGTTCTTTTACCTATAATTTTTGCTTGTTTTTTATCATTTGTTTTTCTTCCAATAATTCGTAAACTTAATAATAAATTTAAGATTCCCTGGGTCTTGGGAACATTAATAATAACAGTGTTATGCATTGTAATTATTATCGCTCTATCAACACTATTGGTTACTAGTCTTTCTACAATTTTCGCCGAATATCCAAAATATGAATCTAAATTTATGACTATATACAAATTAGTTGCTGATAAGTTTGATTTGGCTTTTGATTCAGATAAATCTTTCTTTCAAAATATTTGGAATTATTTAAAAATTAGGGAATATGCTCAGAAAGGAGCCTTATATTTATCTACTGGAATAATCTCGTTTAGTAAAGGATTATTGATTACCATGTTGATGTTTGTATTTTTGTTAGCAGAAATGCGCTTTACAAACATCAAGATAAATTCAGCGTTTGAAGGTTCCACAAAAAACAAAGTCTTAAAGATATCATCAAACATCATATCTGAAGTTGTTAGATTTATTTCAATTAAATTTAATGTTTCATTAGCGACTGGACTTTTGGTTGGTTTGTCAACATGGATATTAAAAGTTGACTTCCCTGTTGTTTGGGGATTCATTGCTTTTGTCATGAATTTTATTCCAACATTTGGTTCTATTATTTCTTGGGCTATAACAACGCTTTTCACACTTATTCAGTTTTATCCTACTTCAATATATAAAGTAATACTCATTGCAGTTTTGGTCTTATTAATCAATTTTGTTTTGGGAAATGTTTTAGAACCAAGAATTGAAGGCAAGCATTTAGGTCTATCACCATTCTTTATCCTGGTAAGCCTTACATTATGGGGTTGGATTTTAGGTTTTGCAGGAATGATTCTAGCAGTACCATTAACTGTAATAATTAAGATTGTTTGTGAAAATATATCGTTTTTACATCCTTTTGCTGTTATACTGGGAAGTTCTGTACCTAAGAAACAATAAAAAAAAGATTTCTCTATATTAATTTTTATATTAGAATCTTTTTTGTTGTCTTTTCATATAAATATCTTAAATCCTCTTCTTGCATTGTTGTAAAAACACAATCAGCGCATATTTTTGAATTTTCTTTATTCTTATATATTTTTGAAATAACACACGTAACAAATAAATCTCTGGATAATATAGGACCTTGTTTCAGAGAGAATGACAATTTCATTGCATATTCAGAATCATTCAGCATCTGATAATCTTCTTGATTAAACCCAAAAACTATACGTTCATGATCTAAATATAAAACAGAATAAGGTTTTTTAGTATTCTGAATAGAATTCAACTTTATATCATTCATTGTTAAATAATTACAAATTGGGATTAATTGAATTCCATTACCGGCTTTATGCTCTTTCTTTGCCTCTTCAACAAATTGTTCCAAATATTCTTTTGCTGATTTTTGATTATCTAGCGGAATCGATTTCCAAACAGGTCTATTAAATATTTCACTATCATTCCATGGAATTGCAAATACACTTATATCTTTTTTATTTTTTACTTCATAATAAATACTTACAGAAAAATTATATGCTTGTATTTCTACAATATCTTTTATCCTGTGTATTATTTCCGGTATATGAATGGCTATTTCATTATTTTTTTGAATAACTTTAGAAATAAAGTATAATCCAACCCTATTAAAATAAAATTCAACACGCACATCTTGATTCTTGTATTTTTCTATTGACTGAGGAGGATTTTCTAGAAGAATTATTCCATCTTTCTGAACCTTTATATGTTCAGCTTTTAGTGCAATTGGAAATATTTCTGATGTTATTGGATGTATTTCTTTTTCAACTTTAGACTCAAAATTCGGAGTTAATATAACAGGGACATTACCATCAACTAAATATTGTAAAACAAGTTCTCTTTCAATTCCTGATAATTCATCCGTACTCATCTACTTTCTCCATTATATAATTACAATTTGAAATATTTCATTTTTTGTATTCATATATATTATAACATCAAGTTGTGTTTTATCATAAAAAAAACGTACAGGAAACTGAACCAATTCATCATTATTAAATATTTCACCAATTATATATGATTTAAATATATCTTTTTCCTTTGCATTTTGATTAATTAAATATTCAGATTTCTCATTTTTATCTTTCAAATCATTACAAAACATAATAAAGTTATAATAATATTTTTTATCAAATTTATTATTCAATGAATATAATCCTTCTTGACATATTTCATTAACCATATTCTTGATTTCATTATATTTATTTGATTTATTACTTCCAATACAACCTAATTTATCCATATAAGGATACACTTCTTCTGAAGAAATATTAATCACGGTATATAGTTCTGTTGTTGGTTGTAGATTCTCTGCAATTCGTGTCGACTTATTGATTTGCTCTGATAATAAATCCTTTTCCAACTCCTTTGTGTATTCTGAAGAATTAGCTCTCTGTGTTATCTGTTCTTTTAGTGAAATATTAGATGAATCATTTTTCTTGTTATCTTTTGAACACGAGATTAATAAAATTGTAATAAGAAAATAAATGCCTATATATATTTTTTTCATCCTTTCCCTTTTATTAATAAAAAATAATTCAAATCAAAATTACAATTTACAATCTATGTTAAATAAAAAAAGCTTCTAATTTTATTAGAAGCTTTTTATGGGCAGTGAGAGGATCGAACTCCCGACATTCTGGGTGTAAACCAGACGCTCATACCAGCTGAGCTAACTGCCCGTTTACTTTATCTCTTGTTGTTCTCAAGTGATGTATATAATATAACAAATACGATAATTTATGTCAACACATAAAACAGTTTTTTTTAAGAATTTATTACAAATTTATAAAAATATTTCTTTTCTTTATATTCTATCAATCCTAAAAATATTTTTTCAACTGAAAAAACAGAATAAATACATTCATTATTATTAGCTTTTTCAAACCAACTATTTAATATTTTTTTACCATTCTTAAAATCATTTATATAATCACTTGTGATAATTAAATTACTAAAGTTACAATCATTTGATGTTTTCTCATTAAAATTTAGTATCTTTTCTTTTATCTCCAATTTAATATCTTCATCTTTTTGTTTTAAATCTTCGGGATTCATATTTTCTTTCAAAACATTATCAATTGTAAACTCATTTAATAAGGAATATCCAGCTGCATTTTCTAATCTGAAATTTCCTACAGAATACCTTCTCAATCCAACTAAATGAGCAGAACTATTACAATCCAATCCGATATCTCTAGCTAAACTTCTAATATAGGTTCCTTTCGAAACAGAAAAGAAAATTCTAACATACTCAACTTTATTATCAACTAATTTAATTTCTTTTATCTCAGATTTAAATATATTGATTTTTCTTTTTGGAATATCTGCTTCAACACCTTTTCGTGCTAAATCGCTAGCTCTTTTACCATCAATATGAATTGCTGAATATATTGGAGGTTTTTGAAGCATTTCACCTTTATATTTTTGTAACACTTCTTCTAATTTTGCTAAATCTGGTAAATCTGTTTTCTTTATAACAGAGCCAGTATATTCAAGAGTATCAGTTTCTTCACCAAACTTTAAAACAGCTTCATAAGTCTTATCAAATTCCGTTATGTTTGAAACAAGTTTTGTTAATTTTCCCGTGCAAATGACTAATAAACCACTTGCAAAACTATCAAGAGTACCTGTATGTCCAACTTTTTTTGTACCTAATGCTTTTTTTACATTGTACAAAGAAGAAAAACTTGTTTCACCCGTTCTTTTTGAAAGTAAAACAATTCCATCTTCTATATTATTTTTATTCATTATTTTCACCAAAAAAAAATTACGAGTTTTTAGGCTCGTAATTTTTCAATTTTTTATATTTCTTTATTCGATTCTTTTTCTAGTTCGTTTAATTTTTGAACCATTTTGAATCCTTCCTTCATGCCTTCATCTACAATGAATTGCAACTTTGGAAATTGTCGTATAGTAAGTTTTTTTGCTATACTAGACTGAATAAAGCCTGCTGCAGAATTCAATCCAGCTACACCTTTTCTTAAATCACTATCAGATAAAAAACTTGAAACATAAACTTTAGCATAAGCTAAATCGTTTGTAACTTCTACTCTATTAATTGACATGAATGAATTCACACGAGGATCTTTTACATCACCTCTTAAGATTAAATGAGAAATTTCATCACGAAGTTGATCATTTAACCTTTGCAAACGATATAATCCCATTTTTATTTAGCCTCATTTTTTGCTTGTTCAGCTAATTTCTTTGCATTTTCTTTCTGTTCTTCAACAATAGTTTTACCAAGTTTCTTTGCAACTTCAACAAGTTCAAATACTTCCATGTGATCTCCAACTTGAATATCTTGCCAATTTTCTAAGCCAATACCACATTCATATCCTGTAGAAACTTCTTTTGCATCATCTTTGAAACGTTTAAGAGAAGAAATCTTTCCTGTAAATTTAACAATACCATCTCTGATAAGATTGATACTTGCTGAACGTCTAACAATACCTTCTGAAACAATAACACCGGCAATAACTCCAATTTTTGGAACTTTGAAAGTATTTCTAACTTCAAGCATACCAGTAATCTCTTCTTTTGTATCAGGCTTCAACATTCCTTCCATAGCGGCTTGAATTTCTTCAACACACTTGTAAATAATATTGTATTTTCTAATTTCTACACGTTCTTGTTCTGCCAATACTTTAGCTTTTGGAGTTGGTCTAACATTAAATCCAATAATAATTGCATTTGAATCAGCTGCGGCCAAAGTTACATCGCTTTCATTGATTGCACCTGCAGATGAATGAATAACAGAAAGTCTGATTTCTCTAGTTGAAAGTTTTTCCAATGAAGTCTTAAGAGCTTCTGCAGAACCTTGTAAGTCAGCTTTTATGATAACTTTCAATTCTTTAACTTCGCTAGCCTCAATTGTTGAATACAAATTATCAAGAGTAACTTTTTTAACAGCTTTTGCATCTTCAAATCTTTTTAATTCTTGTCTCTTTGAAGAAATTGCTCTTGCATCTTTTTCTGTTTCTGTAACTTGGAAAGGATCACCAGCATTAGGCATTTCTTCCATACCAAGCACTTCTATAGGCGTTGAAGGACCTGCTTGTTGAATACGGTTTCCCCTATCATCAAACATAGCTCTAACTCTACCAGAATAAATACCTGCTACAAATGGATCACCTTGACTTAAAGTACCTCTCTGAATAATTACAGAAGAAACAATACCTCTACCTTGATCAATTCTTGATTCAAGAATCTTACCTTCAGCTCTACATTCATCATTAGCTTTTAATTCCAAAATTTCAGCTTGAATCAAAATAGCGTCTAGTAAATCATCAATTCCCATTCCTTTTAAGGCAGAAATATTTACATATTGAGAGTTGAGTTTTAACTCTATCAGGATTAGCTTCTGGTTTATCAACTTTATTTACAGCAACAATAATTGGAACTTTTGCATCTTTAGCATGGCTTATAGCTTCTAAAGTCTGAGGCATAACACCATCATCAGCTGCAACTACCAAAACAACAATATCAGTTACTTGAGCACCACGAGCTCTCATCATAGTAAATGCTTCGTGTCCTGGAGTATCAAGGAATGTAATCTTTCCTTTTGCTGTTGTTACGGAATAAGCACCAATTGACTGTGTAATTCCACCAGCTTCACCTTCTGCTACATGTGCATGTCTAATGGCATCAAGAGTTTTAGTCTTACCATGGTCAACGTGTCCCATTACAGTTACGATAGGAGGTCTATATTTTAATTCAACACCATCATCTTTTTCACTTTCAATAACAGTTTCATCATACAAGCTTACTAAATGAACTTCACATCCATATTCAGAAGCTAATAATGTTGCAGTATCAGAATCAATAGATTGTGTAATTGTTACCATCATGCCCATAGACATTAATTTTGCAATAATGTCAGATGCTTTTAAATTCATCTTTCTTGCTAAATCAGAAACAGAAATTGTTTCCATTATATCTATTTCTTTTGGTACAACATTCATTGGAGTTTCAGACTTCTTCTTGAATTCAAAGAATTTGTCATCAAACTGCTCTTCATTTTTTCTTGTATAAATCTGCTTTTTACCTTTAAAAGATTTTTTTGCAGATGGTTGTCTTGTCTGATCAACTGTTGGTAAAGTAGCTGGACCTTGTCTGTTTCCGCCGGCTCTAAATCCGCCCGGTCCACCTTGTCTGTTTTGGAATCCGCCCTGACGATTCTGGAATCCACCAGCTCCGCCCTGTCTGTTTTGGAATCCGCCACCTTGACGATTCTGGAATCCACCAGTTCCGCCCTGTCTATTTTGGTATCCACCGCCACCCTGACGATTCTGGAATCCACCAGTTCCGCCCTGTCTGTTTTGGTATCCACCGCC
>CAYFND010000102.1:0-7678 GCA_964344405.1 uncultured Treponema sp. | reverse complement strand
TATCTGGTCTTCAATCTCTGGATCATGGCTTGCTAAAATAGTTGTACCGTTTTGTTCCATGCTGTTAATCCACTGAAGGGCTTCTTTCATCTTTGACTTGTCATAAACAGGACCGGGCAATCTTAATTCACGCCATGAAGATTTTAAATATCCAGTGTCACCTGCTATCAAAACCGACTTATCATTATTCTTTACCAACACTGTAATTGAACCAGCTGAATGACCCGGTGTAAAGATTACTGTTACGGTTCCGTCACCAAAAACATCAAATACTTTTTTATCAGATTTCTTATCTTCATTGAATAGAAACTCATCAAAACTGATTCCTTTCCATTGCTTCTTCCAATATCTGACTTTTCCTTTATTTGCTGTATCTATTTCTTCTTTAGATGCCATAATATGTTTTGCATCTTTTACACTTTGAATTCCGTTCACGTGATCTACATCCATATGTGTAAGAAAAACATAGTCCAAACTTTCAGCTGTAATTCCTTTACTGATTAATTGTTCATCAACTGATTTTCCTTCTGGAAGATTTGGCTTGCTTGCGAATAAAAGTTTAAAACTTTCAGCTTTTCTAGGATTTGTTCGGACATCTTTGCTCCAACTGGTATCAACTAAAATATTTCCCAAGGGATGCTCAATAAGATACGTAAAAACAGGAAGCCAAATCCGCCTCTTGGGACTCCTGAACAGCCCCGTATATGCTATCGGATTTTTTGAGACGTCTCTTGTAGGAACAGCCGGATCAACTCCAACTTCCCCGCATTTCATAACATGAATCTTTATTGTACTACCCATTTTTCTAAATTCCCCTTATTGACGGCGATACGGCCCGTGTTCTTGTTTGCTTTAGTTGTTAATCGTTCCAAAAAATCTTTGACAATACAAAAAGCCCAAATGAACAAGTATCTTACAACTTTGTTTTGTAATCTTTTCCCCAACTTTCCATCGATTTTAAAATAGGACGCATTGTTTCTCCCATTTCACTTAACGAATATTCAACATGAGGCGGAACTTCTGGAAAAACCTTTCTAATAACTATTCCGTCTTCTTCCATGGAGCGAAGACTGTCAGTTAAAACTTTTTGACTTATACCTTCAAGTGATTTTTGAAGTTCATTGAATCGCCATGGTCGGACTAAAAGGTTTCGCAAAATCAGTAATTTCCATTTACTTCCAATCATTTGAACTGTTGTGGCAACTGGACACTCTGGTAAGTCTTGTTTACTTTTCATATACACCTCAAATACATATTAACACATTAATTTTGAATGTAACATTCTTTTTAAACTATATTAAGTACTTTGACTGCAATTCAAATTCTTAAGAAGATATAACAAATTATTATATTTGAGCATTTTTGTGCAAAGCTCGATTTTACAAAATTCATACTTTTTTGTTACCTAAGTTACAAAAAAGTGCGTACTTTACGACTGGAATTTTCAACGTTATGTTTAAGATACAAAATAAAACAGGGAGAAATCCCAAAGGTGGTTATTATGGCATTATCAAATCTTTTTGGATGGAACAAGGAAGCAACTGACAAAGGAACTGCTTGTGGAACAGCATGTGGAGCGGGTAGCAAACCTGCAACTGAACCAGAAAAGAAACCTGCTGCATGCGGAACAGCTTGTGGTGCTGGCGACAAACCTGCAACTGAACCAGAGAAAAAACCTGCTGCATGCGGAACAGCTTGTGGTGCTGGCGACAAACCTGCAACTGAACCAGAGAAAAAACCTGCTGCATGCGGAACAGCTTGTGGTGCTGGCGACAAATAAGCTTTGTGGTAAATCCGAATGATTCAATTTCGGATTTACCATTCTTAATTTGAAACAAACGAGGATTATGATGAATTACTTTTCTTTTCAATGGCACATAACTGACGACTGCGATCAAAGATGCAAGCACTGTTATATTTTTTCTGAAAACACAAACAAAAAGCTCTGTTCCATGGATTGGAATCAAATGCAAGAAGTTGTAGCCTCGTGTGAAGATTTTTGCAAAGTTTATAATCGCTTGCCTTATTTTTATATTACTGGTGGAGACCCTATTCTTCATCCAGACTTTTGGAACTTGCTTGAACTTTTAAAATCTAAAGAGATTCCTTTTACAATTATGGGAAATCCTTTTCACTTAACTGATGAAGTTTGTTTAAAACTAAAATCTTACGGTTGTGAAAAATATCAGCTTTCCATAGATGGCATGAAAGAGACTCACGACTGGTTTAGAAAACCCGGTTCATTTGATATCACACTTGAAAAAATCAAATGTATAAATAAAGCCGGAATTAAAAGTGTGATTATGACAACTGTTTCTGGTAAAAACATTGATGAGATTCCAGACATAATTGATACAGTTGTTAAAAACGAAGCAAACATTTTCGCTTTTGCACGATACTGTCCTACAAGCGAAGAAAAAGATACAGGAATTGAACCTTTGCGTTACAGACATCTACTTGCCGATTGTGACAAGAAGTTTAAAGAATACGAAAGCAAGAACTGCAAAACATATTTTAATAAGAAAGATCATCTTTGGACTTTGTACGAATACGAAGAAGGTATATTCAAGATTCCAGAAGATGCAAAATCTGGGGTAATTTATGGCGGATGTAATTGCGGAAATTGCCACATCACAATTTTGCCAAACGGAGACGTTTACGCTTGTCGTCGTGTTCAAAACAGCAAAGTTTCAAACATATTCCAAGATAGACTTTCCGACATTTGGGTTTGTGAAATGGAAAAATACAGAGACTACACAAAATTTGTGAAGTGTTCAAAATGTGAATTACTTGCTTGGTGCAGAGGCTGTCCTGCTGTAGCAAGTGGAAAGAGCGGAAACTTTTATGATGAAGACCCACAGTGCTGGCATAAAGTTTAATGTAACAAATTACGAATTGGTTTTAACGAGGTGAAAATATGAAATTAATGGAAATAATTAAATCACGACATTCAATCAGAAAATATAAAAACAAACAGATTTCCCGCAAAGACCTAGAAACAATTTTGGAAGCAGGAAGCTTTGCACCAAATGCAGGCGGCGGACAGCGAAGTATCCTTGTTGCAATTCACAACAAAGACTTAACCACAAAAATTGGGCAAATGAATCTTGCAACATTTGACCGCTCAAAGCTCGCTGGTTCATATGTTTCAAAAGAACAACCAAGCAACATTGACGACCCAACAATCAAAAACGGATTTTATGGAGCGCCAACAGTTGTTGCAATTTTTGCTCAAGATAATTTTTTATTCCGTGAGGCCGACTCTTTTTGTTGTGCGGAGAACATGATTCTTCAAGCCACAGAACTTGGCATATCTTCATGCATAATTTCACGCGGGTACGAAACATTTTTATCATCCAACGGAAAAGAACTCTTACAAAAATGGGAGATTCCAGAAAACTATAGCGCAGTTTGCTTTGTAATCTTAGGCTATATAAACGGGAATCAACCACAATCAAAACCACGAAAACCCGGCAGAGTAAGAATTATTGAAGAATAAAGCGTGTTATCGTTTTACGCTTATATTAAAGCTGAATATATTCTTTTGATAAGAAGTTTGATTCCATAGTCCAAACGCTTGCGGTACCATTTTTAAGACGGCAGACTTTTACAAAATCATAAAGGTTTTTAACTACGCCTTTTTCAATCCATGTTCGCATAAACTGTCTTGAAGGATGAGCGATAATTTCATCAAGTAACGCTTTATCCTCTACTATTTCAAGTTGACCTGAAACACGGATTTGATATTGACCGCAAGCATAACAGATTTCTGTATTTTGATTATCTACGATTTGTTTATAGAAATCTTTTGTAACACCGGTATGAAAAATTATTCCATTTTCATCTGCACGGAACATTAAGATTCCACGAACGTGTGGTTTACCATTTTCTGATGTAGAAACATATCCTACAGGATTTGAATTAATAAGCTCGAATATTTTTTCTTTTGATAAAGTCATAAAAACCTCCATGATTTCATTAATCATCATGAAGTATAAAAAAATCAAAATAATTAGCCTATCAAAATATAATCAAACAATATCAAAAAATGCTCAATTTTATTTTTGAGGAGAAGTCACTTAATTTTACTTTGCCTGTATTGTGATGGAGTTATTCCAAGTGATTTACTAAAGCATGAAGTAAAATACGATGTGCTATTAAAACCGCAATCAATTGCAACATCTGAAATAGAATACTCTTGGCGTAATAAAAGTCGCTTTGAATGTGTTATTCTAATATCATTCAAATATTCTTTTGGAGTTTTTCCAGTTTCTTTTTTGAACGTTCTTACAAATGTTGAAACTGACATATTAATCATAGATGCTAACTGTGACAAAGACAATTCTTGTGAATAATGAAGTTCAAAATAATGCTCGATTTTTGCAATTCCGTAGTTTGATGAAATTGTCCGCATGTCATAGTTTTCACCAAGAAGGCTTCGAATAATCCAATGCGTCAACAGTGTTGTTTGAGCGTTAAGAGTAATCTCAGCATTCTTCATTTGCTTGCTACATTCAAGTGCGTACAAGTTTATGATTTTTAAAATATCGGTACATACACCAAACTGTTTTTTAATGAAAGAAGGTTCTTCTTTTGAATAAAGCTTATACTGAGATTCAAAATACTTTTTTTCAATACAAATCACATAAAAATGAGAATATTTGTTTGGTAAAGACGACCCGCTTTCATTTGGTGAATTAGCTTCCATTAAATAATGATTATTTTGCAAATCTATTTTTGAAAAACCTTTTATTTTTTCAGGATAAAAGAAAATTTTGAATACATAGGAGTTATTTGAAGAAAATGAATTTAACAATTGTTCATTATCTGCTCTAGGAATAAAAAGTCCAAAGTTGTTATTCACATAGCAATCAAAATTTGAAAAGAAACTTTCATCAACTTCAATATTCAATAATTGATTTATATTGCTGGTTTCAAAATTATTTTTCATAAGAAGTATTATATAGCAAAAAAAACAGAAATCTTTTATTTATGGTCGTATTGTCCGTGTTTTTTTGTGTTTTTTCCGTATTGAATTGCAAATTTTGGACAGTGATGTAAACAACTCAAACACATAACACACTGATTTTTTATCCAAACTGGCTTCTTTTCTTTGATTTCAATTGCTGAAACAGGGCAGTTTTTTGAACACAAACCGCAACCAATACATTCGTCTGAAACTGTAAAGTTTTTAGTTTTGCGCATGTTGTCATATTCTATGGAATAAAATAATTTCGCGATAAAAGCTGGTACCTTATTTTTCATAAAATTGCCAACTGTATTAGATTTTAGTTTTTCTATAATAAAATCAATTTGAGGTTCAGCGTTTTTATTGATTTGTGCGACTTTTTCTTTATCGCTTAAATTAAAAATTGGAGTCCAAGTATCAGGCATTTTTACGCTAAAACATGAAGTCAGTTTTAAGTTGTTCTTTTTAAGAATTTCATTTGCAAAATATGAAGTTCCACCGGGAGTTGTTCCGCAAGTTGCAATAAAAAAACAATAAGGATTCTCATTAGTTTTGATTGTTAATTTTTCTAAGAATTCTTTTACAATAATTGGAAGTCCCCAAGAATAAGTAGGCGAAACAAATCCAATTTTTTCGTTCTTTTTTATTTCAAAATCATAAATACTATTTTTAATACAATCAGAAATCGAAATTGCTTTTTCTTCAATGACTGCAGATATTCGTTCGCAAACGTATTTGCTGTTATTTGTCGCAGAAAAATAGAAAATCATAAATTACATCCTGTACAGTTTTTATCAGAGTTAACAATTATAGTTAACACGAAAACATCGTTTTTATATTTGTAGATTAACAACCATTGGATTTTATATGCAAGTCCTGAAAGTTTTTCTATCATCCATCATTTTATCTACGTCTGTATACGTCCTTGCATTTGTATCTTTTGAGATTTTCAGACTTCTACTTTCTCTCAGGAGATACTCTGACATTTATTGTCAGCTGTTCTTGCCATAGACACTTCTTATATAAAATGTATGACAATTAGCACACAACGTCAAACAAAATCTGAGGTAGCAAAAAAAATGAATACATCAAGAACCGCCGTTGATAACATCTTGAACCCCACATTTAACACTTCTCTTGATTCTCTCGAAAGTTTTGCTCGGGCAATCGGTAAGAAATTAGTCGTTTCAATTCAATAGATAGCCTTTGTCTCGATGTCCTATTTCGACAACTCTCTGTATGCTGCTATTTCTGCATTTATATCTGCAAGAGTCATATTGCGTGCATCGGAAGCGGCAACATCTTCACGCATTGCAAGAAGGTTTTCTATAGCGGCTGTTGCTTCTATATCATCCTGATTATCAGTTTTCTTATCTTTCATTGTTTATCTACCAAGTAAGTCACTATGAGTTCCTGTTTTTCGCTCAATTATTTTTTTACTAATTCTTTTAATTCGTTTTCTTGCATAAAAGCCTCTTTTACGAAAATTACAGCATATTTTACGAAAATAATAATGAATTACGAAAATAATTTGCGAAACTAATAACAATATCTGTATTGTTCGCAATTTGGTTTTAATCGATATACTAAAAGGATAAATGAATAGTTCCTTCTGCTTGTTTATAATTAAAGAAGATACAATCACACATTGGTATCAATAACAACATAAATCATCTAAAGCTTATTTTCCTGCTCTGTATGCTGCTATTTCTGCATTATATCTGCAAGAGAGTCATATTGCGTGCGTCGAAAGTGGCAACATCATCACTCATTGAAAGAAGGTTCCTATAGCGGTTGTTGTTATATCATTTTGATTATTAGTTCTCAAGCATTGCATCTACAGCATCTTTTGCATTGTCGTAAGGTCCGTAAAGATTTGTTCTTGTCCGGCTGTCTTCTACGGCTTGCTCCAAAGAATAGTTTTGTTGTTTGTGCTGTACAGGAAAAGGAATCCCGTTGTTTTCTACAGCTGATTGTTGTTATTTATAGACTTTGCTTCTATGTCCTATTTCAACAACAAGAATATAAAGTTCCTCATCCTTTATTTTACAAAGGATTCTATAATCTCCTACACGGAAACGCCAAAAACCAACCAGATTTCCAACAAGAGTTTTGCCTCTAGTCCGTGGATTCTCTAAACCTCCAATCTCGTCCATATAATCAAGGATTTTTTTCTTAACAGAGTTGTCTAGTTTTTTTAGTTCTTTCTTAGCAATTTCCGAGTATTCAATTCTCACAAGCCAAATTCCTTACGAAGATCATCGCTTGTGTAAGTTTTTTTGTCACCTTTATTAAATTCGTTCCATGCAGCGGCTGCGGTTTCATAATCTTCTTTATCTTCCATACATTCAGCAAGATAAGCTTCCAAGGCATTAGACATAAACCAACTACGGGAGCAACCTCTTTCATTACAATAAGCTGTTAGTTTTTCTAGAACATCAGCTTTAATACTAAAACTCATGGATCTAACATTGGCACTCATCATACACCTCCTGTTGTTAATTATAACAACTTTAACATCCTTAACAAGTTTAACAATATTTTGGTACTTTCGTCAATCAATTTAATTTGAGATTGTTTATAAAGGGTTTGCTTTTTATACTTTAGAAAGTTTTTACTATTTTTGAATATCTATTACTTCATTATTTAAATATTTCCCGAGTTCAATGACGAAGTGCAAAAAGGGAGGAGCATAGGCCCCTCCACAAT
>CAYFND010000101.1:0-7773 GCA_964344405.1 uncultured Treponema sp. | reverse complement strand
TTGTGGAGGGGCCTATGCTCCTCCCTTTTTGCACTTCGTCATTGAACTCGGGTATATAATTCTTGCCGCTTTTATTTAAGATATTTACATCAGCAACAATTCCCAACATAGAAACAATTTTGTTTGGAATATCTTCTGAAAGTTTATGTGCGTCTTCAACGCCTGAAACAACACCCTTGTCATCAATTCCAATATAAAGCTTTCCACCTTGAGCATTTGCAAAACCGCAAATCCACTTGAGGTATTCATCGCGCCACGATTCTTTATATTCTATATTCTGATTTTCAAGTTGTGCCATGTTCTCCTCCTGCTTCTACTTTTTCTTATTCCGAGAACTTCAAACTTCCAAGTTGCTTTTCAATTTCTTTTTCAAGTTTGTGACTTTCTGCAAACATAGATTTAAGTTCTTCCGTGTCAGCTTTCATCTGTGCATTGAACTCTTCTTCTGTAATATCAACGTACTCAATCTTTATGTCAAAATACTGGCCTGCACTTAGAACGTAGCCTTTTTCTTTTATTTGGTCGTATGTTACGCTTACGCTAAAGTCGTCGATAACTTTACCGTCTATAAAAGTCTGTTCAATTTGTTTGATTTCTTCTGGGCTTAGGACAGTTTTTTGATTTTTGCCGTCTTCCTTTACTTTTGTACCTAGTTTTGAAGCGTCAAGAAGAATTACATTTCCGTTGCTGTTTGATTTATCAATAAACAAAATGGAAACGTTTGTTCCTGTTGTGGCAAAAATGTTACTAGGCATACTGATTACACCTTTTAGCCATTTGTTATCAACAAGTTTCTTTATAATATTCTGTTCAATATTCTTTTTAGATGTTATGAATCCTGTTGGAACTACAACGGCCGCTTTTCCATTTTCCTTTAAAGAATAAATTATGTGTTGAAGGAACATCAGATAAATTGCCATGCCATCTTTTTCTTTAGGGGGAACGATAGGAATTCCTGCAAAGAATCTACTTGCGTTCTCTTCAACAGCAAGTTTGTCTCTGTTGTCGCTGAAATCCATTTTGAACGGAGGATTGCTTACAATATAATCAAATTGCTTTAATCCGTTTTTAGTCTTGTTTAAATGTCGTGGATTCATCAGAGTATCGTCGTGGACTACATTGCACAATGAATCTACCATGTTGTTCAAAATCAAATTCAATCGCAAAAATTCGTTTGATTTTTGAGATATATCTTGTGAATAAACCGTACAATTTGACTCTCCAATTTTATGAGCAAGGGCCAAGAGCAAAGTGCCAGAACCTGCTGCCGGATCATAGATTTCCACATTCTTTGCACCTTTTGGAGCAAGAACATTTGCAATGATTGTAGCTATTGAATGAGGCGTATAGTATTCAGCGTATTTTCCAAAATCTTTGTTATAATCTTTTATTAAGTATTCAAAGATGCTGGCAAAAAAATCGTACTTTTGTGCAAAGACTTCTTCAAAGCTGAACTTTGCAAGGGTGTTTATAATCGACTTGCAAAAAGGAGTCTTCTTATTTTCTTCTACAATGTATTTTGTAATTCCTTCAAACAAGTAAATCTTTTCACCACTACCGGCGCTTACAGAAAATATAGAAGCATTAGCTTCGGCAATATCAGTAAGGGTTTTATCAAATGTTTTATGAAAGTCTTTTTCATTCTGTTTTGAAAACAAGGCACTTATCGTCTGGTCAAGTTTTAATATTGCGTTTTTTCCATCATCGACAATGAACAAAAGTTTTTCATAATCTTGTTCATTCATCTTAGAAAGAACTTCTTCCGCTTTATTTCCTGCTTCTTTCAATTTGGGGCTTACCTGTTTTAAACTGTACAAGAATTTGTCATTTAAAAACTTATACAAAAATACTTCTGTAATAATTTTGTATTCACCAGAAGAATTTCCAAGTCCAAAATTAGCACATGTTGTTTTTACATCATCAATTATTTGATTTGTTTTCTGTTTAATTTCTTCAATTTCCATTTTATCCTACCATTTCATATTCTGAGATATATTCATTTTCAATAAGTTCATCTAAAAATTCCATTTGCCTTACAGAAGCGTCTATATTATTTTTTGTACAAGCATCGTTGATTACAGGTTTTAACTGGCAAGCAAAGAATTTTTTGTTTTCTAGAATACTCTGTTTAGAAAGAACCATATTATCAGTTTGTTCCTTTATTGAAAGCAAAATATTCTCTACAACCATTTTATTTGAAGAAATTGGTGGCGGATTTTCTTGTATTCGTTTGAACACTCTCATAAACTTTGCATCAAAATTGTAATGTGCCAAGATTCCGTTATCAAAAGCATTCTTCTGTTCAACTTTTTTTCTAATCTCTTCAAGTTCACTTTGCATCTGTTTTATTTCTACAGCAGAAGACTCTTCAATATTCTTTTTGCCCATAATCTTTTTGAACTTTTCTAACAGAGTTTGAAATTCTGCATCTTTTGGATCTTTGTTTCCGTTAAAAGCGTGCTTGATTTTTTCAAACTCATCTTGAAAAGCATCTGCAATGTAGATTTCATCTTCGCTGATTTTTTTAAAGTTGAACTCAAGTTGAGACATTGCTTCATTAATAAGTCCCATAGAATCATCTGCATTGTTCAACCGCTCTATTGTGTTTATGTGATCTATTCGCCTATCAACTTCACTGTAAAGAACTTGAATATTTGCAATATCAATTTTGCCTTTTAAATCTTCATAATTATTCAAAACAATTGCATTCTGGAATACCTTCAAATCGCTTAACACTTTTCTAAGTTCAAGAAGTTTTGGTTTCTCACTTATTGCTTCTATTTGTTTTCTAAACTCTTCTTTGTTGAAAGTGTTAAAGTCATATAGAAAGTTCACTGCTTTTTCTATTTGTTCTTGAATCTCTTCTTGAGTGAGCATGATAGAAGAATAATTGTCGTAATCGTCTCCAAGTTCTTTCTTTAATTCTTCAAAATATGCTTTATTAGTCTTATCAAATTCATCCCTTATATCTGCAAAATCCACAACATAGCCACAATGATAATTTTTATAAGGCCTGTTAACTCGTGTTAATGATTGCAAAAGATTATGTGAACGAATAATTCTTCCTACGTAAAGTTTTTTCAATCGTGGTGCATCAAATCCTGTTAAAAGCATATTGAATACAACAAGTATGTCAATTTTTCCTTTCTTAAAATCATCTCGTTCTTTTTTCCGAATCTCTTTGTCGTCTTGGTCGCAAAGAATCAACGCGGAAGTCAAACCTTTATATTTTTCTGTATTCAATTCTTCAAAAACCTGTTCAGCCTGTTTGGAAGAGTCGCAGACAATCATACCACCAATAGTTCTGTCATTAAGTCTTATTCTTGAATTAACAAAATCGTTTGCAATGTAATCTACCATAGCTTCTACATAAGCTTTATGTGCGTAGACCGCCTCTTTTGCTTTTCTGTCGCCTTTTTTTAGTACTTCAATTTCATTAAGACTGTCTAAAACTGTTTTAATTTTTTCACGATAGGTTGTTTCTATTCCTTCTCGAACTAGTCGCAAAGTATAGCCATCTTTTATTGAAGCGTTGTAATAGTATTTATGAATGTAGTCACCAAAAATTGCCTTTGAATCGTAAGTTATATGAGTCTTTTTAGAAACGTCTATTTCGCCATCCCATTCTTGGACTTCTCCAATTATTGGAGTACCAGTCAGAGCAATTTTTACAGAATTTCTGTCTGCATTAAAAAGATTTGCTAAAAACGAACCTCTTGGATTATAACTTCGATGAGCTTCATCCATAAAGAAAACTCTTTGAACATTTAAATTATAACCACCTTTTAATGCTTTAGAATCCTCACTAAACTTTTGAATATTAACTACTGTAATTGCACGATTTCCATCTTTATTCATTTGGACTTCACTCTGCATGTCTTCTTCAAAAGTTTTTCTGCTATTAACTTCTATTACAGTAAGTCCTCTTGAACGGAATTCACCGGCTGCCTGTTCCAGCAAATCAAGGCGGTCTACAATAAAATAAAATTTTGCAATAATTCCTTGTTTTTGATAATAGTCTGTCAGAATGTTCACATTATGGTAAGCAAGTGCGGTTTTTCCGCTTCCTTGTGTATGCCAAATAATGCCGCTTTTTATACCTTTGTTGAGTTTCGCTTGAATTGCTTTTGACGCAAAAAACTGTGGATAACGCATAATGTGCTTTTGAATTTCATTTACTTCTGTTTTTGTTTCGTTGCCATATTCATCTTTTACGGTAGCTTTCTTCTCTACAAAAGCAATGCCGTATTTGATAAAGAACAAAAGACGTTCCTTGCTACATAACGATGAAAGAACTTTATGAGTTGGCGTTTTTGAATCAAGGTTTGTTTGAAATTCAGCTGTATCTTTAATGGTTACATTATTAGTGTCTAGTAATATAGAGTTTTCTACTTTTTCATCAATAGGCATTAATCTTTCAAAAATTGAATCATCCTCTTCTCTAAACTTTGAAAAGAATGGTTTTCCATATGAAGTTGTTGAATAAAACGCACCTGTAACACAATCCTGTTCATCATCGTCATAGTTTTGATTGTTACTAAATATTTGTATTTGTGAAATATTTAAGAATGGACGGAATCTTGTATTCTGGTTTCTATTTGTCATTCTACTGAGTTCTGCAATTATTCCGTTTTTGTTATTCGGTTTTTTTGCTTCTATAAATACTAAGGGCAATCCATTTATGTAGAGTGTTATATCTGGTCTAAATGTTCCTGATTCATCCTCTGGGTGTTCTTTATTTCTTGCACAAGGAACTTCCGTCATACATTCCCAAATGTTGTTTTCTGGTTTTTCAAAATCAAGTAACTTGAAGTCTTCAAGACCGTGTGTCAGCTTTTCATAAAATGAACGTCCTAAATCATCTATATCAACTACATTTTTTATTATATTACTTAATACTGATTGTATTTCATCTGGTAAATACCCTTTTTCTGGATTAAGTTTTTCAAGAGCATTTCTGAAACTTGGAAGATAGATGTTGGTCGAAAAATCAAAATCGTTATTAGGAATTTGTTTGAACGAAAGATACTTATATCCAAGACGAGTGAGATGTATTAAAGCAGGAATTTTTACACGTGAATCTTCGTTAAATGTATTACTCATTAACTCTACTCCAATAAATTAATAGTATTTATTATAACATATATTAAATAGAAAATTTAGTAATCTACTTGTCTGTCATTTGAAATATCTATCACATAACAATCATATGAAACTAACACTTTAAAAAAGTATTGTCCAAATGTCATTTGATCCAAGAATCCTATTTGTTTTTCAGAACCATCTTTATATCCAATTACCACTACAGCAGTGGTATTATCCAGGTGAGAACTAAATGTATCAAAAGAACGGCATATAATAGCAAGTAATGGACAGTATCTATATTTTTTTTCATAATCATAAAACTTCACTGAAGTGGAAATCAGATTAATAATTCTACATATAATTTCAAACATTCCTACTTTGTATAAAGCGTGTTTTCTTAAGTAAATACAGTTTTTAATCCTATTAATTAGTTTACGCATATTACATCTTTCTTTACCATGGTTAATTAGATAAGATTACGAGACAGAGAGTTTATCTTTCTTCTATTTATAAATTCTCAAAAAGTGATTTTTGCTCAACATCTAAAATTTCCAATCTGGATAAAATCGCTTCTTTTCCTTCTGCATCAAATAAAAGTGGCGCATCGGTACGGCCTGGAACCGGGAAGTTATTCTTCCATGAAAATCGGTCTGTAATGCCCCATAAAACTACATCCCTCAGGAAGCCTCGTTTTGCTTCATTTTTAAAGCACTCAAAAAGCTGATAGTAACGTTCCGCCTGTTGCTCCAGCAGTTCCTTAGTATATTCTTTCTTAGCTTCCTCGCGGCTGGTGTACATGGAAACTTCCATTTCTGTAACAATAACACCCAGCCCCATCTGGCCGAACATTTCGATAGTATCTTCAATTTCCTTAATTGGTGGATTCTGAATATCTATGTGCATCTGAAGACCTACGGTGTCGATTGGTGTACCACGGCGCAGCTGAACTTCCAGCAGGTCTTTCATTCCCTTGCGTTTGCCTTCAATCATTTCCAGGTTATAGTCGTTTATTACCAGGCTTGATTTTGGGAAGGCTTCTTTTGCCCAGTTAAAGGCTTTTTCTATATAATCATCACCTAAAATTAGGCTCCAGCGGGAATAGTCTTCAATTGTACGCAGCTTAAAGTTTTTGTCGGAAATGCACTCGTTTACTACGTCTACCGAACAAATGTCCTTGCTGTAGCGTTCTCCAACTGTAAAAATATACTTCTGAAGACGGTGTTCCAGTTCTTCCTTAGAAACTGTGCATTTTGCTGCTATTTCTTCCGGAGTTGGCATCTTAAAGTTTTTGAAGTCCTCTGGTTTCATTGGTGGACGAGGTGGCACTGGTTCCTTAGAGAAAATCCAGTCTGGTGACTGACTGTGCCATACTAGAGTGTGCCAGCGGATATCCTGGCCGTTTTCTTTTCCGAACTGAATAAGTTTATCGGCATTTGTAAAGTCGAATTCACCATCAGCCTTATAAACTCGTTCCATCTTTGTATCATTTTCGGCAACAATTAAGTTAAAATGTTGTTTAGCAATTTCTGTATCTGGGAGATTTCCGACTTTTTGATTAGTAAGTTTTTCAAATTTAGCAATCTGATCCGGATTATAAATCATACCGTTGAGGGCGGCACCAACTCTAAAATAATCTTTGTAGTTTTCGAATAATCTGTTCATATCCTTATTATATATGTTTGGATATTGTATAAAATCAGAAGATTATCTTAAGTTATTGTATTAAATCTGATTTGTTTTTCATTACATGAATAAGGTTAATGATTATTTCTTTATCTCTTTCAGATAATTCTGAAAACTCTTTTTCGAATTGCTCGACCTTTTTTTTCAATAAATGAAAATAAGAGTCGTTTCCAGTGACAAGAAATTCCACAGAAACGTTCAGGACTTTGGCAATTTTGACAGCTGTATTTGCAGCTGGATATGCGCCAGATTTTCTTCCTTTTGTAATATTTGACTGGTCAAACTCGGCTTCATAAGCTAACGTCTTTTTATTGATGTCATGCTTGAGTAATAAATAATGTACTCTATCCCAAAATTCCATATTATTGATTATAAACTAATAAGATATATTTATAATTTTATTTGAATTATTTCATAATATATTTTTAAAATATTGAAAATTTTCAATTATGTTTGGAAGACTGATATTTTTGAGACATATCATTAATCATCAGTTCAATGGATGAAAGGACTTCTGTAGGTATGTTTAGCATACTTTTAATCATGTGAGTATGACGATATATTTCACTATATTTTTCATATGCGGAATATTGCCCTGTAACCAGATATTCGACAGTTGTTTCCAGTTTTTGTGCTATTGCGACTGCAATATCGGCCGCCGGACATGTATGATTTTTAAGTCCGTGAGAAATAGTTGACGGGTCTATTTTTGCAATCGCAGCGATTTCCTTTTTATTAATTCCTTTAGAATCACAAATTTCTTCAACTCTTTGCCAAAAATCCATAATTTTAAAATAAAAAATAATTGAATTTTTGTGTCTAATAATTGAATTTATTCATTTTATATTATTGTATATTTGAATATTTTCAAATTTTCGGCAAAAATACATATAAAAAAAAAGGGGTGGTGGGGGGAGCTGTCCTAGAAGTTATTAACAGACTTCAAAAAGGGAGGCCACTGAAAAAGTCTGTTAAAAGACTGAATTTACAAACACCATATGAATA
>CAYFND010000100.1:6141-7974 GCA_964344405.1 uncultured Treponema sp. | reverse complement strand
AAAGGAACTATTATTTCAACAATTAAAGCAACAAATCCAATTATACTGTCATCTTCTACTGACAGTAATTTATATTATCTTGAAAATGATGAGAAAGGTAATTACGAATTGAAAATGCTTGAAAACATGGAAAATCAATCTGTTTCAAACCCTAGAATTGTAAAGTCTTTGAAAGGTCCAAGAGGTCAGAATTCAATTTGCAATGGAACAAAAACTTCCACAACCATCTATCTAGGTGCCCGTAACGGTGCGATATATAAAACTGATACAGACCCTTCAATTACAACAACTAACCTACAAGAAATAACAAAAAATACTTATGCAAAAATTTATGATATTGCGGCTAATACAAACAACGAATTCTATTTTATAACAGATAGTTCAATTTATAAGTCATCATATAATACTGGCTTTGTTGATAAGATTTCTGATTCCAAAGGTCAAAATAAAATTATTTCTTATGGGGACAACCTAATACTTTGGTCAAAATCCTCAAAACAAGCTGTTACAATGTTGTCCACAACTAACAATACAACAGAAGAACTTTTTGTTCCAAACAACAGCATTCAAAATCTACAGCTCTTTTCTGTTAATGGAAACGATTATTTGGTTGAAATTGAAAGCAACAGTTATGTAAATATTTTTGATTTGAAAACAAAGAAAATTAAGAATATTTATTCTGGAACAGGTGTTCAGGATGCAGTTTTAGCTAATGATAATAAAGTTTACATAGCCAAATCATCAAGTACAATTCCTTTAGTTCCTTTAATTTGTGTTGACATCAACACCCTTGAAACTGTACCTATTTCATTAACAGGAAATGTTTCCTTTGGTTTGAGTACAAATGGAAATGTTATTTATGGTATATATCTTCAATCTAACGAAGAGATTAAGAGTACTTATGTCTTCTCTTATAATACTTCAACTAAATTGATTTCAAATATATTAAAGTTTTCTGATGAAGATTCAGAAGCATTTACTTATTTTTCACAATCAACATTGTTGACCAACATAGGAAAAAACAAAGTCTATAACTATAATATCAATTCAAAAAAACGTTTTAGTTATGACAGGTCAGCTTCTATTCCAATTAAGACAGTTCAAAACTCTAAAAATGTTGTTATATTGAATAGTAACGGCAGTATCTCTTGGTGCAGCAATTCATCAGCAAATATTCTGGCCGACTGGTATCTGACTGTTGATAATCAATGGTATGAGTTCTAAAAAAAAGCGAACTTCTAGATTTGAAGTTCGCTTTTTTATTTTGCTCTTGTTTTATTTCCAAGATTTTGTATCTACACCGCAACCACGCAATAATGATTCTGAATATACAGCTTCATAATCAGTGGCAGATTTATCCCAGCTGAAATTCTTTTGCATTCCCTTTTTCTGCATTTTTAAAATATGCTCTTTCTTGTTATAGTATGCCCAAACAGCCCATCCAACTGTATTATAAACAGAACTTGGTGTTAATGCATCAAATAAGAAACCGGTTCCATCCCCTGTCTCTTGATTATATTGCTCAACTGTGTCTGCCAATCCACCTGTGTTTCGAACAATCGGTAAAGTTCCATACAACATAGAATACATTTGGTTTAGTCCGCATGGTTCATATTTAGAAGGCATTAAAAAGAAATCACTACCCGCTTCTATCAGATGGCTTAAAGATTCATCATACCCAACATAAGCGCGAAGATTGTTCAATTTTTTCTGTAAAGCTGAAATTTCGTTTTCACACCACTTTTCACCGCTTCCAAGAATTGCAAATTGAACATCCATATTTGTACACATACTAAAAATGCTTCCATAAGTTGGTGCGAATATCTCTGCAAT
>CAYFND010000100.1:311-6131 GCA_964344405.1 uncultured Treponema sp. | reverse complement strand
GGTCGGCAAGCCTTGTAATAATTCCTATAACTGGAACATCAGGACGTATTGGAAGTCCCAATTTCTTCTGTAGTTCCATCTTACATTTAGCTTTATTTTCAATCTTTTTTGAATCAAAGTTATATGGTAGGTATTTGTCAATCTTTGGATTCCAAGTGTCTAAATCACAACCGTTTAAAACACCTTTTACAACATCAGATCTAACCCTAAGAAGTCCGTCTAGTCCAAAACCACCTTCAACAGTCTGCATTTCTTTTGCATAAGTTGGAGAAACTGTAGTTATCATATCAGCACAAGAAATTCCTGCTTGAAGCAAGTTTATCGCGCCGTTTCTTTCCAATCCGGCACCATAATACAATCCCCAATCAAGACCTAAAGCTGGAAATGAATCTTTTGAATATACACCTTGATATCCAAGATTATGAATTGTTAAGACTGATGAAGTTTTTGCAAAATATCCGTTTCTACAAACATGTTTCAATAAAACAGGCACAAGGCAGCAAAACCAATCATGAGCATGCATAACATCAGGATACCAACCTAAATATCTGCAAACCTGAAATGCACCATGACATAAAAGTGCAGACCTATATGGATTATCAATAAAATCTGGTTCCGATTTTGTTCCATAAATTCCATCCCGTCCATAAGCTTTTTCATGATCAATAAAATAAACAGGAACAGAAGAAGAAGGCAATGTTGATTCATATAATTTAACCCATGTTTCAACCTGACCCGCTGCAACTGCTATTGGAGCTTCAATTGCTTTTAATTTGGTACGATCAATTTTGTAATATCTTGGCATTACAATTCTTACATCGTGACCTTGTTTGCTTAAGTTGATTGCTAAAGCTGAAACTGCATCAGCCAAACCGCCTGTTTTTGCAAAAGGAACAGCTTCTGATGTTACCATTAATATTTTCATTTTAATCTCCCATAAAAATCAATGAAGAATTTTCAATTTTTTATTTTTCTATAAAGGCTTTTTTAAAAGATTCCTTTGAATTTAAAATTGTTTTTTCTGAACAGCAGTAGGCTATTCTAAACCAACCTTTTCCACCAAAACTTGAACCTGGAGCACATAAAATATTGTATTTTTTCAAATGATTTGTAAACGCTAAATCATCATCATTCCAACTTTTTGGAACCTTAACAAATAAATAGAACGCTCCCTCTGGAACTGCATATTCAAATCCGGCATAATCCATAACTTCTATCAATTCATTTCTTCTTTTTTCGTATAAAGAATAATCACATTCGGCATCCCAACTTTCGCTTATAACTTTTTGGAAGAATGCAGGAGCATTTACAAATCCCAAAATTCTAGTTGCAAAAATGCAAGCTGAAATTAAATCACCTTTTTCTTTACATTTTGGATTTACACAGATATATCCAATTCTTTCACCAGGCAAGCTTAAATTCTTTGCAAATGATGTTACAACTACTGCGTTTTCATATTTACTGAACACAGGGGCAACTTTCTTGCCACCATAAATAATAGCACGATAAGGTTCGTCACAAATTATATATGGATAACGGTTAGTCTTTTTGCCATGTTCATTTAAAACACTGACTAATTCCAGAATATTTTCATCTGTGTAAACTTTACCAGAAGGATTGTTTGGTGAATTGATGATGATTGCAGCAGTTTTTTCAGTTAGATTCTTTTTAATTTCTTCAACATCAAGAGAAAAATCACTTTTTGTTTTAACACGTACAATTTTTCCGTTACTGTTGCTTATATAATGGTCATATTCTGTAAAATATGGACAAGGAACAACTACTTCGTCCTCATTGTTTAAAAGGGCTTTTAACACGGAGTTCAAGGCTCCTGCCGCCCCTACAGACATAATTACGTTTGTATAATCTATTTCTATATTCTGTTCCAAGGAAGTCTTTTTTGCCATTGCTTCTCTTGCAAATTGATAACCTGCATTAGGCATATATCCGTGACACAGATGAGATTCGTCTTTAGCATATTTTTCAATTGCCTTTTGAACTTTCTCCGGTGGATCCAAATCTGGATTTCCAATGCTAAAATCAAAAACTTTATCTTCGCCATATTTTTGTTTTAATATGGTGCCTTCTTCAAACATCTTACGTATAACACCAGCAGATGGGCTTTCAACTAATTCTTTAATTCTTTTTGATATCATAGAATGAATTATAGCATATTTCTTTTCAATTGAATATAAATGTTTTTTCTTCTATAATTTTAGTAATTTTAATTTAGGAAGTTTACAATGTTTTCTGACATAGTTGTTTTAGCAGGTGGTTTTGGAGAAAGATTATGGCCTGCTTCTAAAGCTGATTTTCCAAAGCAGTTTATGGCTCTAGATGGAGGAATATCTTTCCTTCAAAATTCAATTTTAAGATCTTTGTATCTAGCACCAAAAGGTAAAATCATTATTGCTACAAGGGATGGATTACAAAATCTTATTGCCGACCAATGTAATGAACTTATAAAAAAACTCGATAAAACAGAAGCTGAGAAATTATTGAATGATTTGGTTATTTTTGCAGAACCTGTCTCAAAACATACAACAGCACCTATTGTTACTTGTTGCTATTTGGCAAAAGCATTGGATAATTCTTATGAACATTCTTTTTTAGTATTAACAAGCGACCATATAATCAATCCTCAAAACTTATTTTTACAAGATGTTGAAAAAGCATATAAATCAGCTTGTAAAAATCATATTGTGACATTTGGTATCACGCCTGACGCTCCATTAACAGGATATGGATATATTTTAACTGGTGAAGAAGAAGAAAATAATAAATCTGTTTATAAAATTTTAGAATTCAAAGAAAAACCAAACAAAGAGACTGCTCAAAAATATATTGATAACGGCAATTGTAAATGGAATAGCGGAATGTTTGCCTTTACTTGTGATTTCTTTTTATCTGAACTTGAAAAATGCACTCCAGAAGTTTTTGACGCATTTAAAAATCTTCAAGATTTGAAGAACATCCCAATAGAAACAATAAAAAACATCAAGAATATCAAGAATATTGATTTAATCAAAAAAGATTATGATTGTACACCAGCTATAGCAATTGATAAATCCGTTGCAGAAAAGACCAAAAATGCTTATGTTGTTACAGCTCAATTCAACTGGGATGATGTTGGAAGTTGGGATTCTTTTGAAAAAAACTGTAACGAAAAGACAACAAACGCTGCTTTATTTAATAGTGACAATTGTTTTGTTTATTCTGACATTCCTGTAGCAATCTGCGGTGTCGATGATATTACAGTTGTGATTAAGAATAACAAGGCTTTAGTAATGAAAAAAGGCGAAAGTGCTTTAGTTAGAGAAGCCTCAAAACATTTTTCTGAATAAAATAACATAATAACTATAAATATAACATTTATATGGGAGATAATATGATTTGGTTAATTGGTTGTAAAGGTATGCTTGGTTCTGAAATAGCACGCCAGTTTGATGAAAAGAATATTCCTTGGGTAGGTACAGACAAAGAAGTTGATGTAACAAGTTTGGATGCATTGGAAAAATTTGCTAATTCTATAGAAACAGCTTCGTACTTCCCTACTGATAATATGAATCATTATGACAGACAGATTACTTGGATAGTAAACTGTTCTGCTTACACAAATGTAGAAAAAGCTGAAACAGATACAGAATTAGCTCAAAAATTAAATGAAGAAGGTCCTAGAAACATTGCAAGATTAGCAAGAAAAATTAATTCTAAACTAATTCATATTTCAACAGATTACGTTTTTAACGGAAAAGGAACAGCTCCTTACAAAGAAGATGAACAAAAAGATCCTCTTGGTGTATATGGAAAGACAAAAGCCGCTGGTGAAAATGCAATACTTAAAGAAATGAATCAATATTTCATCATTAGAACAGCTTGGCTTTATGGTTTTGATGGCAAGAACTTTGTTTACACAATGACAAAATTAATGAACAGTCATGATCAAATTAAGGTTGTAAATGACCAGAGAGGAACTCCAACTTGTGCTGTTGATTTGGCAGCTGTAATTATTAAGTTAATTGAAAAAACAGATAGTTCAAAATCGGTGATAGGACCAAAAAGCGCCCCTTCATATGGAATTTACCAGTTCACAGACGCCGGTGAAACTCAATGGCATGAATTTGCAACAATGATTTACAAATATGGAAAAAAATATAATCGCATAACTAATGAATGTGCAGTAAATCCTTGTACAACAGAAGAATACGGTGCTAAAGTAGAAAGACCTTCATATTCAATACTTTGCAAAGATAAAATAATTAAAGAATTAAATATTAAAATTCCTAATTGGGAAGCAAGTCTTGAAAAATTTATAAAATCATCAAGATTTAACCCACTTTAATAGTTCTACGAGTTATGATTCAAGTTTCTATTATCATTGTAAATTATAATACTTGTGATTTATTAAAAAACTGTATTAACTCTATCCACGAAAAAACAACAGATTTGTCTTATGAGATTATTGTAGTAGATAATGCTTCAACAGATAAATCTGTTGATATGATTAAAAATAATTTTTCTGATGTAATTTTAATTCAAAATGAAACAAATTTAGGATTTGGTTCTGCTAATAATATTGGATTACAAAAAGCTTCAGGAAAATATATATTCTATCTGAATAGCGATACAGTTTTACTAAATAATTCAGTTAAAATATTTTATGATTTTTGGGAATTAAATCAAAATGTTAAAATTGGAGCTTTAGGGTCAATTCTACTTGATGAAAAGAAGAATCCAATTCATAGTTTTGGGCAATTTTCATCTTTTAAAGCAAATATAATTGATATAATCAAGCTCTTAATCATAAATACCACACTTTCATTTTTATATTTATTGCATATTCCTAGTAATACATTTAGAAAATATAAAAAAACAATTATTGCAATTCCAGAATTTGAAGGAATGAAGCAAGTTGATTTTATAACTGGTGCCGATTTATTCATGCTGAACAATAAAAACGCTCTTTTTGATGAAGAATTCTGCCTTTATTTTGAAGATACAGAACTTCAATATAGACTTAGAAAAAACAATCTGAAGAGATTTATAATTGATGGTCCCCAAATTATTCATTTGTGCGGTGGTTCAGTTGATTCTAATTTTTCAATCAAAAGGAAATGTACATTTTCTAGAATTCAATATGAACTAAGTAGAGTTATTTGGATAAAAAAACAATATAACAACAATTTTATTTATAAATCTGTGATTAAGATGTTAGTTTTTATAAATTGGATTAATCCATTTTTATTTTCTAAAACTAAGTTTTATTTCAAGAAATTATTTTCTATATAATAATTGAGGTATAGCATGAAAATCTGTATTGATTGTAGGATGATTGGCTCTGGGGGAATAGGCTCATACATTTCAGCGCTATTACCATTCTTTATTAGTAACAACGATTGTTTGTTATTAGGAAAAAGGACTGATTTAGAACAGTTCACTACATATAAAAATGTGGAAATTTTAGATTGCGAAATAAAGACTTTTTCATTAAAAGAGATGCTATTCTTTCCTCGTGAATACATAAAAAAAATTAATACTTACGATGTTTACTACACACCATATTTCAATATTCCTTCTGGAATAAAAATTCCAATTTTTTCTACAATTCATGACGTTGTTTTTTTGGATGTAAAAGATTTAACTTCAAGAATAGGTGTTATTTTAAGAAAAATATTGTATCAATATGGGATTTTCAAATCAAAAGTCATTTTCACAGTTTCCAATTTTTCAAAAGATAGAATTCTAGCTGATTTAAACTGTAAAAAAGATATTGTTGTCACTTATAATTCTGTACCGACATGGTTTTCTAAGGATGATGAT
>CAYFND010000100.1:0-301 GCA_964344405.1 uncultured Treponema sp. | reverse complement strand
GATAAAGTTTCTAAAACGGATTCAATTGTTTTCGTCGGCAATATAAAAAAACATAAAGGTTTAAAAACATTGATTGAAGCTTTCTGCATTGCTAAAGAAAAAGGACTAACCTCCCAACTTGTAATTGTAGGAAATGCTGATAATTTTAGAACCGGAGACAATTCAATCTCTCAAATGATAAACAAACTTCCTGCTGATTACATCAAGTTTACAGGAAGAATTTCTGATTCTGAATTAAAGAACATCTATCAACAGTCAAAATTATTAATTCAGCCTTCTTTATATGAAGGTTTTGGAATGC
>CAYFND010000099.1:0-8022 GCA_964344405.1 uncultured Treponema sp. | reverse complement strand
CAAAATTAGATGAACTTCGTTTATTTTGTAATATAGGTGTGAAGGATAAGTTATTCTTGAAAGATACAGGTATAGAAAATAGAGCAGATTTGGTTCTTGCGATAGGAGTTGGAAATGTCAACAAATAAGTTTTTTAAGATTTTTGGAATATTTTTAATTCTAACATTAGGTGTTTCAGCTTTTGCGGCTACTCCTACTACAGAATTAGTTACTAGATATTTGAATCAGGCTGATGAATTATATGAACAAGGCGATGTCAACGGAGCATATAAAAACATCAACTTGGCGTTAGCTTTAGCAAAAGATGAAGATTCAATGGCTAATGTTTTGTACTTTGCTCAGATGATTTATCTTCAAAAATTAAAGAATATTCAAAATAACTATAACAGTGCCGAACTAATTGATGTTCAAGTGAATTTGGACAAATATCAAAATCTAGAGAATGCTGCAATCAAGCGTGTCATAAAGCAAATTGAATCAAAGCAAGAAGAACAAAAAGAATTGGTTGACCAGCAACGTTTTGACAAGCAACAAGACTCCCTGCAAGCTCAAGCTGATGCAATGAAAGAACAATCAGCAGCTTTAAAAGAACAATCAGCAGCTTCAAAACAAACTCAAGCTGAATTGATAGAAAAACTTGATTCAGGTTTTAAAACTCTTGGTTCTGGGTTGGAGGAAAGTGCTGTTGCTGCAAAACAATCAACTACAGTAATTGCAGTTGGAATAATTGGAATCGCACTTATTATATTGCTAATTGTTTTTGTAATAATTCATTTTATTAGAAAAGGCTTAAAACAACAGCAGTATACTCAAGAACAATATATAAAGGCTTTTCAAGCTATTGCCGCCAATCAAAATCAAACTAACAAATTAATGCTTGGTGGAATTACAGACATTTATTCAAAAGAAAGCTTGAAACTTGCAGGCTCCTCAACATGGAGTGGAACTCAAGCCTTGCCCGATGTTGCTTTTGATGAAAAGGATAAAGAAGAATTAAAAGAATTGGCTGTAAAATGTGAAGAATTAGGTTCTCAAATTGACGCTGTAACAAACAGAAAGAACAATTCTAAAAACGTAAGTGAATTAGTTTACAAGCTTTCACTTCAGTTAGGCTTGCCTCAAGATTATGCAATGTTAAATTTCTGTGCTTCTATGATTTATGACGCTGGATTCTTAGCCGAACCAAAAGAAATTATGGAAGCTCAAATTCTGACTGATGAACAAAAAGAGCAGATGAAAAAGCACGTCAGCCTTGCAGAAAAATATCTTGATTTTGTTCCAAAACGTTATTGGGATGTATTTAATGACGCTTCAACAAAACACCATGAAAACATGGACGGTTCAGGTTATCCAAATGGACTAAAAGGTGAAGAAATTCCTCAGATAGCAAGATTAATTCACGTTGCAGAAACTTATGTTTCAATGTCCAGCAAACGCAATTACAGGCAGACAATGGATAAAGAAACTGTAATTGAAAATATGAAGAAAGAACCAGGACTATACGATTCAGTAGTAGTTAAGGTTCTTGAAAATACGATATAGCGTCGTTTTTAATAAACTAAAGAACAGATAATGCCGATAAAATTGATATGATTATTCTATTTTTTGTACTGTCATTATTAGTTATGTCGCCGTTATCTGCACAAGATGTTAAACCTCTATATGAAATTCCAGAAAAACTTTCTATTTCAGAAAAGAACAATTCTAAAAACACGGATTTCTTAGTTGGCTCTGATGATGGGTTGTTCAGAATAACCCAAAGAAATAACGCAATTCCTTTGTGGTCGGAAGGTCGTGTTGAACAAATCCTAAAGGCAAACCTGCCGGATGAAAAAGGTGTGTTAAAAGATTGTTGGTTTTTTAAAACTGATAAAGGAATTCTTTTTTCTAGCGACTTAAAGACTTTTGAAGAACGAAATGCCGGTCTCCCTTTTTTAACAATTAAAGAAAAAAATGCTGAAGAAGTTAAGCTTGTTCAAAAAATTCAATCATTAAAAGATATATGTATAAATCCGTTCAACAATAAAGAAATTGTTACTGCAACAAATGACAAGGTCTTTTACAGCAAGGATGAGGGAAGAACATGGATCTCGCTAAGTTCAATGAGTCAGGCAACTCCTGGTGTTAAGGCTGTTGCTGTAGCTACAATTGAAAATGAAACTGTTGTCTTTATGTCCCACCCGATTTTTGGATTGTCGTACATTTTCCCAAATAGAACGAAACCAGCGTGGATTGATGTTTCAAGCGGTTTTGAAAAGATGCCGTCTTTAAGTTCTCCAGATGAAATTGCTGATATCCTGCCAGTTGTAAGAAAAGCTGAAGATGGAACAAACTACATTGATATTTATTTATCACAAACATACATTCCCCGAATCTATAAATTCAATTGGACTACAAAAAAAGGCGAACTAGTTTACAAAGGCACTGAGCCAACTGATGTAATTGATGGCTTGACCACAATTGGTGATGTTTTGCTTTATACAACAATTGAAGGATTTGGTTCATATAATATAAAAACAAACGAGATACCGGGCGTTCCTTCTAAATTCTCTGATTGGAGCAAGGCTTTTGAATCCGTGCCAAACATGGTGAACGCCGCTTGGATTCCTCATTCAAGAAGTGGATTTGCTGAAGGACTTTGCTTGAATGAATTGTGGCTGCTATATCCTGGTACAATAAATTCCAGATATGGTGATATTGCAGATGATAAAAAAAGCATTTACGTTTCTGCATACCAGTGCCGAACTCAAGAAGGAATTGATAAGTTCAAAAAAATAATCAAAGATGGAAATTTCAACAGCCTTGTTATTGATATGAAGGACGACTACGGACTTTTGCGTTATGACACAAGGGATCCGATGTTGCTTGAAAAAGGAAAAGTCACTCAATATGCAGTCAATCTTGATAAATTTATTGAAGAATTCAAGAAAGAGAATATTTATCTTGTGGCAAGAATTGTAACTTTTAAAGATAGGACTTTGGCTCAATACAAGAATGGAAAATATGCGGTTTGGGATAATAAATCAAACGCTCCTTGGCTTGGTATTAAAGGTTATGAAGATGTAACTGATGAAAATGGCGAAGTTACGGGAAAGAAAACTGTTTATTACGATGAAAACTGGGTTGACCCTTATTCTGAAGAGGTATGGGAATATAATGTTGAAGTTGCAAAAGATTTAATTTCTAGAGGATTTGACGAGATTCAATTTGATTACATTCGTTTTCCAACAGACGGCTATAATTTAAAAGACGCTAGATACAGATGGAAAGGCGAAGGAATGGATAAAGAAAGTGCCTTGATTTCATTTTTAGCGTATGCAAGAAAAAATATTGACGCACCGATTGGAATTGATATTTACGGCGCAAACGGTTGGTATAGAAGTGGAACAAGAACTGGACAGGATGTAGAAATGCTTTCTGAATATGTTGATGTAATTGGTCCTATGTTCTATCCAAGTCATTTTGAACAGACTTTCTTGAATTATTCACCCGTTGCCGACAGAACATACAGAATTTATTACTACGGCTCGTTCAGAAACACAGTTATGGCAAGAAACAGAGCTGTAATACGCCCTTGGGTACAAGCCTTTTATTTGGGTGTAAGCTACGACAAACTCTATTATGATGAGGACTACATTGAAAAGCAGTATTTTGGTGTTCGTGACTCTATAAATAGAGGATATATGTGTTGGAATAATTCAGGTGATTATGATATTCTTCCACCTGATATTAATGCTGAAAGTGTATTTACAGGATTGGCTCCAGAAGCTGATTTAAAATATAGAAAACCGGCTATTGGATCAAAAACAAAAAAATTGAATTTAGACAAGGATTTGTCAATTCTAGATAGTATTTGGAATCAAGAGAAGACTGACTATTCAGAAAACACTGTTTATTCACCTATTCTACAAATTCCATTTATGAATATATTCAAGCAGGAAAAATAATGAATTTACCAAAATATACACCAGAGGAACCAATTTCTTCTATTGCAACAGCTTTATCGCCAGCTGCATTAGGAATAGTTCGCGTTTCGGGAAAAAACTCAATTGAATTAGTTTCAAAAGTTTTTTCTAGTCCTAAGACTCTTCTAAAAGCTTTAGGCAACACTTTGGTGTATGGTTGGATTATAAATACAGAAAATGGTGAAGTTCAAAAAATTGATGAAGTGATGCTTGGAGTGTACAGAGCTCCAAAATCGTTCACCGGTGAAGACATGGTTGAAATCTATTGTCACGGCGGACTTTCTGTAGTTACAAAGATTCATGCTTTATTATTGCAAAATGGATTCAGACAAGCCCTTAGAGGTGAATACACTTTTCGTTCTTATATAAATGGAAAAACTGATTTAACAAAAGCAGAAGCTGTTCAAGAAATTATAGAAAGCCATACAGATGCTTCACGAGGACGAGCCGCCGGCAGGTTGTCTGGTTCGCTTTATGAAGAAATTGAATCAATCAAAAAATTAATAGTTGATACGCTTGCTTCAATTGAAGTAGAAATCGAATATCCGGAAGATGAAGAAACAATTTCTGACACTTTTGACAGAAAAGATATAGAGATTGCAATTGAAAGGCTTCAATCGTTGTCAGATTCTTGGAAAAGTGAAAAACTTTATCAAGATGGAGCAAGGGTTGTTTTATGTGGAAGAACAAACGCCGGTAAGTCAAGCTTGTTCAATTCCTTGTTAAAAGAAGAAAGGGCCATTGTTTCTGATATTGAAGGCACAACAAGGGATTGGCTTGAAAGTTGGGCAAGTTTTGACGGAATTCCTGTTAGATTGTTTGATACAGCCGGTTTAAGAAAAACAGATGATGTTATAGAGGCTCAAGGTGTTGAACTTTCACTTTCTCTATCCAAAGATTCAGATTTGGTTCTTTATTTAGTTGATAGTGAAACCGGACTTACAGATTATGATAGAGACTTCTTGTTTAAGAGTGATGAAAAAATCATTCTAGTTTGGAATAAAATCGATAAGATTCAAAAAGAAAGCAGATTATCACAAGAAGATGAATCTAAAATCAAATATTTTTGCGGACAAGTTTCGTTGAGTGCAAAAAAAGGAACAGGAATTTCTGATATCATTCAGCTTGCAAAGAAAGTTCTAACACAAGGACTTAATACAGATAGAGAACAAGCTGGATTAGGTTCGGCAAGACAAAAAGCATCAGTTGAAGAAGCACTGGAAAGTGTAAAACATTCGTTAGTTTCTGCAGATGATAATTATTCTTTGGATGCAGTTGTCCAAGATTTGGAAGATTCACTTGAAGCACTGGGTGAAGTAACTGGCGATGTTACCCCGGATGATGTTTTGGGAAGCATTTTCTCTAGATTCTGCGTTGGAAAATAATCAAAAAGATAAGCGAAAATAATTGTAAATCAGTATTGATTTACAGTAAACTTGATAAAATTCTTGTATTCGGAGGACAGAAAATCTTTGGTTTTCTAAGTTAAAAATATGTGCGGAATAGTTGGTTATGTTGGAAATAAACAGGCATCTACAGTATTGATAAATGCTTTAAAAAAACTTGAATATCGTGGTTACGATTCTGCAGGAATTGCTGTTTTTGATGGTGAAAATATTTTAGTTAGAAAAGCTAAAGGTGCATTGAAAGTCCTGGAAGAAAAGATTGCAAATGAGACAATAAAAGGCAGCATTGGCATTGGACACACAAGATGGGCGACTCACGGTGAACCAAGTGATGCAAACGCTCATCCCCATACAAATGAAAAAGGTACAATTTCAATTGTTCATAATGGAATTATTGAAAACTACGCTGAATTAAAAGCAAAACTTCAAGCTCAAGGAATTGTCTTTAAAAGTCAAACTGATACAGAAGTAATAGTTCACCTGATCACCCAAAATTACGAAAAAAATCACAATATTTTTGAAGCAGTTCTTTCAACTCTACGAGTTTTGGAAGGTTCATACGCTTTAGCTGTAATCTGTAAAGATTATCCAGATAGAGTTATTGCCGTTCGCAAGGAAAGTCCTCTAGTTGTGGGTTTGAGTGAAGGTGAAAACTTTATTGCATCAGATGTTCCTCCTCTTTTGGAATATACACGCGATGTCTACTATCTTGAAGAAAAAGAAGTAGCCGTTTTGTATACAGACCACGTTGACTTATTCACAACAGAAGGTGAGAAAATTATTAGAAAGCCAACTCATGTGGAATGGAGCATGGAGTCAGCAGAAAAATGCGGATATCCTCATTTTATGTTGAAAGAAATCCATGAACAGCCAAAAGCAATTTTGGATACAATCCGACCTCGCCTTGTTGTGGATGGAAGCGGAACTCCAACAGATGTTCACTTTGAAGAGATGAAATTGCAGGAAGGTTGGAAGTCTGCAAAAAGAGTTGTAATCACAGCTTGTGGAACAGCTTATCACGCTGGTGTTGTTGCAAAATACGCATTTGAAAAATTGGCCAGATTACGTGTGGATGTAGATGTTGCTTCAGAGTTCAGATATAAAGATCCAATTTTGGATAAAGATGACATTTTTATAGTAATCAGCCAGTCTGGTGAAACAGCGGATTCATTAAGTGCTCTACGGTTGGCAAAAAAACAAGGATTAAAAGTTATTGCAATCACCAATTGTGTAGGATCCACTATTTCTAGAGAAGCTGACGAAGTTGTTTACACTTGGGCCGGTCCAGAAATTGCAGTCGCTTCCACAAAGGCATATACAACTCAACTAGTCTGTCTGTATCTTTTGGCAATAAAGGCTGGAAAATTAAGAGGAACACTTACACAAGAACAAACAACTCAATATTTGAAGGACATTCAGCAAATTCCGTCAAAAATTCAAACTGTTTTGGATAATAAAGAAGTTATTCAAAAAACAGCTTCTCTTCAATTGAATAAAAGCAAGATTTTTTATATCGGACGTCAATTTGATAGCGCCACAAGTTTGGAAAGCGCGTTAAAACTGAAAGAAGTCAGCTATATGCATTCCGAGGCGTTTGCCGCAGGTGAATTAAAACACGGACCAATCGCTTTGATAGACACTTCAACTTTGGTTGTTGCAATCGCTTCAGAGCCGTCTTTATATGACAAAATCGGTTCAAATATGATAGAGGTAAAAGCCAGAGGAGCCTCAGTTTTGGTAATTACACAAGATAAATCAGGCTCCTTCAAAGAAAAAGCTGATGAGATATTTGAAATACCAGAATGTGACAATGTTCTAGCTTCTTTATTGACAATTATTCCTTCTCAATTATTTGCATACTATTGTTCAGTATTAAAAGGATATAATCCAGACAAACCAAGAAACTTAGCAAAGAGCGTTACTGTAGAATAAGCGTAAAATGAATAGAGTTTTAGTTATTACAGATTCACCCAAAAAGAGCATTTCTCTAGAAAAACAAATGCCTCAAAAAGATGAACTTGATGTAAACAGGGCGGAATCTTTTAATCAAGCACAGCAGATAATTAAAACTCTATCAAATAAGCTGCCAGAATTAGATGTAGTTGTAATTCAAAAAGAGATTACAGAAGAATTGATTTCTTTTTGCAAGATGATAATTGAAAAGACAAAAGCAAGCATTATATATATAGAAGAAAATCCTGGTGAAGAAGCTGTTCGATTAGCAGATTTGTGCTTATATAAATTGAGTTCAGATTACAAAAAAGAGCAGTTTGAACAAATAATTCAATTCATGATAAAAACAAAAAAACGCTATTGTGAAGAGAATAATGAAAGTCAAAATCATAAAAAAGAGATTGAAGAAGTAAAAATAGTGAACAGGGCTAAATGTGTATTAATTCAATATTTGAACATGACAGAAACACAAGCTCACAAGTATATAGAAAAACAGGCCATGAATCTAAGGTTGAGCAAAGCCGAAATCTCAGAAAACATCCTAAAAACCTACGAAACCACAATTTTTCCAGATAGGTAACCCAACTAATTGATTTTTTTTTCATAATATGATAACTTATAAACCTATTCGGGCCATTAGCTCAGTTGGTTAGAGCAGAGGACTCATAATCCTTTGGTCCTAGGTTCAAGTCCTAGAC
>CAYFND010000098.1:1640-8059 GCA_964344405.1 uncultured Treponema sp. | reverse complement strand
TATAGAAAATAGATCATATGGGTTAACAAACTGTGCAGAAAGAAGTGCTGTTTTTGCAGCTGTTTCTCAAGGATTCAAAGATTTTGCTGCAATTGCAATAGCCACTCCAAAATCTGATTATCCTGTTGGTCCATGCGGAGCTTGCAGACAGGTTCTTAGTGAATTTGCCAAACCTGATATGCCTGTTTTTTTTGGTCCCGACTACAAAAAAGCTGTTGTAAAAACAATAGGTGAATTATATCCTTTTGATAGCTTGCATGAACTAAAACAAAGTTAGTACATAACATTTACAAAATAAATGCTGTATTGACAAAGTTTGGTAAAGTATGCAAAATATTACATAGTTTTCAAACAGAATATAATATAACGAGAGGAATACAATGGCTGATGATATTTTAACTATTGAAGAAGTTGCAAAATATTTGCGCGTGTCAGACAGAACTGTTTATGATTGGGCTCAAAAAGGTGAAATACCTGCAGGAAAAATTGGAACTGTTTGGAGATTTAAAAAAACTGAAGTAGAAAATTGGGTTAATGCCAGATTATCTTCATCTTCAAAAATGCAAACAGAAAATACTGTTCAAGTTAGAAATATCATTTCAACAGATAGAATTGTTTTTATAAATCATAGTTCAAAACATGATGCTCTAGTTCAACTTTCTGAAGTTTTGGCTACTGCACCACAAGTAAAAAATGCATCTGAATTAACTTCTGAAATACTAAAAAGAGAAGAATTGATGTCTACAGCAATTGGACGAGGAATTGCAATTCCTCATGTTAGACTTTCTTCTATTACAGATTTAGTTATGGCAGTTGGTGTTTGTAAAAAGACTATTGTTGATTTCCAGACATTGGATGACCAACCTGTAAACTTATTGTTTATGATTGCTGCAGCGTATAATCAGCATTCTTATTATTTAAAGACAATTTCATACTTCAGTTCAAAACTAAAAGAAGCAAGTTTAAGAGAAGCTCTCTTAAATTCAACAGATCCTACTGAAGTTTATAATTTATTACAAAAAAGTTAAGTTACGGAAAAATGACAGGGATCCAGTTATCTTTGTCATTTAATGTTTCTTCAATTATTCCAAAAGTCAGTTTTGCTGTAGTTTCACCGTACAAATAGTTTGTGTCATCTAGCTGGTATTTCTGTCCTGGTGCATCTATGTTTATTGCAGAAACAGCATGACTGTATTTGTTAGAAACAACCATAATAGAATCAACTCCTATATCTTTTGCAAAAGCACAAAGCAGCATACTTCTGGAATCACAATCATTACCTTTTCCCACAATTGAAGAAACTAAATTAGTAAAATCAGAATCTTTTTGAGTGGCTATATTTCTTTCATATGGAAAATTTTGTTCCCAAGATAAAATACTTTGGAGGTATTCCAGTTTTGATTTTTCATCGCTGTCACTAAAATTCAAACCTGTTTTTACATCCGCGAAAACCGTATTTAATCTATAGGAATTGTCTCTATAGATTTGTCGGTAATAACGTTGCCAAGCTTCTTTCCATGCGTTGTGCCCTTGATACAAAGTTAAAACTGCATATTCCAAATCAACAACAAATTGAGATGCTTCTTCATCACTTTTATCAATTTTAGAATTAATTCTCTTTCCGTTTATGTTTAAGTTTATAGATTTTGTCCCTTCTTTAGGAAAAGCATAGTTTGTTATAATACCAGGCGTGTTGTATAAAGTTGAATCTATGCAAAGGGAGTTTAATGTTGAGATAATGAATTGTTGGGCTCCATCAGCTATTTCTTTTGTTGCATAACACAATAATGTTATGTATGACTTGTTTTTTAATTCGGCAGAAATTGCCCATCCTGAGTATTCTTTATCAAGTGTAAAATCAATTGTAGAAATGGCGCAATCTTTTTCATTCCAAGTTGAAGAATCAATTACAGGATTTTGGATAAAATTTCTAAGGGCATATTTTAATGCTTCTTTTGATGAGGTGAAGTGTTTGGCTGAATAAATTTTTAGTGCTAAAGTTACAGCAATGTTTGGATGTGTAAAAAGAATAGAAGATGAATCATCAGATATATCAGAAATCTCAAATCCCTCTGGAATATCAATTGCGTAATCAAGAGTTGAATCATATAAAATTTCAGCAAAAATAGAATTCGCCGAAATTAATAAAAGAAAAATAATTAATGAAGATTTAAGAACCCTTGTCATTTTAAAACACCTCGTTTATAGTATTTCGGATGAAAACAATACCTATAATATATGAAAATGAAGAAATAATTGTTATCAATAAACCGTTTGGGTTATCATGCCAAGGTGGAGTTGGAATAACTAATTCTCTAGATGTTCAGTTATCAAATGAAGTAGGTTATAAAATATTTCTTGTCCATAGACTTGATAAAGACACATCTGGCTTGATGATTGTTGCTAAAGATTCAAAGAGTGCCGGTAAATGGACAAATCTAATAAGTTCAAAACAAGTGAAAAAAGAATATAATGCATTTTGTGCTGGTGATATAAATCCGTTAAAAGGAATAATTGAAGAGGATGTTGTCCAACACGGAGAGACAAAGAAAGCAATAACAAAATATGAAGTATTAAAAAATTGGACGCAAAAAATTGAAATTGATGGAGTTCAATCTGAATTAAAACTGTTTCTAATAAAGCTTGAACTTGAAACTGGACGGATGCATCAAATTCGTATTCACCTTTCAAAAATGGGATGCCCGATTATAGGCGATGATCAACACGGAAACTTTAAATTAAATAAAATCATCAAAAAAACAATGAAAATAAAACAACTTCTATTGTCATCTGTAAAAATAACCTTGCCGATTTACGGCAAAAACAAACAGTTTTCAATTGAACTTCCGGATTATATGAAGATAGCTTCGGTTTAAGTAAAACAAATTATATGTAATGACATTCTTTTTTTTATGTATTATAATTTATATATGAGTAGAAAAATACATAATATCCTTATTACAGGAGGAGCTGGTTTTATTGGCTCCAATTTTATACATTATTTGTTTGACATGTCTTCTTCAAAGAAAGATTTATTCAATGACGCTGGTTTTGATGGAACTGTTGTAAATGTTGACTCTTTGACTTATGCAGGAAATCTAGAAAACCTAGTTGATATAGAAAAAAAATGGGGTGGCAGACGCTACTTTTTTGAAAAAGCAGATATTTGTGATAGAGCAGAAATTGAACGTATATTTAAGCAGTATGATATAGATACTGTCATTCACTTTGCGGCAGAAAGTCATGTTGACCGTTCTATTTTAGGTCCGGAAACTTTTATCCGTACAAATGTTCTTGGCACATTTACAATGCTTGATGTAGCAAGAAAATATTGGACAAAAGAAGATGGCTCGATGCGTGATGATGTTCTTTTCCATCATATTTCAACTGATGAAGTTTATGGAAGTCTTGGTGAGACTGGATATTTTACAGAAACAACAATTTATGATCCAAGAAGCCCTTATTCATCATCAAAAGCTTCATCTGACCATATTGTAATGGCTTATTATCACACTTATGGTTTACCAATTACTCTTTCAAATTGTACAAATAACTACGGTCCATATCAGTTCCCAGAAAAACTTTTACCTTTAATGATAAGCAACATAAAAAATGGTAAAAATCTTCCTGTTTATGGCAAAGGTGACAATATTCGTGATTGGATTTACGTTGAAGATCATAATAGAGCTGTTTGGTTTGTTATTAAAAATGGTAGATCTGGTGAAAAATACAACATCGGTGGCGAAAATGAATGGCAGAACATTCAATTGCTAAATAAAGTTATTGAACTTACTTGCAGCAAGATTGGTAAAAAAGTTGAAGATGTTGAAAAAACTATTGTTCATGTAACAGACAGACTTGGTCATGATAAACGTTACGCTATTGATTGTTCAAAAATCAAGAAAGAACTTGGTTGGACAAGAAAAATGACTTTTGAAGAAGGTCTTTATGAAACAGTTGATTGGTATTTAACTAATACAACTTGGGTTGATCACATTCTATCTGGTGAATATTCAAAATGGATAGAAAAAAATTATAGCAAAAGATAAATAAAAAGGCAGAAATGAGGAAAATATGAAAGGTATTGTATTAGCAGGCGGATCGGGAACAAGACTCTATCCAATAACAAAGGCTGTTTCAAAACAGATTTTACCACTTTATGATAAACCAATGATTTATTATCCAATTTCTGTTCTTATGTTAGCAGGAATTAGAGAAATTTTAATTATTTCAACACCAAGAGATTTACCTGTATTCAAAGAATTATTAGGTAATGGTGATTCTTTTGGGGTTAAGTTTGAATATGCTGTTCAAGATAAACCTAGAGGTCTTGCCGAAGCTTTTATCATTGGAAAAGATTTTATTGGTGATGATGATGTAGCTTTAGTTCTTGGAGACAATGTATTCTATGGACAAAGTTTTACAAATATTTTAATACGTGCTAAAGAAACTGTAGAAACAAAAAGAAAAAGTGTTATATTCGGTTATTATGTTAGAGATCCACAAGCTTATGGTGTTGTTGAATTTAACAAAGATGGAAAAGTTCTAGGAATTGAAGAAAAACCTGCTGTTCCAAAATCAAACTATGCTGTTCCTGGATTATACTTTTACACAAATGATGTTGTGAAAATTGCTGCAACTGTAAAACCTAGTGCAAGAGGTGAAGTTGAAATCACTTCAGTAAATAACGAATACTTGCAAAGAGAATCACTTAATGTTGAAATCCTTGGAAGGGGAATGGCTTGGCTTGATACAGGAAATTATGATTGTTTGTTAGAAGCTGGAAACTTTATTGCTACTATTCAAAAAAGACAAGGTATGTATGTTTCTTGTTTGGAAGAAATTTCTTACAGAAACGGATGGCTTACAAAAGAAAAGTTGCTTGAGTTGGCAAAAGGCTATAAAACTGATTATGGTCGCTATCTTGAATATATAGCAAATAATTAAAATACGAGGAAATCAAATGGCTTTTACTTTTAAAAATTGCGAAAAGAATGGAAATATAATTGAAGGTCTTTACGAAATTCAACCAAAATTATTTGGTGATTCAAGAGGATATTTTTTAGAGACATATAGTGAAAAAGATTTCTTTGAAGCTGGATTAAAAATGAAATTCGTTCAAGATAATCAATCTATGTCAACAGAAGGTGTTCTTAGAGGTTTACATTTTCAAAAACAACATCCACAAGGAAAATTAGTTAGAGCTTTACAAGGTAAAGTTTATGATGTGGCTGTAGATTTACGAAAAGGTTCTAAAACATTTGGTCAATATTACGGTGTCGTTTTGGACTCTGAACTTCAAAATCAATTCTATATTCCAGAAGGATTTGCTCATGGATTTTATGTTTTAACAAAAACTGCTGTTTTTGCATACAAATGTACAGATTTTTATCATCCAGAAGATGAAGGTGGAATTCCTTGGGATGATAAGACTGTAAATGTTGATTGGGCTTCTGTTGCTAAGGAACTAAATCCTTTGTTGTCAGAAAAAGATAAAAAACATTCACCATTTAATCAGAATGAAAACTATTTTGATTTAAATGGTAGATGGATTGGAAAATAGATATTGGATAAGAATAAATGTTTGATGTAAAAGATACTGATTTTTTTGATTTGGAAGATGAATTATTTGATACTGTTGTAGAAGATGATATTTCATTTTCTGGTAATATAAAGATGGTTAAACCTTTTTTAATTAGAGGAAAAATCAGCGGTACGATAAACACCAGTAGTGATTTGGTTATTGATACAAATTCTGTTGTTGAAGCGAATATCAATGCTGATAGAGTATTAATAAAAGGAAAAGTTATTGGAAATGTCACTAGTAAAAAACTTGTTTTTATAACTTCAAGTGGTTCTTTAGATGGAGATATTGTTACTCAGAAAGTAGTCTTAGAACCAGGATGTAATTTTACTGGTAAATGTCAAATGGAAAAAAATGAAAAATAAAATTTTATTTATATTGTTATTATTATTATCTTTTTCGTTGTATTCACAGAATGCAGTAAGACAAGATGCTTTAGTCTTGTATCATAATGGAAACTATAGAGAATCTGTTCGTATTTGTGAAGAAGAATTAAAAGAAAATCCAAATCGTGTTGAATCATATGTTGTAATGTGTTGGGCTTTGGTAAAAAATAAGCAGTATGCAGAAGCAGAACAAAGAGCGGCTCAAGGATTAGAGATTAGTCCATATGACTTAAGGCTCATTGAAATCTTTGGTGAAGCAAAATACTATTTAGGTAAAAACTCTGGTGCAATGGAACAATTTCAGAAATATGTTGCAACTGCATCAGAAAGTGGTTCTAGAGTAGGTTCTGCTTATTATTTTATGGGTGAAATCTATATAAGGCAGGCTAGATATCAACATGCTGATATTGCTTTATCTGCAGCTGTAAAAAAAGAGCCGTTAATTGAAT
>CAYFND010000098.1:0-1630 GCA_964344405.1 uncultured Treponema sp. | reverse complement strand
AGAAATGGCAGAAAATAATTATGAAGCGTTGCAAGCGTATGATGAAGCCTTAAAATTGAATTCTACATCAATTGATGCCTCTAGAGGTAGAGAACGAATAAGTGCAAGACTTCAATAAAGAAAATCATCTCATTCATATAGAAACACTTGGATGTCGTCTAAACCAAATTGAAAGTGAATCTATTGCAAAATATTTTAACGACAAGCATTTTATTGTTTCTTTTGTTCCGATTACTTCAACTACAGAAGAAAATAAAAATGTTTGTTTAACAATCGTAAATACATGCACAGTAACACAAAAAGCTGAGCAAAAAGCCAGAAGAATTATAAGACTCATATTAAAAAAATATATCAATTCATTAGTAATTGTTACAGGTTGTTATGCTCAATTAAAAAAGAAAGAAATTGAAGATATTGATTCTAGAATTATCGTTTTTGGTGGACAGATAAAAAGCCGTATTTGTGATGTTCCTGATATTATTAGTGAGATTAATTATTCAAATATAAATTCTATAAAAGAAAGAATAAAGCAAATTGCTGAAATGAAGGCAACTGTTGAAGGAATTTCTGAAAATTCATTTAAACTAGCAACGACAAATTTTGTTAATCATTCAAGAGCTTCTTTAAAGATTCAAGATGGCTGTAATAATAATTGTTCTTATTGTGCAATACACATGGCCAGAGGAAAAAGTGTTTCTCTTTCTTGTAACATCGTATTAGAGCGAGTTGTTGAACTGGAAAAGAAAGGTTATGAAGAGGTTGTAATAACAACTGTAAATATAGCTCAATACAAAAGTGAATATAATGGTGAAGTTGTTACATTTGCAAAATTATTGGATTTAATGTTGCAGAATACACAAACAATAAATTTTAGAATATCAAGTTTATATCCAGAAATAGTTGATGATTATTTCTGCACTGTAATACAAAATAAAAGGGTAAGACCTCATTTTCATATATCCGTTCAAAGTGGAAGTGATAAAATCCTCCAATTGATGAATAGAAGGTATAAATCAGAAGATTTATATAAAGCTTGTGAAAAATTATCAAAGAGCAAAAAAGATGCTTTTTTAGCTTGTGATATAATTACCGGATTTCCCGGAGAAACAGAAGATGATTTTAATTTATCTTATGATCTTTGTAAAAAAGTAAATTTTGCCTGGATGCATATTTTCCCATTTTCTGAAAGGGACGGTACAACAGCTGTTATGTTAAAAAATAAAGTTCCTCAAGAAATATCCAGAATAAGAGCTGAAAAACTAACTGAATTAGCAATTGAAAATAAAATTAATTATCTTAACAACTATCTTAATAAAGAACTTTATGCAATTTTAGAAACTGTAAGAAATCAAAAACTTGGAACAACAAATATATATCATGCTGTTACAGATAATTTCATTCATTGTGAAATAGATAATATTAAGAATGTAACTCATAATAGTGGTGAAAAGATAAAGATTAAAATTATAAAGGTTTTAGAAGATAGAATAAAAAGTGGGGATGAAATGGAAGTTAAAGCAATAATTTTATAAAAAATTTAAAAAAATTAAGTTTACATACTTGATTAAAATTTAAAATTATTATATATTAATTAAACGTTACGGGATGTAGCGCAGCTGGTAGCGCGTCT
>CAYFND010000097.1:0-8086 GCA_964344405.1 uncultured Treponema sp. | reverse complement strand
TAATTGCAAATGTCCAAAATGTGGAAAGCCTGCAAAACGCGAAACAAACACAATGCCTCAATGGGGCGGTTCTTGCTGGTATTATTTAAGATATCTTGATCCAAAAAATAATAAAGAATTCTGTTCTAAGAAAGCTGAACAATATTGGATGCCTGTTGATTTATACGTTGGTGGAGCAGAACACGCTGTCCTTCACTTGCTTTACGCTAGATTCTGGCACAAAGTTTTATATGATTTGGGTGTTGTTTCTACAAAAGAACCTTTCCACAGATTAATAAACCAAGGAATGATTACATCTTTTGCTTATCAGCGTTCAAACAAAACATTAGTTCCAACAGATGAAACTGAACAGAGAGAAGACGGTTTTTATTATGAAAAAGCAACTGGTGAAAAACTTGAACAAGTTGTAGCTAAAATGTCTAAATCTTTGAAGAACGTAGTTAATCCTGATGATGAGATTAAAGCATACGGAGCAGATTCTGTTCGTATGTATGAGATGTTCATGGGACCTCTTACAATGAGCAAGCCTTGGTCAACTCAAGGTATCGTTGGAATACACCGCTTCTTGGAAAAAATCTGGGCAATAAGTGAAAAATCAATTACTGAAATAGAGATCAACGGTCATTTAACAGATAAAAAACTTGCCAGTGCTAGAAAAGTTTTTGCTCAAACAGTGAAAAAAGTAACTGAAGATACATCAACACTAAACTTTAACACCGCAATCAGCCAAATGATGATTTTTATCAATGAAATTTCAAAACTTGACTCTGTTCCTCTTGCAATGTGGAGTGATTTTGTAAAAATCCTTTCACCTTATGCTCCTCATCTTTGTGAAGAATTGTGGCAGAAACTTGGACATGACAATACTATTTCTTATGAACCTTGGCCAAAATACAATGAAGAATTCCTAAAAGATGACACTAAAGTAATTGTTGTTATGGTAAATGGTAAATTAAGGGATAAATTTGAAGCTGTTCCAGGCACAAGTCAAGATGAATTGCAAAAAACAGCATTCTCTCTTGAAGGTGTAAAGAAATATACAGACAACCACGAAATTGTAAAAGTTGTAGTTGTTCCAGATAAGATTGTAAATATTGTAATTAAATAAAATAAAGCCCGACCTTAATTAAAAAGTCGGGCTTTTTTATAATATTTTTTTGATTTAACAGCTTAAGATTTAACTTCTGTTACAGCATTAATAATGTTAAAAAGATATTTAAATCCTGTTGAGTTTATAGCTTTTTCTGATTCGTTTGACATTGACATAAAATAAAGTTTTTTTCCACAGTCTTCACTATCATTAAAAGCCGCCATTAACAAACCTATTCCAGAAGCATCAAGTTCAATTAACTTTGACATATCCAAAACAATATTATTTTCTTTTACAGCTTGATATAAAGTATTTTTGAATTCACCAATTGTATAAGCATTAAGAGAACCTTGAAGTTCATAAACTTTGTAGTTGGCTCCTTCTTTTTCTGTTATTGATAATTGTTCCATAATTCACCTTGCCCTTTATTATAAACCAGCATTTTTAATAATATCATCCAAACCGCTTAAATCTGGCATTACAAAATCATCAGCTACATCAGACGGAACATCGTCTTTATTTTCTTCAGCAGAAATATTTTCTTCCACAGATTCAGAAATCGACTCGTTCAAATTTGATTCTACAAAAGTTTCAGCTTCTGTTTGAGCAGGCGCTTCTTCAGTTACAGGTTCATCATTTTTTTCAGCAACAGTTGCGTCAGCATTTGGAGCCTCAACTGATTCATCTTTAGCATCAACACCGTCAGAAGGCTCTTCTGCAACAGTCTGTTTCTCTGTCTTCTCGTCTGACAATCCAGATTGATATTTCATAACAAAAATGCTGACATCATCTTCCATTTCCTTTGATATGAATTTAACTAAATTATCAAAAGTAAATTGAGCCATACGTTGCGCATTATAAGTTTGATTATCAAGTAATGACTGCTGAACTCTTTCTTTTCCAAACTGTTCACCACGAAGTGAATGAGATTGAATCAAACCGTCAGTACAAGTTAAGAAAATATCATCTTTATTCAATTTTGTTGTTTTTACAGACAAATATGGAGTTATATCTTTTACAAAGCCCAGAATATGTCCGCCACCCTGAATCTCAATTACGTTGTTGTAAACCTGGTTGTACATTAAGAATGCAGGAATACCGCAGTTTATGTAGTACATTGTATCTTTTTCAAAATCGATTAAAGCAAAAAGTCCTGCAAAAATTGTTCCTTTGCGCAAACTGTCCCTGATAAAGTTATTAATTTTTACAATAAGCTGTTTAAAATCAGATGTTTCTACCAAATAAGTTCTGATAATAGACTTTAAGATGACCATGTTCATGGAAGCGGCAATACCCTTACCACTCAAATCACCAATTACAACCAAATGTCTGTTTTCTGTAAGACGGATTAAATCAATAAACTCACCACCAATGTTATGAGCCGGAACCATCATGTAACCAATATCAACTTTTGGATTCTTGATTGCATCAATATTTTCCTGAATTGAAGTGATAATCTGTGAAGACATCCTGATTTCACGGTTTACAGTACCAATAATATCCTTATTTGAAATATTACGCATGTAATAACCAAATACGAAGAAATATGAGTATAGTTTTGTAAATACGTTGTAGTCATATTCCTTATAGTGATCTCCACCCTGTTTTTTACCAAGGGTAATCAAACCAAGAATATTGTTACCTTCATTCAAAATGAACAAGGCGTCGGAACGAGTTTCACCAAAAAATTTCTTTAAATCTTCTTGAATTGGAGAAAGAATATGTTCCTTTTCAATTTCTGTATACAAAACTATTGATTTACTTTCCTTTAACAAAACACTAAATATTGGATTTGATGAAGGAATTGTCATACTCATTTTGTTTGTTGAATACGCTGTTTCAAATTCACTTTGTTTGTTTATTATATAAACATTCATAGATGAAGCTTCAACATTTCTTTTCATGATATCAAACATCTTGTTTGTTATTGAATCCATTTCATCGTTGTAATCAATTGACGCAAGGTCTTTTTCCAACGACTCTTCATAATCAGCTGTATAAATATGCCTGCTTGATGAAATTACATCCTTAATCTTCAAACTGAAAACTATACAAACAAAAGCGGCGGCAATCATTTCTACAATGAACAATGGGTTTAATACTGAACCTTTTGGCTGCAAGAAATAAAAGAACGCTCCTAAAAGGAATCCTGGAACGACATAAGAAACGAATGTTTTAAAAATAGATACAAATATACCTTTTCCAGAAGGAACTGTCGTTTTTTCCATTGCAGAGAAAAAGAAAATATACAAGATGATGTATGAATACATATGGATTAATGAAAAGCTTGGTGTCTCTATTGAAAGATATTTAATAATAAAATTCATGCACCACATCAAAACAACACCACTAATAATAATCGCAGTTTGATATTTTTCTAGTTGAGAAGCTTTATGCTCTTGATACAACATCATAAAAAGCATTCCAGAAACTGGAATAATGTATTTATAGAAAGAATTGTATAAAGTCACCCAGTTCCAAGGAAAATATTCACGAGCTTCAACTGGGAATAAATACTCGGAACCAATCATAATTCCATTTTCAAAAGTTAAATCAATTGAAGAGAATTTAAAATAAACAATATAGATTACCGATAAAATCAAACAAAATTTAACAACAGAAATCGCCTTGCTTTTTTTTGGGGAAACAAGTTCAACCATTCCAAAAGAAAAGAAAATCAAGAACATTCCTTCAAGTACAAAAACAAGCCTCATAATTTGCTTTACTAATAATGCAGCCAGAACTTGATTAAAACACAAAGCTATTACATATAAAATAGATTCTATTGTAATAATTAATAATGAAATCACTATCGAATTAACTTGATAATTACCAGCTTTAGCTTTTCTATCAAGATTAAATGTAAAGAAAACAAAAAGAGCTATGCTCAAAAATGACAATACTAGAAATATCATATTAATAACCTACCTTCGCTATCATCATTGTTACATCATCATGAAGTTTTTTATCTCCGTTATATTTCATAATCAAATCAACAACGTCGTCCACAAATTCCTGAGGAGATTTTGCAGCTCCTGCAATAATTGTTTTTCTATAAATATCAGTATCACCTAATTCAACACCGTTATCATCCATTACCTCTGAAACACCGTCAGTTGCAATTAAGATTGAATCACCGCGGAATAATCTTTTCTCATCAATTTTCAAATCGTCCATATCAATAATTCCAACAAGGCTTGCATTGGAAGTCAATGGTTTCAACCTATACCCATCAGGTGCTGGAGATAAGATAATAGGATCAGACATGGAAGCGTTAATGTAACGAATTCTCATTTTTTCAGTATCAACAACACCTAAGAACAATACAGTGTATTTATCTTGAAGGTGCATTCCCTTTATGGCTTTATCAACAGCATGAACTACACCGACCAGATCTTCTTTGTCTTCAATAATTTTTACAGTGTTCATTACCAAACCCATAATCAAAGCGGCCGGCAAACCTTTACCAGATACGTCGCCAAGCATTAGCAAGGTTTTATTTTGATCTATTGGAAGAATTGAAAAATAGTCACCAGAAACGTTTACCAGAGGTCTAAAATATGTAGCGATTTTTAATTTTGGAATATTTGGGATTTCTTGTGGCAAGAACGACTGCTGTGTTTCGGCAAGCTGCTCCCATTCCTTTGTTGTAGCAGAAATTTCCGACAATTCAGAAATAGTTCTTGTTCTTACAATAAAATGCTTGTATTCCTCAAATAGTCTGTCATAAACATCCAAGTCAAACAAGCGTGTATATTTACAGAACACATAGAGATGCTGTTTTTCTGAACAAAGGAAGAATCCGCGTGATTTCTTGTATTTTGATGTAATACCGATGTGTTTGTCAAAGAAATAATAGCCATCTGACCAAGTGTCAGTAAAGTGGGAATCAAGTTTTTCCCTTGTAGATTCAGAAGTTGTAAGTCTATCTGGACTGTTGTATAAAATGTAGTTTTTACTTCTATCAACTAGTAAAACGGAACAATCGCCTTTTACTTCAAGATACTCAGAAATTACAGAGTAAAAATCTTCAAGGGAATAGCAGAATCTAAGTTTGTCAATAAAATCATTTAGAATTACAGTTTCACCTGATTCCAAAGTATTATGTCTAACTTCTCCTAATAGATATGTCTTTAATTTTCCGCCAAGAAATACAGTTGCTACAAAGACAACTATACTTACAACAAATGAAAAAGTTGAATGAGCATTTGATGACTTTTCTGGAACAAGAAATACTGCAAGAATGATGAATAAAATAATAGTTAAAATATTTACACTTATTAGGACAAGTTTTTTCTGCGTCTTATACATACTCACCTCAAAAATATTAAGCTAACAATAGTTTATCATATAATCGGCAGAATTTGGTAAAAACTTATAAGTAATTTATACTATTGGGGAATCCCCTCTATTTTCCTAATTGTGATAAAGGAATCAAAGACGGTGATTCAGGTGGATTTTCCAAAGCAAGGTATTGTTTTAATAGATCCTTTTGTTTCTGGCTTAAATGTTGAGGAACTTGAATTACAATCTTAACGTACAAATCACCTTTTCTTGTTGAATTTGCAATTGGAACACCTTCACCCTTTATTCGTAAAAGCTGACCGTTTTTAATTTCTGAAGGAATCTTTATTGAAACTTTTTTATCATCAAGAGAATTTATTACTATTTCACATCCCAAAGCCGCTTGAGCGATTGAAACAGGAACTGCACAATATAAATCGTTGCCATCGCGTTCAAACAACGAATGAGGCTCTACGTGGATAACTACAACCAAATCACCTGCAGGTCCGCCGTTTTCACCAGCATCACCCTGTCCGTGAATTATCAAACGTTTTCCGTTGTCCACACCACAAGGAATCTTTAGTGACATTTTTTTGCTTTTTTCCTGGATTCCACTTCCCCTGCAAACTGTACAAGGTTTTTCTATAACAAGACCTTTTCCGCCACATTTTGGACAAGTCTGTTGAATTGTAAAGAATCCGTTGCCTTGTCTAATTTGACCGCTACCACCGCAAGTTGGACAAGTTTTCTTACTAGAACCAGGCGCACCGCCAGTTCCGTTACAAGCTTCACAAGGTTCATTATGTTTAAAATGGATTTCTACATTTGAACCATAAACTGCATCTTTAAAATTAATGCTTAAATCATAACGCAAGCTGGAACCAGCGCTCGGTCCTGTTGAAGAACTGCTTCTTCTTGAGCTACCGCTGAATCCGCCGCCAAAAAGGTTGTCAAAGATGTCGCCAAAGCCGCCACCCATTCCACCAAACAAATCACTAAAATCATGGAAAGCATGAGAATATTGAGCTCCACCACCTTGATCCATTCCGTCCAAGCCTGCAAAACCATATTGATCATAGATCGGTCTCTTCTTTTCATCAGAAAGAACTTCATAAGCTTCTGTAGCTTCACGGAATTTTTCTTCAGCTTCTTTATCTCCAGGATTTCTGTCTGGATGGTATTTTACAGCCAATTTTCTATATGCTTTTTTAATCTCATCTTGAGTTGCCGACTTTTCTATACCTAATACTTCATAAAAATCACGTTTTGCCATTTGCTTTTCCACATTTATAATAATAATTAATAGAAATATACTAAAAAAACACCCTCTCCGCAATTGGGAGAGGGATATTTTATTTCTTACGAATTAAAGCGTAAATGAATTATTTTTCATCCTTAACTTCATATTCAACATCATCTGCAGAACCTTTATCAAAACCAGAAGCTTTCTTTTCTGTTGATTCAGTTTTTGCATTTTCTGCTCCAGCATCTGCAGCACCTTGAGCACCAGCTCCGGCAGCAGCTCCACCTTGTGCAGCTTGTTGTTTATAAACTTCTTCAGCAATTTTATAAGAAGCTTGTTTTAATTCTTCAGTTTTAGCTTTAATTTCTTCAACATTATCGCCCTGTAGAGCTTTCTTCAAAGCGGCAGATGCTTCTTCAATCTTTTGTTTGTCAGCACTGCTTACTTTATCACCAAGTTCTTTAACAGATTTTTCTGTAGCATAAATCAAGCTGTCAGCTTCATTCTTAGCATCAATGCTTTCACGTTTTGCTTTATCGGCCGCAGCGTTGGCTTCTGCATCTTTTACCATCTTGTTGATTTCATCTTCGCTCAATCCGCTTGAAGAAGTAATCTGAATGTGCTGCTCTTTTCCTGTTCCCAAATCTTTTGCAGATACGTGAACAATACCGTTAGCATCAATATCAAATGTAACTTCAATCTGAGGAACTCCGCGAGGAGCGGCTGGAATACCGACCAAGTCAAATTTTCCAAGAGTACGGTTCTGATCAGCCATCTCTCTTTCACCCTGTAATACGTGGATAGAAACAGCAGTTTGTCCATCAGCAGCAGTAGAGAAAATCTGGCTCTTTTTTGTAGGAATAGTTGTATTTCTTGCGATGAGTTTTGTAAATACTCCACCCATTGTTTCAATTCCCAAAGAAAGAGGTGTTACATCAAGAAGAAGAACATCTTTTACATCTCCACCTAAAACACCGCCCTGAATTGCGGCACCAACAGCTACAGCTTCATCTGGGTTTACAGCACGGCTTCCTTCTTTTCCAAAGATTGCTTTTACAACATCTTGAACTTTAGGCATACGTGAAGAACCACCAACCAACAAAACTCCATCAATTTTATCAGCTGTCAATCCGGCATCAGCCAAAGCCTTGCGGCAAGGTTCCTTTGTTCTTTCAAACAAAGACTCTGTCATTTGTTCAAATTGAGCACGTGTCAAAGACTTCTGCAAGTGTTTTGGACCAGTACTATCTGCTGTAATGAATGGAAGGTTGATATCTGTAGTTGTCTGGTTTGTCAAATTGATTTTTGCATTTTCAGCCGCTTCACGTAAACGTTGCATAGCCATCGGATCTTTTGACAAATCAATGCCTGTATCTCTTTTGAATTCGTCGATCAACCAGTTGATTACAACACGGTCCCAGTCATCTCCACCAAGGTGAGTATCACCATTAGTTGATTTTACTTCAAAT
>CAYFND010000096.1:326-8157 GCA_964344405.1 uncultured Treponema sp. | reverse complement strand
CGGCTGCTGCAGGTTTTGAACCTGCGACACATGGATTAACAGTCCATTGCTCTACCAGCTGAGCTAAGCAACCATCACAATTAACAAACAAATTGCTTGTTGAATGTGAGTTTATATTATAGAAAATCAGTTTTTATGTCAATATCCAAAAAGCAAATATTGTATTTTTTATAAACTTTTTTTAGAATAAATAAATGGAAGATAAAGGTTTTTACAGAAAAGAAATTGCGAAATTATTTAAAGGCGAAGTATATTCAAAAAAATATAGAAAAGAAGCAGAAGAGAGAGTTTGCAGTCAAATTGTAAATTCTGAAGAATTTAATAATGCCGGTTATGTCTTTTTGTATATGTCTTTACCAGATGAATTTAACGTGCAAACTATAATGGAAAAATCTTTTGAATTGAATAAAAAAGTCCTTCTTCCAAGAATAATTGAAGACACAAATAGAATGGATTTTTATTTAGTAGAAAGTAAAAACTTTGAAAATCAAATGAAGACCGGTTCTTATAATATTATTGAACCAACAGAAATAAATAAAAAAATTGATTTTGCGGCAATTGAAGAAAATACTTTTGTTGTTGTTCCGGGGCGGGCTTTTACTCTTGATGGAAAAAGGCTTGGACGAGGAAAAGGTTTTTATGATTTATTTTTATCAACAATGAAAAAAAGCTCTAAGAATTTTGTTTGCGGCGTATGTTATGACTTTCAAATACTTGAAGATTTGCCTGTGAATCAATTTGATGTAAAAATGGACAAAGTTTATTGTTGATTCTTGCCGCCTTTCTATTTTGTTGAATCTTTTGAATAAACGCGGATATTTGGTGTTGAAGGAATGTTTTCTAAACCATCAAGGAAATCCTTGGCAGTTGCAGATTCAATCAATTTGTATTTATCAAGATACAGGTGAGGATTATTTTCTTCATCAAGGCCTTCAAATATTAATTCGGCGTTTCCTTCATCAGACTTTGTTTTATCCAATTGATTTATAATCCAAATACTTTTTAATTCTTGCAGAGTTGCAGCTGTGCTGGTTGAACTAGACAATTCAGTTTTCAGCTTGTTTATTGAATTTTTGTAGATAGCATCAATTTCTTTTGTGTGAGGGACATTTCTAAAAATTAAGAACGACAACGGAATATTTGCAGTTTCTTTTTGATAAATGGTTTCAACACCGTTCAAACGTTTGTTCTCTTTAGAGCTTTCATCAACTTCATTTTTTATATAGCAGAAAATTGCTTCAGATAAAGTTCTTTGAATTTGTGAATCATTCTCCCCCGAAATTCCAAAAAGGACGGGATCCAAGAAAGTTGTCGTTGGAATCAAGATTTGAGGCATCGCGCCGGCTTTTTCGGAAGGAATGTCTGTTAAAAAAGTGTGGTTTATTGTAGTTGTGATAGATTTAGAAGAAATTTGAGGTTTTGCGTCATTTGTGTTAATTTCCACATCAATTTTCTTTAAAAGCCCAAAAGAATCTTCAAAAATATCAATCAAATCGTTTTGAATAAATCCAGAAGTAATTAGCGAATATTTGTTTGCATCAAGATAAAACGGATATTCGGATACAATTTCATCATATTTTATATCAACTAAAACATCTTCATTTGTATTAAAAATGTTTGCAAATACAGAATCTGGGAAGACTGCCTTCATCGCCGCAAAATAAACTTGGTTCACCGAACTTCCGTTTTCTAGTCTTTTTTTGTATTGTCTTGAAGAAACAGCTCTATCTGCGTCGGAAGGAATTATCTTGTTGTAAATTATTGCCGAAGCAGCTGTCTTAACTACAGTTCTAAAATCGTCCTTGTCACAATTGATTTTTACATAACTTGAAGAAAGCGATGTTTCGTAAGTAACAGCGGGAAATGTTAGAATCAAACCGTTCATGTAGTTTTTATATAATTCTCTTTCTATGTTCCCAGAAATTAAAGAAACAATCACTTCTTCCATACCGTTTTGTTTTGCGGTGTTAATCTTTCCTCCGTCAATTTTAATTAGAATGGTAGATTGATATGAGAACGGATTTTCCTTTGTAAAAATATTGATTCCGTTTTTGAGTGTCTGAGTTTTGATTGAATTAATGTTGTCTTCAAAAAAAGTTGATGAAAGTGATATTTCTGTTTGTTCGTTAGTTGGATCATCTTCTGTTTGTTTTTTTGCATCTTTGAAGATTTCTTGATTATACCAGGCCGCTGTAGCACTATTCACCGCGACAAATCCATTCTTCTTATATTCATTCTTGTTTTTCTCGTAGTCAGAAGAACTAACTATTACAAAAATATAAGGTTCCTCTGTTTGAAGGTTTTTAATAATTGAAGAAGGGTTCACTTCCAGAATGTAGTTGTTTTCAGCTTCAAAATTTCGTAGAAGGGAGGTTTGATTTTCTTGGTTTGTCTTGGAATATTTTTCAACAGCCCAAAAAGATGAAAGTAAATCCATAAAGCTTGCAGGTGATGATTTTGAAGTGTTCATTTTTGAAGTTAGATTTTGTCTTGCAGAATAAAATTCTTCTATAGAGATGTTAGAAATGCTGTTTGATAATGCTTCAACAAAGGCATTAGCTTGTGCGATTGAAGAAGATTTGCTTTTTTTATCTGATGAAAGCTGCATCAGTGATTGAATTATCAATCTGTTGCTGTCTTTTTTGCTTGCTGCCGCAACGTTTATGTATTCGTCACCAGGAATATTCAGAGAGGCGATTTGTAATAAATCAGTTTTTAATTTTGATGAAGGGTTGTTATAGATTTCTTCTGCGACTACAGTTTGACCGTTATCAAGAGATGTGTATTGAACGACAACCTGCGTTAAATCTGGTGAAATATCCTTGTGGTATAAAACAAATTTCTTTTGTTTGTTCATTGCAATTTGAGGTTTTGATGTAGGAACGACTGCAGATGAATAGAATGATCCAAATGTTTGTTTGATTACTTTGATTGCGTCTTCATTTTTTATATTCCCGCTGATGAAGAGGGCTGAATTTTGCGGATTGTACCATTTTTCAGAGATGGAGCTTAAGACAACCCTTGCTTTGTCACTGTCATATTTTTTTAGAAGGGCTGGATAAATTCCAGAATCATGTTTCCACGGAGTGTCAGAAAAAACTCTAGAATCAATAGCGGAGTTTATAAAGTAGGCCGGATTTTTTTCATTTTCAATTGTCTCTGCCTTCAATTTATCAAGTTGTTCTTTTATCTCTTTATCAGAAAAAGAAGGTGAATAAGCCAGTTGGGAAAGTTCGTCAATTGTCTTGTAAAAGTCAGAATAAGGAATTTCAAGGATATAGCGTGTGGAATCTGAATTGCATTGAACATCAGTAAATTTTAGTAACGGCGAATGATTTTCCAGAAGGCGCGAATATAATTTGAAGAACCCGGTGTTTTCAATTGTTTGAGAAGAAAATCCCGCTTTTACGCTGAAATCAATTCTTACAAAAGCTGAACTGCTGTCTTCCAAAAGAAAAACTTCACATCCATTTTCCAACTTGAATTCCTTGGTCTGATTAAAAATATAAGCGGAATCTACACAAAAGCAAAAATACGTACAGAAAAAAATTAATATGGAAATGAATTTCTTCTTAAAAATCATACTCTATAATAATATATTTACTTCCCCTTTGACAAACAATATTTGAGTCAATAGAATGGCAAAATGGTGAAATTAGAGTATACAGCGAATATTGAAGCTCAAACTAAGATAAACGAAGGTTTATTAAAAGATAAAAGACATTTATCAACAGAAGAGATTGAAATCCTTATAAAAAATCAAAACAAGAATGAAGATGAAACTTGGTCAAATTTTTTTGTAGATGCAAAAGAAGGTTCATTTGACCCAACCTTGATTTCAAATTCTGAATTTTCTGGATTTATAATTCTGGGTTCATTGAAAAAGGCAAAATTGACTTATCATGACTTGCAATTGGAAACAGGCATCTATAATTCAAAATTGAACGATGTAATCACCGGAAATGACAATGCCATCAGAAATGCTTATTACATAGAAAATTATAGATTGGGTGATAGGGTCATTCTTTTTAATCTTCAAGAACTTTGTTGTACAAAGCATTCTAAATTTGGAAACGGTATTTTAAAAAAAGGTGAATCAGAAGAGAACCGGGTTTGGATTGGTGTTGCAAACGAAAACGACGGCCGCCAGATTTTACCGTTTGAAAGTATGATTCCTGCCGACGCTTACATTTGGTCTCATTACAGGGATGATGAAGAACTTTTACACAGATTTGTGGAGCTTACAGAATATGGCAACACTGGTGAAAATGATACATTCGGATTTATAAGTGATGATGTTGTAATAAAAAATTCCAACATCATAAAAGACGCTAAAATTGGAAAATGCGCATATATAAAAGGTGCGTTCAAACTAAAAAATATCACGATTCTGTCATCTGAAGAAGAAACTTCACAAATTGGTGAAGGGGTGGAGATGGTGAATGGAATTTTGGGTTATGGCAGTAAGGTTTTTTACCAAGCTATAGCAATTCGTTTTGTTATCGGCAGGAATTGCCAGGTGAAATATGGAGCTAGAATCCTTAATTCTGTTTTGGGTGACAATTCAACAGTTTCATGTTGTGAAATCCTTAATAATTTGATTTATCCTTTCCACGAACAGCATCATAACTCTTCATTCCTTATTGCTACAACAATAATGGGTCAATCAAACATTGCATCCGGTGCAACAATTGGTAGTAATCATAATTCAAGAAGCCCTGATGGTGAGATTTTTGCAAAAAGAGGATTTTGGCCAGGTCTTTGCAGTGATTTCAAACATAACAGCAAATTTGCGTCTTTCGATTTGATTTCAAAAGGCAGCTATCAATATGAACTTGATATTCCTTATCCATTTGCTTTGGTCAGCATTGGCATTAATGGAGACCAATCCGTTCACATTACGCCGGCTTGGTGTTTCATGTATGATATGTTTGCAATTATTAGGAATAAATACAAATTTTCTAAACGTGATAAACGTGTCATTAAAATGCAGAATATAGAGATGGATCCTTTCGCTCCAGATACAATGCAGGAGATTATGAGCTCTTTGGACAGATTGATTGGTCTGACATTGGAATATTTGTTGATTTCTAAAAATGAAGTTGTATTAGCAAAAAAAACTCAAGATGAAAAGTACCAGGCGGCAAAAGATTATTTACATCAAAATCCAAATGCAGACTTTACATTGAATGATTCAACATGTCAGAAGAAATATGGCGCTGTTATTCAAAAACCAGTGAAAGCATATAAAATGTACAGAAAAATAGTTAAATATTTTGCCACAAAGACTTTAATGGAATATTGCAAGTCTCAAAAGATTGATTTCCTGACTTTAGATGTAATAGAAAAAATTAGAAAACTCCCACTTTATACTCAATGGGAAAACGTTGGTGGACAGATAATTCCTTCAGAAAAGATTCAACTTTTATTTTCATATATAAAAGAAGGTTCAATAAACACTTGGGATGCAGTTCACGCTTTTTATACATTGTGCGATTATTCTTACGAACAATACAAGGTTAGATACGCTTTATATCTGCTGGAACAATTATATTCATGCTCAATAGAAGAATTTTCTTGTGATTTATATAAGAACATAATTGAAGATGTTACTGTTGTAGCCACGGATATTTGTGATTCGTCATATTCTTCAAGAGAAAAAGATTATACAGATTATTACAGAAACATGACTTATCGTTCAAAAAAAGAAATGGAAAATGTAATCGGTTCATTGTGTGATAATTCTTTTTTGAATGAACTTAGACAAGATATGCAGCGATTTATTGAAGAGATTCCAAATGTTTTTAAAGGGTTAATATCTTAGTTGATGTTGACATAAAAAAACAAATATAGTAACTTTTAAGTATGAATAAATTATCACTACTACTACTACTAGGTTCTCTTCTTGCAGATTGCAACTGATGGGTAGTGTTATTTTGTTTTAATTAAATAGCATTTATAAGACCTGACGCAGTTGCGTCAGGTCTTTTTTTTGTTTACGGAGGAAAAAAAATGAAAGTAAACGGGAAGTACAAACCATTCGAGCCAATACAAATTAAAAATAGAACATGGCCTGAAAAAACTATTACAAAGGCGCCAATTTGGTGTTCTGTAGATCTTCGTGATGGAAATCAAGCTCTCGTAAATCCTATGGGAATAGAACAAAAATTGGAATTTTTTGACCTTCTTGTAAAATTAGGTTTTAAAGAAATTGAAGTTGGATTCCCAAGTTCTTCAGATACAGAATTCAATTTTATTCGTCGTTTGATTGAAGAAAACCATGTTCCGGAAGATGTAACTCTTCAAGTTTTGTGCCAGGCAAGGGATCACCTTGTTGTTAGAACATTTGAAGCATTAAAAGGATTGAAAAAGGCAATTTTCCACATTTATAATTCAACTTCTCCTGCTCAAAGAAAATATACATTCAACAAGTCAAAAGAAGAAATCAAACAAATCGCAATAGATGGCGTAAAATGTGTAAAAAAATGTCTTCCTATGGCTGCAGGAACAGAAATCCGTTTGGAATATTCACCAGAAAGCTTTAGTAATACAGAAATTGACTACGCTGTAGAAATCTGCGAAGCTGTAAAAAAAGAGTGGGGAGCTACAACAGATAACAAAATTATTTTGAACCTTCCAACAACAGTTGAATGTTCAATGCCTAATCAGTTTGCTGATCAAATTGAATATTTCTGTTCGCACATCACTCAAAGGGACGCTTGCATTATTTCTTTGCACAATCACAATGATAGAGGCGAAGCTGTAGCTCAATGCGAGCTGGGACTTTTAGCTGGTGCTGATAGAGTTGAAGGCTGCTTGTTTGGTAATGGTGAGAGAACTGGAAACCTTGATATCGTAACAGTCGCTTTGAATATGTACACACAAGGAATTGATCCAGAACTTGATTTTACAAATATAGAAAAAATTGCTGATGATTATGTTAGATTCACAGGAATGACAATTCATCCAAGAACACCTTATGTTGGTGAGCTTGTTTATACAGCTTTCAGCGGTTCTCATCAGGATGCAATCAGAAAAGGAATGTCAGCAAGGACAAAACTTGAACCGAATGCTTTGTGGGATGTTCCTTATCTTCCAATCGACCCTCATGATGTAGGCCGTCAATATGAAGGAATTATCAGAATCAACAGTCAGAGTGGAAAAGGTGGAGCTGCTTATATTTTGGAACAGGATTTTGGAATTATGGCTCCAAAGGCAATGCACCCAAGTATCGGTGAAATGGTAAAAAATGAAGCTGATAAAATGCAAAGGGAATTAAAACCTCAAGAAGTTTATGATGTTTTTGCAAATACATGGCTAAAAACTAATTCCCCGTTAACAATCGTGGAATTGACAGAAAAACATATTGAAGGTGAACGTGGAACAGAAATGAACGAACAAGTTGCAGAAATGGCAACTATCAAATGGGAAGGAAAAACTATTGCAATTGCAGCAAAAGGAAACGGTCCGTTGGACGCTTTTGTTACAGCAATGAAGCAGACACCTTGTCCTCGTTTTAACATCACTTCTTTCCATGAACACAGCATTGGAAACGGATCAGACACTCAAGCTATTGCATATGTCCTTATAACAAAAGAAGATGGCAGCCAGGTTTGGGGAGTTGGAATGAGTTCCAACGTTGGAAGAGCCGGTATTGCCGCTGTTGTAAGTGCAATCAATTTTAAGAAATAATTCTTGTTAATAACGTTAAAAAAAATAACCCCAGAAATTGAAATCAATTTTTGGGGTTATTTTTATTTAGAAAACTTCTTTTACTACTTTCATGAATTGTTCGCCACGGTCAAACTCGTTTTTGAACATTCCAAAAGAA
>CAYFND010000096.1:0-316 GCA_964344405.1 uncultured Treponema sp. | reverse complement strand
GTGGCTCCCGGTGAAAATACAATCACTTCTTTTTTATCTTTAGGCTGTGTTGTGTTAGAAACATTGTTTTTTAATGTGGACAACAATGAATTCAAACTGCTGAATGGTCCAAAGAATGGAATATTCTTCTGCTTTAATGACGGAATGATTTTATCAGTTGCAGAACCTTCCAAGAAATATAAGGCTTTTACCGCAAACTCATCTTTTTCTTTGTCTGTAAGGACTTTTATTAAAGGGAACAAATCCAATCCTTTATCAGTTCCCCCCGTTATCAGGGTGATTGGTTTTTCAAATGACTGAGTCGCTGCTGCCGTAG
>CAYFND010000095.1:0-8192 GCA_964344405.1 uncultured Treponema sp. | reverse complement strand
AATAAAAATTATTACTAGACAAGTTGTAAATATTTTGGTAGTATAAATTTTAGTTAACTAAATTTTGGGGGTCTCCAATTGGCAGGCAAAAAGACATCTGCAGAAAAAAGATATGCACAGAGCGAAGTTCGCAGACTTCATAATAAAGCAGTAAAAAGTACATGTAGAACTTATGCAAAACAGTTTGTAGAAGCTGTTCATGCAAAAGATCAGAAAACTGCTGAAGAAAAACTTAAGAATCTTGTAAAAGAACTTGATAGTGCAAGAAGCAAGGGCGTTTTAACTAGAAATGCAGTTTCTCGTAAAAAGTCAAGAATGATGAAACTTTACAATGTTTCATTTTCTCAAACAAAATAAACGAGTTAATTCACGCTTTGAAATCCAGTTGGAGTAATATGCTTTAACTGGATTTATTTTATATGGAATTAATAAGATGAGTAAAATTACAAAAATAGATATAGTAAATAATATTTACAAGAAAAATGATTATGAAAAACAGATAATTCAGAAAGTAATTGATAGTTTTTTACAAGAAGTTAAGGAATCATTGGAAAGTGGTTCTTCTATTGAATTAAGAGGTTTTGGTACTTTTGAAACTAGATTGAGAAAAGGAAAATCTTCTGCTAGAAATCCCAAAACAGGAGAGAAACTAACAGTTGAACCTCATTATGTTGCCGCTTTCCGTTCTGGTTCATCTTTAAAAAACAATTTATGGGGTTTGAAAAAATCAGAAAATAATGATGAAAACTAAGAAACAAATAAAATTATTTTTTTTAGTTTTATTAAGTTCAATTATATTTTGTTTAGAAAATCCTAATTATTTCTTTCAAGATGGCTTATCTTTTTTAGCTTGGTTTTCATATTTACCAATCTTTATAATAATTAATGAATCTGATTTTAAAACTGTATGGCTTTATGGCGGTGTTTGTGGCTTTTTATCCTATGGTTTTTACGGGTATTGGCTGAATGATTATCATAAATTGGGGCTAATTATTGTTTGTGGTTCATATTTTGTAATTTATGCAGTTTTGTTTTTATTATTAAAAATAGTTAATTTTGCTTTTTGTAATAATTCATATTTTATTCAATGTATTATAATTTGTGCCTATGAGCATATCAAAACATTGGGATTCTTTGGTTTTAATTATGGTGTTACTGGTTATACCCAATGGAATCATATCAATTTAATTCAAATTAGTGATATCTTTGGTGTTTTTGGATTATCATATCTTTTGATATTTTCTTCAGGTGTAGTTTACGGATTTTATCAAAAAAATAAATTAAAAAGTTCATATTTATATCAATCTTTATCAAATGAAAATGAGAAGAAAATTTCAAATATAACTTATGAAGTGAATAAAGAGAAAAGAAATAAATCATTTTCTTTTAGAACCAATTTTATTTCTTTAAGCATACTTCTTGTTTTAATATTATTGACAATTATTTATGGTAAAAAAACTCAAAAAGATTATTCAAAAAATCAATTTTTAAAAATTACAGCAATTCAAAATAATGAAGATCCATGGAAAGATGGGATAGATGTTTATACTGAAAATATAAAGAAATTAATTACGCTGACTGATGAGTCTTTGGAATTGAATGATGATACATCATTAATTGTTTGGCCAGAAACTGCTGTCGTCCCATCAATTGAATATCAATATTATTATGGAACAGATGAAAAAAGAAAAAAAATTATTTTATTTCTTCTAAATTATGTAAAATCAACAAATAAAAACTTTATAATAGGTAATAGTGAAACTGTTCAATATGGGCAAGAAAAAAAGTATTACAATAGTGCTTTATTTTTTAATGAAAATGGATCAATTATACCTCCAGAAGTTCAAAGCTATTCAAAAATACATCTAGTACCATTTTCTGAAAGATTTCCAAATAAGAAATATTTTCCACATTTGTATTCATTTTTACAAACTGTTGATACTCATGAAACAACACCAGGTGAAAATATAGAAATATTTAATATAAAGGATTTTTATTTTTCAACACCAATTTGTTTTGAAGATACTTTTGGATCATTGTGTTCAAAAATGTATATGGAAGGTTCACGGTGCTTTATAAATCTTTCAAATGATGCATGGGCACATAGTAAAGTTTGTCAAAATCAACATAAGATAATGGCTTTGTTCAGATCTGTTGAAAATAAGATTCCAACTGTAAGAAGTACAGCGTCAGGACAAACTTGTGTTATTTATCCAAATGGTGCAATTATTGCTGAGTCACCAGCTTTTTGTACTACTTATATAACTGAAAATGTACCTGTTATTGATAAAGATAGAGAAGCAACAATATATGCAAAATATGGAAATATTTGGGAAAAAGGATTAATACTTTTAGCATCAGTTTTATTGATTTCAAGTATTATTACTGTTATAATAAAAAAAGGTAGCATAAATGGCGGAAAATAAGAAGAACAACAAAGATCACAACAATATTACTGTATTTGGAACGGAAACAGAGTTTAATGGAGTGTTGGAATTTACAGACACATTGATTATTTCTGGAAAATTTATTGGAAAAATTGATGCGCCAAATGGTAATCTTGAAATTGCAAAAACAGCTGTTTGTGATATGGAAAGTATTTCTGTAAAATCACTTGTAATTTCTGGTGTTGTAAAAGGGAATATCTATGCTTCTGAACGAGTGGAAATATGTTCAGGTAGTAAAGTTGATAGTGATATAACAACAGCTAGATTAAGAATTTCTAATAATGTTGAATATAATGGTTCTATTTCTATGTTAGAAGAAGAACCTTCTGTTGATTTGTTTTCTGTTGCTTCTGAAGAATATAAAAAAGCAATGATAATTCACTCTGATGTCGTTGAATAATACTGATTATTGACAAATATAGATAAATTGGTAATAATAAATAAATAGCTATTTTATAGCATTCAATCTTCTAATAAAAGTTTAAATTACTTATAGATCTTTTTTTAATCCCAATAAAAATCTAAATATATATACAATCAAAAATAACAAATGTGGAGAATTTTTTAATGTCACCAATTGGAAAGCATCAGAAAGAAGATGCACAAGATGATAGAGAACATCTTGAAGAAAATCAAATTCAACTTGATTTTACTAATACTTCTGAAAATGAGAATAATTCAGAAGATAATTCTTATGAAAGAAATGAAGAAGCAAAAGAAAGTGCTTCTGAACAATCTGTTGTAGATACAGAAAAAACTGAAAATCCTACAGCCCAAGAACAACCTCATGTTGTAATCAAAAGAAAAAGAATAATTAAAACAGATAAGACTAAAACTGAAGACGCAGAAAACACTTCAGATAATGAAGACCGCTCTTTTTATAAAAAAAATAATCAACAAAATCAAAACAGATTTAAAAAAGGTCAAAATACAAAAAGACCTTTTGGTAGTAGAAATACATATAATACACCAAATTATCCAAGTCCAACAAATGAAATTTCTGATACAGTGATGGTTTCTGAACCAAGTGATGATAATAATGATTCAAAACCAAGATTGTTGATTAATGATTTAACTTTAAAAAGTATGCCGGAACTTAGAGATTTGGCAATTCAATATGGATTTAATGCTGATGACTTGGCTCCAATGAAAAAACAAGATTTGATTTTTGTAATTTTGAAGTCACACACAGAGCATGGTGGGATAATCTTTGCCTCTGGTGCTTTGGAAATTCTTCCTGATGGATATGGTTTTTTACGTTCTCCACAAAATAGTTATTTACCTGGTCCTGATGATATTTACATTTCTCCAAGTCAAATTCGTTTGTTTAATTTAAAAACTGGTGATACTGTTTACGGTCAGACTCGTTCTCCAAAAGAAGGCGAGCGTTTCTTTGCATTATTAAGAATTGAGTCTGTAAATTTTGATGAACCAAGAGTTGCTCAAACTAGAATTCCTTTTGAAAATCTAACACCTTTATATCCAGATCACAAATTGAGATTGGAAACTGTCTCTACAGAATTATCTACAAGAATCGTGGATTTATTTAGCCCGATTGGTAAAGGTCAACGTTTGTTGATTGTTGCTCCTCCAAAAGCTGGTAAAACAATCTTGATGCAAAAAATTGCAAATGCTATTACAGCAAATCATCCTGAAGTATATTTAATCGTATTATTGATAGATGAACGTCCTGAAGAAGTTACAGAGATGGAGCGTTCTATAAAGGCGGAAGTGATTTCTTCTACATTTGATGAACAAGCTACACGCCATGTTCAAGTTGCAGAAATGGTTTTGGAAAAGGCAAAGATACTTGTTGAACATAAAAAAGATGTTGTTATTTTCTTGGATTCAATTACAAGATTGGCTCGTGCTTATAACCAAACAGTTCCTACATCAGGAAAAGTTCTATCTGGTGGTGTTGATTCTAATGCTTTGCATAAACCTAAGAGATTTTTTGGTGCGGCAAGAAATGTTGAAGAAGGCGGTTCATTAACTATTATTTCTACAGCACTTATTGAAACTGGCAGCCGTATGGATGAAGTTATTTTTGAAGAATTTAAAGGAACTGGAAACAGTGAAATTGATTTGGATAGAAAACTTGCAGAAAGAAGATTATTCCCAGCAATTAATATTAAGAAATCTGGAACTCGTAAAGAGGAATTACTATTAACTGATAATGAATTACAGAAGATTTGGATTTTAAGAAAAGTTTTGAATCCTATGGAAGATACAGAAATTACAGAATTAATTCTTGATAGAATGAAGAAGAGTAAGACAAATGAAGCTTTTCTTGCAAGTATGAATGCTGGTTCTGCAGCCATTGATGGTGTTTAATATATCTTGATTAATAATTAAGAATATTATATAATCTATAAACTTATAAATCAAAATTGCATGTTGTTATAGCGATATGAGTTATCTCCGCGTTATAGGGCAAGTGCAGTGGGAGTAAATATGAAAAAAGGAATACATCCTGAATACAAACTTACAAAAATTACTTGTATTTGTGGAAATGTTATTGAAACACGTTCAACAGTAGAAAACATTCACGTTGAAATTTGTTCTGCTTGTCACCCATTTTATACTGGAAAGCAGAAATTAGTTGATACAGCAGGTCGTATCGATAGATTCAACAAACGTTATGGTTTGAAATCAGAGAACTAGTTTCTATAAAAATAAAAACTTTTTAGTAAAAAAAACTTCCCTTGATTCGGGAAGTTTTTTTTTGCCTTTATTCTTTTGAAACTGATATCTTGAAACATTTATGACATTTTGTATTTTCAAAATCTTTTGGAATTGTTTCTGAAGTCATTTCTATAGCCTCAACTTTTAATGAATCTTTTGTTGTTTGAGGAAGTAAAGTATTATCAAAAGTTAAACGTGTACTGTTTGTTGAAAAATAAAGAATTCCACCTGGGTTCAGTATATTGATACAATCAGAAACCAAAGACGGCCATTGTTTGTTTATATCCAAAATATTCTGTGTTGATTTGCTGTTACTAAAAGTTGGGGGATCCAATATGATGATGTCGTACTTTTCTTTTTTTTCACCCTCAATTTTTTCTTTTAAGAATTCTAAAACGTCTTTTCTTGTGTAAACATATTTCTTTTTATCAGTAAACGAATTTATCTCCATGTTTGATTTTGCCCAAGCTAAATATGTATTTGACAAATCTACAGATTCAACGTTTTTGGCATTACCTTGTGCTGCATAAACAGAAAAACTTCCGGTATAGCAAAATAAGTTCAAAATTGATTTGTTTGAAGCTGTATCTCTAATTATTGAACGCAAGGGTCTGTGGTCAAAAAATAAACCGGTATCTAAATAAGTGTGCAAGTCGATATAGAATAATTGTCCTTGTTCTTGAATTATCTTTTTTGGGTGTTGTGATTCATCATTTTTTTCATATTGATTAAGACCTTTTTGGTGTTTTCTTTGTTTTTTAATTATTTTATCTTTATCAACATTCAAAACTTCACTGGCTGCGTTTGCCATTGTTTCAAACCAGATTTCTTCTTCTTTTTCATCCTTTTCGTAAGGTCTTTCATATAAATAAAGTACTATATAACGTCTTTCTTTGATTTCATTTTCTATAAGAGGGTCATTTTGTGATAAACGAAAATTCTGTTCACTTAAAAATCTTGCCGCTTCTATAGTTGTTGAAATATCATCAGGAAGAAATTCATAGATATCTAAAGAAAGCGGAATCTCAGGAATATTTCTATCATATAATCTGTAGCAAGAGACTCTGTTTTTACGAGCCCATTTTCTATATTCTTTATATTTTTTCTTAATAATATTACTAAAAATTGTTGATTGGTATTCTAATTTGTTATCCATAACAGAAAATGTAGCATAAATGTGATTAAAAAAATAGTGCATTGCTTATATCTCAAAAAAAGTATATATTTAAAAATATTTTTATTAATACGTAAATAAATTTCAAATATAGATAAAATAAAAGTGGGAAAAATGAATTTTTTAGATTTAAAATTAGATGAAAAACTTCTTAAAGGCATTGAAAAAGCAGGTTATGTAGTATGTACACCTGTACAAGAAAAAGTATTACAATCATCTTTTGATGGAAGTGATTTGTATGTTCAATCTCAGACTGGAACTGGAAAAACTGCAGCTTATTTAGTTGCTGTAATACAAGAAATATTAGGTAATGCTGAAAACAAAGACAAACAAGTTTTAATCCTTGTACCAACAAGAGAATTAGCTGTTCAGGTTGAAGAAGAAGCTAAAGTTTTGGTAGGCGAGTCAGGACTAAAAATCCTCAGTGTTTATGGTGGAGTTGGTTATGATAACCAAATTTCAAAAATCAAGAATGGTGTTAATATCATTATTGGAACTCCTGGTAGAATTATCGATTTAAATGAAGGTGGAAATCTTTCATTAAAGAATTGCTATTTTACAGTCATTGATGAAGCTGACCGTATGTTTGATATGGGCTTTTATCCAGATTTAAGAAAAATACTTCAAGATTTGCCGGAAACTGAAAAACGCCAAACAATGCTTTTTAGTGCAACATTGAATTCTTACGTTAAAAATCTAGCTTGGGAATATACAAGGGATCCAAAAGAAATCACAATTGATGCTGAAAACATTACAGTTAATGAGATTGATCAAGAATTGATTCATGTTTCTAGTAATGAAAAGATGAAGTTGCTGATTGGTATTTTGAAAAGAGAATCACCTGCAAGTTGTATTATTTTCTGTAATACAAAAAGAATGTGTGAAGTTGTTGCAAAAAGATTGGAAATCAATGAGATAAAATGTGATTTCCTAATTGGTGATTTGCCTCAACAGAAAAGATTAGCAATTCTCAAAAAATTTAAAAATGATGAGATTAAAGTTCTTGTTGCAACAGATGTAGCCGCTAGGGGAATTGATGTTGATAACCTTGCTATGGTAATTAATTATGATTTACCTATAGAAGCAGAAAACTATGTTCATCGTATTGGAAGAACAGCTAGAGCAGGAAAGAGCGGAAAAGCATATACTTTTTGTTCTGAACAAGATGTTTATAGTTTACCAGCAATTGAACGCTATGTAGAAATGTCAATTCCTTCAAAAGTAGCAATAAGTGAAGATTTACTTGAAGATAAAAGTGCTAATGTTTATATAAAAACTGAAAACTGGCATGATGATTATGATGATAATCATGGTGGTTATAGAAAGAATAACAAAAAGCATTTTGATAATAAAATTCGTGATGGTAAATATAAGAAAGAAAATCATTACGAGAAAAAAGATAAATCAGATAGAAAATATGATGAAAATCGTTCTTATAAAAAGAATGATAATTATTCTAACAAAAAATATACAAAAAAAGATTATTCAAAGAAAGACAATACATTCAAGAAAGATAAGCTTGATGTTGAAAAATTACAGAACATGTCTTTTGAAGAAAGAATGAAGTTGTATAAGAAAACTTATGAAAAAGGTGATGACCAAAATAAGTCAAAAGATTTTTCAAAGAATAAAAAATATACAAATCAAAAGACTGCTGAGAATAAATCAAGAAATAATCAAAATAAAAAAACTAGTAATAATTATTATAAAAAGAATAATTATTCTAAAAATAAGACTGAAACAAAGAAACCAGAAATTGCTCAGAAAAAAGGATTTTGGTCAAAAATTAAGTCTATATTTACAAAATAAAAATATTAAAAGGATAAGACATGATATCTGTTAGTGACGTTAGTTTATCATTTAGTGAAAAACCTCTTTTTAAAGAT
>CAYFND010000094.1:0-8295 GCA_964344405.1 uncultured Treponema sp. | reverse complement strand
GGGAGCGCGCGCAGCGGTCTAAAAAGTTTCATTTTCTAACTTTAAATCAAAGCAACGCATATACTCTTATATGCGTTTTTTTCTTTTACTCTTATATTACATATAAAAATAATTTTAATTTCTTAGGAACAAGCGTTGCTAAAGAAAAATTAAAAGATAAGCAATTCAAACACATTCAGAAATAAACAGATATAATTCAAACCTAATCAAATCAAGCAACGCTTTTGCAACGGATAACCTTTTTATACGTTGCAAACAACGCATATCTTTTCTTCTTGCCACAAAGCTACGCTTCTTCTTTATCTCCCTGCAACGCTTAGAAGCGTAGCGCTATTGGGGGCACGGGGGAATACAAAACGAATTAAAAAATATAATTTATGTGATATAATATATTAAATCTTCAGCGTATATTTGTGATTAAAAATGAAAGCAACTAAACGAATACGGCATTTTCATGATTCTCTTACACCTAAAGAAAAATCGATTATTGAAGGTGAAATATATGAATGCTACTGTTATGAGAAAATTGTAAATAAATATCAAGATTTTAAGTTTATTCGTTTAGAAGAGAACAAGTCTAAAAAAGATGGATTTTATATTTCTGCTGCTGGAAGTTTATGTTATCAGTCATCTTTAATTGATTTAGGCGAGTTTGATATTATCGGCTTTGATTTAAAAGGAAATGTCCATTGGTATGAAATAACCAAGCAAAAAGTTAATCTTGCTTTCGTAGAAGATAAGCTTAAGCGTAAAAAAGAATTAATGAGCAAACTGTTCGGTAAATATAATTTATATTTAGTTATACCAGAAGAAAAAACTCAATTGTCAGGTATTGCAAATATCTTGTATATTCCAGAACCTGATTATACAAATCTAATTAAACAAGAATACTTTTTTAATTTTAAGAGTAATAATTTTATAGATCTGGATTATCTGAATAAAAAGATTCATAAATATGATTACATCAAAGATTTAATGAATCGTTCAAAAATCTTTTTCCAGAATAAGAACCAAAATTATAATTCATTCTTATTTGAAAGATTATATGATTTAGATAATATGTTCAAAGATTCATTTACATATTACAACGTAGAAAAAAAGTGTTTTGGTATCATTGAAATTAAGGAAGGTAAAATCCTTAAAGATGGAAAACAGGTAAAAAGTATTAAAGCTGCTTATAAAGAAATTATACAAATAAAAAATAAAAAATTATTGGAACAAAAAAAACTACAGAAAAAAAAGAATACCCTAAAAAATAAAAAAAACAATCAAAAAAAATAAAACTTTTAATACTGTCTATCAATCCATGATAGTGTCATAGTTTATATTTCCATATAAGAGGTTTTTATATGGAAAACGAACTTTACTATATCGAAGATTTTACAGTCGTTAGAAATCAGAACATATTTCACCGGAACAATGAAGATGAATGGAAATATGTTGGAACTTGGGGTGATTTACTTGAATCTAAATCGAAACAATTAATTCAAGCAAATTTGGCATCCAAAGATATATCAAGTCTTTTTATTGCTTTTGGACATTATACATCCACGTTAGAAATTATCAAGCAAAATCTTATAAACCGTAACAAATATATTCTACAAGAAAATCTGAAAAAAAATAAAAGTTAAATTTCAGCCTATCAAACCGTGATAGTGTACACATGTTATATTAAAAAAAGAAGCAAGGAGGAAATGCTTATGAAAACAAAGAAAATCAACTCTAATGAAATCGCAGAATCAAAAGTAGTTAATGCAATGGGTGATATCACAAGAGCTACAAAGAAAGTTCTTATGGATTATGTAATCAGCATGTATCTTGTAAGTTTTGCAAAAGTAATTGCATATCTTGGTGCAGAGTCAGATGAAGGAAAAGACTTGCTTTCTGGAATGGATGATAAAACAAGAAATACGGTACTTTCCTTTTCGAAAGATTTCACAAAAACAGATTCAAAAGTAACTGCTGAAGTTGAACATATTCTGACTGCTTCTGGTATGGAATTGGAAGAAGATTACAAAGTCATAAAAAAATATCTTTTTCATACTTCTAATATATTTGCAGAAAAAACTATAAAAGACTTCCGAGAAGAAACACCTATATTCCAGAAAAAACTTAATAAGTGCATATTCAATTTCGATGACATACTCATGCTTGATGATCGGGCAATCCAAAAGATTCTTCAGAAGGTAGATCAGCAGACATTGGCTAAAGCTTTGAAAGGTTCAGATCCAGAAATCCAAGATAAATTTTTCCGAAATATGTGCCGCCGGACAGCCACTATGCTAAAAGAAGACATGGAATGGATGGGCCCTGTACGTTTATCTGATGTAGAAAACTGCCAGTCAGAAATACTTAAAATCATTTTTCGTCTGGAAGATAAAGGTGAAATTATAATCAGCAAGATTCGTATTTCAGATATTCTTGTTGATTAATTTGGGAGGTTTATATGAAAAAAATCTTAAAATCTATAAGAGAGTTATTACCTCTTTTCGCATTAAGCTTATTATTTGCACTATTATTTGCTCCACTTTCTGCAGTAGTTATAGAAATCCTTATCTGCTTTGATTATTGTTTTGCTTTATATCTTTTTATAGAAACTCATCAAAAGAAGAAGGCTAACTTATTCAAATTTCTAAGATTAATTCAATTCTTTTGTCTTCTAAATTGTTCTGCTGCAATTGCTTCAATTCGTTCATTTCTATGTATAACAAGTATTGAAGATCAGATACCTATAATAGTTATTGTTGGTTCTTGGATTTGTAATGAAAATCATACAGCAGGTTTTCTCATAACAATTTTAATGTGCTATTTGATAGTGGAGTTTTGTTCTAGTCATGTGAAAAGTGCTGCAAAAGTATTTGATGAAAAATTACAAGAACAAAAAAATGCTTTCTACAATGAAATAAACAAAAAGCAATTTAATGGTGAAATTACAGATATTGAAGCGTTAGAACAAAAAGTAAAATACAATGATAAAACTTATTATTACGGTGAGCTCACTTCTGCAGGTAAATATCTTACTGACACAATAAAAACATTTATTCTCTTATATGTAATTACAGTAGCTGGTGGCACAGCTGTTGGTATACTTGAAATTAAGCTTCCATGGGAAGAAGCTTTAGACCAATATATAATGCTCTCGACGGGTTATCTAGTATTTTTTATTATTCCTTTATTGTTAGCATCCTTAAGTTTTCGTACAAAATAAATTATTGAGAGGTATAAATATGAAAGAACCAAGAAAAGTAAGATGGAATGTACTTGCTGCAATTGAATATATATGTTCACAAACAAAAGAAAAAAAATTGAAATATGAAAATACACCAAGAATGATAAAATGTTTAGAACGACTCAAATCTTATTTTGGAGGTATTAATGAAACTCAGGTAATTATCCTTTGTGGTTTACTGGATATCAATTTTTCAAAAGTTAGGGATATGACTATTAGTAAATATCTTGATATATCTTCATTAAACTATCTTCAACACAATAAAGAAATTGAAGACTTATCCAAAAGAAATCTTGTAACGGTAAGTATTACTAATACTGGACATTCTTATTCTTTTAATGATGATGTAATAAGATCAATATTAAGAAACCAAGAAATAACTATTATAGAAAAAAAATATGACTCAGTTTCATTTACTAAAGTAATTAGAGATATTATTGATACAAGCTGGAAGGAACATGATGCAAAAATGCGGGAGGCATATGATTTTGAACAAAAACATCTCGACATTCCTTTTGTAAAAGATATAAATGCTTGTGTTAAATCATATGAAGATAGATATTGTCTTTATACTCTTTGTTATTATTATACTCATGGATGGGTGGCAGAATTACAAACACTTTTTCTTGGTGTTTATGATTCAGCTCTAGGACCAAATAATATGGAATTGATGATTACCGGTAAGCATAAACTTTACAAAAATGGATTCATTGATTTTGTACAAAAAGGGAATGTTATTGATTCAACCATTACTGTTACAGATAAAACAAAACAGATATATCTTGGGGAAAAAGCGTATTTATATGAACCAAAACTTGATGAAAAATCGCTTATATTGCCAGATACAATCGTTTCAAAAAAACTGTTTTACAGTCAGGAGAATCAAAATCAAATTAATATGCTTTATTCATCCTTGAGCAAAGAAAACCTTAATAATATTCAGAATGGACTTAAATCAAGAGGCTTTCCTACTGGTATATGTATTCTTCTTTATGGCGCTCCAGGAACTGGAAAAACTGAATCAGTATATCAAATTGCAAAAGCAACAAATCGAAAAATTATTCATGTAGATATAAGCCAAACAAAATCCTGTTGGTTAGGAGAAAGCGAAAAACAAATACAAAGAATTTTTGATAATTATAATAATATTTGTAAGAAAGTTAGGATGAATGGAAAGAATGATTGTCCTATTCTACTTTTCAACGAGGCAGACGCGGTTATTCAGAAAAGAACAGAATTCAAAGGTGGTGACGCAGAAAAAACAGAAAATGCTATGCAAAATATCTTACTTGAAAACCTTGAAAAGTTTGATGGTATTATGATTGCTACAACTAACCTCGAAATAAATATGGATGCCGCTTTTGAACGCCGTTTCCTATATAAAATCAAATTTGAAAATCCAACAATCGAAGTTAAAACTGCAATCTGGCAGTCAAAGTTGAATTGGCTTCCAGATGAACAAGCTAAACAGCTTGCAAGTGAATATAACTTCTCCGGTGGTGAAATTGATAATGTTGTCAGAAAAGCAACGATGGAAGAAATCCTCAATGGCTCAAAAGTATCCTTAAATCGTCTTGAAGAACTCTGTAATTCTGAAAAGCTTATAAGTAACAATTCAGGAAGAAAAATGGGATTTTGTATGTAAATAAAATTCAGACTATCTATTCTTGATAGTCTGGGTGTATAATATATAGTTAATTAAGAGGAACAAATGGCAAAAGAAAAGATAAAAAAACAGATTCTAAATGGTTATGAACGAATTTTAAAAATTGACCACTTAATTGCTGCAGGTAGATATCCAAGTGTTGAAGATCTTGCTCAAGCAACAGAAGCTTCTATTCCAACAATCAATCGTGACTTGCGAGATTTAAGAATGAAGTTTGGTGCAGAAGGTATATTGCAATATGATAGATTCAAGAAAGGCTTTTACTATACTCGCCCCTCTTTCCGTATTCCTGCAATGCTTACTTCAGAGAAACAGATTATAGCTGCTCAGCTTATGTCTAATCTTCTGAATCTGATAAAGAATACTCCAGTTTATAAAAAAGCAATTGAAATATTTAATTCTCTGTCAGAAAATATTGATGAAGATACAAAACTAAACGCTAAAAAACTTTCAAACAGAATCGTTTTCCTGGGAATGAATCCAGTGAAAGTCGATGATGAAATCTGGACTAAACTTGAAGAAGCAATGTCTAAAAATAATTATGTAAGTTTCGATTATCTAAACTATAAAATCAGATTTACAGTTCAACCCTGGCAGCTTATTTACAGCGAAGGTATGTGGAGTTTGTATGCTTACAATCAAATGCAAGATGTAAAAGATACACGATTTTATAATCTTCCAGGTATCCGCAATCTTGAAATTGTAAAAAAAGCAGATCCTTTTGTATTACCCCCAGATTTTGAATACACAAAAAGAGCCAAAGGAAACTTCCGCCGCTATATCGGTCCAGAGCTCCTACATTGTAAACTCAAAATCACTTCTGAAAAAACTCTGAATTATATAAAAACCTATGAATGGGCAGAAGATCAGAAGTTTGTAAAACAGAAAGATGGAAGTACAATTATGACTTTTACAACAAACCAGGATTATCCGGTTTTAGGATGGGTTCTAAGCCACGGAATGTATGTCCAGCCATTGGAGCCAGAATGGCTGGTTAATGAATGGAAGAAAAATGTTATTGCAATGTCAAAGCTTTCTAAGGAGTTATAAATTATGAATTTTCAGAATGAAATGGAGATGAATTACATGGATATAGTACCAATATTAACTAAATTAAAAAATGGGCTTTTACAAGCAAATCCAAAATTAGAATATTCTGATTTTGGGTCTGATAAGAAACGAGAACGTAATTATAAAGATTTTTACTTACTTGATTATGAAAATAATTGTTTTGATAAACCTGTAAAAGTAAAATTAGGTTCTGGTACACGAGCTGTAAAGTCCTCTGCTGCATTTATTTATAACATTTTTGGGGAAGATCCTATTGTTTTCGAAGAAAAGAATTACAAAAAAATGCAGTTTGAAAAAGGTTTAGATGCATTATTAAATAGACCAAAGGCTCAATTGGATGGCTATTTAATATCAGAAGATGAAACTAAAGAAATCTTTTTCGAAACTAAGCTTTTAGAATGGTCAGGGGCACCTAAAAATTTAGCAATAGCTTATTTGGATGAAAAAAATTATCCAATAGAAAATAAACACAGTAAAGAATTTATCTCCTTTTTTAAATCAATTGTTGACGAAAATAAACGTTCTGAAAGTAAAGGTGTTGTAAGGGTTGCTCATAAAACAAAAGTTTATGATGCAATTCAAATGACAATTCATATTTTAGGTATATATAATGCTCTTTGTAATAAAAAATTGAAAACCAAAAATATTGAGCTAATAAATTTAGTTTGGGATTATGATCATCCACGTTATAAAAAAGAAGCTACTGAAGCAAAGGACTTAATACAAAAAATGGAAAAAGCTTTTATTCCTTTTTTTGATGAATTAGATATTAGCTTTCAAGTAAGATATATTTCATTTTCTGATTTGATTACTAAGATAAAGTTTACAAATAATTTACGTTTAGATTATCTTAAGAAACGTTATTTATTGAAATAAGTCTAGGAGTTATAAAAATGAAAATTACTTGCTGGAATTGTCTTGGTCCGAGATATAATCATCCCGATGAAATTAAAAAATGGGAAAAAAATATAAAATGGTTAATTCAGGAATTTGAAGCAGATTTATATGTAATTCAAGAGTGTTCAAAATTACAAGTGGATAAGATTAGGTCTATGAATATTTTCAAATATGCAGCATGGTATGGTGATGATATTGATTATTTTATGAGAGGAACCGCAATTTTTTCTAATGTACGCTATTTTACTGAGCGTGAAGAATTCTTTCATAATCCAAGTTTCCGTTATGTTGTTCCTTATCATATCCATTTTGATGATGAGTTAGATTTTATACTTTTTAATATCTGGACAAAGACAGAGCCTCAAAATGATAAATATAAAAATCTAAATTACTTTGTTTATGAAAATAACGTAAAAGAAGCTCTTTTGTATTATACAAATATAATACAAGATAAATCTTTTAATATTCCTAAATCAAACCTTTTGATTGGTGACTTTAACTTTGGACAAAATGTTAATTATGTAAAAACTGCTTTTCTTAAAGAAATATCGAAATATAATTATAAAATTGCAGATGGCTTAGATGATGATTTTTTCACATATATTAAAGGTCATAAAAAATATTTTAATGATTATTGTTTTACCCATAATTTAAATGCAAAATTAATTAAGGCTGGGTCATTTCATGATATTATTAACAGAAGTGATCATATTCCCTTACAATTTGAAATAACTAAATAAAAGGAGTGAATTATGAAAAAAACTTTTTCAATTTTATTGATTTTTTTTATTTCATGTTTTGTTTTTGCCTCTGAAGTAAGCGACTTACTTCAGGATGCTCAGACAGCTTATGAATCTGGAGATGTCTCTACTGCAATTCAAAAAATTGATTCTGCAAAATCAATTATGGAAAAAGAACAACTTTCATCAGACGCAGAATCTTATATTGAAGTAAATAGTTGGGATATCGTAAAACTTAAAAAGGCTGATTATCTTGGTAAAAAAGTAAAAATAAAGGCGAAATATGTTGGTGTTAATTCTGATGGTTCTGTTTATTTAATTGAGGTTTCAACAAATAATTCTTATGAACCATCGTTGATTGATAAAATCCTCTCTCTTAAAAAATATGAATTTTATACTTTCTATGGAACTGTTACTAGTGATTTTATAGGACCAAAAATTTATATTGAAGCAATAGAATGATTTAACTTGTAATCAGCCTCCAAACTCTCTCCGATGTCCAACTCTCACGCCCTTTGCTATCGGGGAGGGCCTCTCGCATTAAGCTATCTCCAATCCAATTTCACTGCCAGCCCGCACCAGAGCCGCTGCCCATTTGTAATAACACGCTTAAAACCTTTCTCACTCATCCTCATACCCCTCTGTGTCAAGATAGATGTCGCCTGATGGAGGGGCATCTATATGAAGTATAC
>CAYFND010000093.1:4912-8296 GCA_964344405.1 uncultured Treponema sp. | reverse complement strand
CAAGCAACAGATTCCATTTCTTTTAATTGAGCTTCAGTGATTTTTCCAGAAGACAAACCACCGACAGCTTCAAACATATCAGTTAATGAAAGATTTTTTCCAGAATAAGGATTGGAAGCGTCGTTTCCAGGAAGATGACCCGGCATCATAGGACCGCCGGATACAAAAACAGTCGGCAAATCAAGACGAGCGGCAGCCATCAACATACCCGGAACAATTTTATCACAGTTAGGAATCATAACAAGGGCGTCAAACTGATGGGCTTTTGCTACACATTCAACAGAATCAGCAATCAATTCACGTGTTACAAGTGAATATTTCATTCCTTCATGACCCATTGCAATTCCATCACAAACACCGATAGCAGGAAACTCAATCGGAGTTCCTCCAGCCATACGGATTCCGCTTTTTACAGCTTCTGCAATTCTGTCTAATTCTATATGACCTGGAATTATTTCATTTTTAGCACAACAAACACCGACCAAAGGTCTGTCCAATTCTTCATCTGTATATCCCATTGCATAAAATAACGAACGATGAGGAGCTCTTGCTGTTCCTTTTTTTGCATTATCACTTTTCATAAATCCACCTCTATTTTGAAAATAAATCTTTATAATAATTTAATTTCTTTAATTATACTTAATACGCTTATTATAGTTAAATACATTTTTTATTCAATATTCAACTATTAAAAGAGAAAACTAATTGTATTTATCTTGAATTACAAGCTTTATCAAAGTGTTGTTCTTGATACTCAAGCGTTTGCGTTGGTCGTTCAAAGCTGCTTTTTCCAAACTGATTCTAGATTTTTCACAAACCAACTTGCAATAATCAGAAAGTTCTGACGGACGAGCTGACTCACAAGCTAAAATAACATTCTTCTTGTTCATGAATGAAGAATAAAAATATTCAAACTCATCGTTATCAAATGGAAGACCAGCAACAATGAAGACTCTTTTGAAATTCTGAATATGAGCAATTTTTGATGCACAAGAAACAAGCTTTGCAGAGAACTGATCTTCACCGTTTTCATTCTTTACAGTTTTTTCTGCAATTACAAATAAATCTGGATCATATGGAACATCTTCTTCAACATTAAATTCCAATACTTTTGAAACATCAGCAGAATCAAGCAATATCTTGATTTTTTTATCTATAGCGTTTGGATTCTTTACAGAAAGGCTGTTATCGGCCTGACCGCTCGGTTCATTCTCCTCATGAGAAGAAAACAGATTTGCCAATTCTTCTGTTGTAACTTTGGCTTGTGAAACTTCAGGCTTCTTTTCATTCATAACGTCCATCATCTGGGCTAGAACACGGCCTTCTTCTTCATCAACAGCAATATTCTCACTGCCTTCCAAACGGCTTTTGTTTTCATTTACAATATCCATTGCATCAACAAGTACTTCTGATTCCTTGTTGCTAACTTCTGCAACTTCAACACTATCATCTAGTGATTTTCTTTCATCACTCATAATCTCATTAAAAATAGAATCAATATCATCTGTCATTTTCTCATTTCCCCTAACTTTTTTATCTTCATTTTGATTTTCAATTATTAACGACGATTCTTCATCCAACGCACCAATTTCCGCACTAAACAAATCATCTTCTTCTACATCTTCATCAGATTCAACTTCTTGCTCTTCAGGTAAATCCTTTTCAAAGAAATCAATATCTTCATTTTGTATTTTATTTACTTTAATTATGCACCTGTCGTCTTCAGCTGTCCGCTCATACAAACAACCGTCCTTCTCATTTATAAAGAAAAGCCTGTTGTCACTGGAAATCCTAATATTGTGAATTGACGAACATCCTTCAAAAGCATCTTGTGCAATATTCTGAATGGAAGACGGAATTACAACAGATTCCAGAGAAGTACAATTTTGAACGGCGCAACTTTCTATGCTTATAACAGTTTCTGGAATTACCAACGATTTTAATGACGAACAACCTGCAAAAACATTTTCTGGTAAAGATTTAATGCCTGCCCTAAAAGGAATTTCTTCCAAAGAAGAACAACCGTAGAACAAACCTTCTGCAAACGAATCAATCTGATTTGGCATAGTGATTTTTTGCAAAGAACTGCAGCCAGAAAATAAATAAGGAGATAAAGTTGTAATTGATGAAGGTAATTTTACTTTTTTTAGAGTCTTGCAATTACAAAAAAGATTGGCTACAATGCTTTTTACAGAATCGGGTAATGAAATTGAAGTGAACTTTGTATCTGAAAAAACATCATCTTCTATATAATACACACCAAAAGGAACTCTTCCATTGAATTCTGAACTTTCTGAATCAACGCCAAGTAAAGTGTGTTGGTCTTCTGAATAAATTAATCCATTTTTTTTCACAGTTGAATTAGACATGCTTAATATTGTAGATTACTTTCTTTTACTCGACAAGCAAAAACCTATAAAAATAAAAAAAATCCGGTTTTTTGAATAAACCGGATTTTATCTTAAAAACTAAGCGTTAATTTTATCAACTACAAGCTGACCCATTTCTTTAGTTCCAACAAGTTTTCCACTTGCCTTACATTCAGCAATGTTTCCAGCTATATCACCAGTTCTCCAACCTTCGTCTAGAACAGCTTGAACAGCATTTTCAATTTCTTTTGCTTCTTTTTCAAGTTTGAAGTCGTAACGTAAAAGCATTGCGGCAGAAAGAATTGTTGCCAATGGATTTGCAAGATTTTTTCCTGCGATATCTGGAGCAGAACCGTGAATTGGTTCATACAATCCAGGACCTTTTCCGTTTCCTAAAGAAGCTGAAGCCAACATACCGATTGAACCTGTGATTTGAGAAGCTTCATCAGACAAAATGTCGCCGAACATATTGCTTGTTGCAATAACGTCGAACTGCTGAGGATTACGAACAAGCTGCATAGAAGCGTTATCAATGTACAAATAGTTCAATTCTACATCTGGATATTCACCTTTAATAGATTCTGTAACTTTTCTCCACAAACGGCTTGAATTAAGAATATTTGCCTTATCAACAACACAAAGTCTCTTCTTGCGTTTTTGAGCTGATTCAAAACCTAAACGTACAATACGTTCAATTTCTTCCCAACTATATTTTTCTGTATCCCAAGCTGTATTACAGTCAGAAGAGATTCCTCTTTCACCAAAATAAATACCACCAGTTAGTTCACGAACGATTAAAATATCAAGACCGTTTCCAACAATTTCATCTTTTAAAGGACAAGCGGCTTTTAACTGAGGGAACATTACAGCCGGACGAAGGTTTGCATAAACTTTCATTCCGCCTCTTAATCCAAGAAGGGCTTTTTCTGGACGAATAGAAGGGTCTACATCATCCCATTTAGGACCGCCGACAGCGCCAAGCAAAACTGAATCTGAATGAAGACAAATGTCAAGT
>CAYFND010000093.1:0-4902 GCA_964344405.1 uncultured Treponema sp. | reverse complement strand
ATCTTTTGGAAGAGGATTCTTGAACATATCAATAGCCTTTCCTCCAGCAATTACATTTTTATAAGTAAAAGTATGACCGTTTTTATTTGCCACTGCGTTCAAAACTTTAACAGCTTCATCAACAACATCAGGACCAATTCCGTCTCCTGGAATTAATGCTATAGTCTTTTCCATATCCACTCCTATATTTAATTATATTTAATTTATTTAATAATACTAAATAAGCAATACAAATTCAATACTATAATATCTTTCTATATCTTTTTTCGATGTCACGGATAAGCTTGTATTCAAATGAATCAACAAGGGCAAGCCAAGAAGCTTCAATCAAGTCGGCAGAAACACCGACAGTAGTCCAGTTTGCCTCGCCATCAGTACTTTCAATTATTACACGAACCTTACTAGCTGTAGCCGATTTTCCGTCCAAAACACGAACTTTAAAATCAACAAGGCGAATCTGAGAAACCAGAGGATAGAATCTTTCCAGGGCTTTTCTTAAAGCGATATCAAGGGCGTTTACAGGACCGTCGCCTTCTCCGGCTGTGATTTCAATTTGATTGTCAACTTCAAGCTTGATTTGAGCGCAGCAGCAAACACCTTCTTCCGGACGAGGATTTGAACCGTTAGTCTGATAATAATGCAACTTGAAGAACGACTGATACTGACCCATCATTTTTCTGACCAAAAGTTCAAAACTTCCATCGGCACCTTCAAATTGATAACCCAAGAATTCAAGTTCCTTCATCTTATCAATGATTTGCTTTACGATTGGGTCCGACTTTTGAATATGAGGAGCGAACTTCTGAATCTTCTCTATGATTGTAGAGCGGCCGGCAACCTCACTCATCAAGAAGACGCGGGAATTTCCAACAGTTTCAGGGGAAATATGTTCATAAGCCATAGGATTTTTTAAAACAGCGTCAATGTGCATTCCAGCTTTATGGGCAAAAGCATTTGAGCCGATATCTGGCAGCTGCGAATTCAAACTGATGTTTGTGATTTCCGAAACCCTTTTACAAATTGATGTCAGATCCTTCAAGCTTTCTTGAGGAATACATTCGTAATTCATTTTCAGTTGAAGGTTTGGAATTATTGTGGAAAGGTTCGCGTTTCCTGTTCTTTCACCAAAACCAAGCAGAACACCCTGAACATGAACGGCACCTTGTTCTACAGCTACCAAAGTGTTGGCAACGGCAAGTCCCGAATCGTTATGAGTGTGGATTCCGATTTTTACCTTATCACCGAATCTTTCTACAACTTCTTTTACAGCTTTCTTACATGATTCAATCATACAGCCGCCTTTTGTCTCACACAAAGACAAAACACCAGCTCCGCCGTCAATTGCAGCTTGAAGAGTTTTAAAGGCATATTCTTTATCTTCTTCATATGCAGTGAAAAAATGTTCGGCGTCGTAGATTACTTCACGGCCGTTTTCTTTTAAATATGCACAAGTGTCTTTTATCATGTTTAGATTTTCTTCCAAAGAAGTCTTGATGATGTCTGTAACTTGGAAAGTCCATGATTTTCCAAAAATGACGATATATTTTGTTCCCGCCGCCAACAGACTTTGAACGTTGGAATCTTCTGAACACTTAATATCTTTTCTTCTAGTTGAACCAAAAGCACATAGTTTTGAACATTTAAGTTCGATATTCTTCATCTCTTGAAAGAATTCCATATCTTTTGGATTGCTGCCTGGGTTTCCAGCTTCTATATAATCAATACCCAAAGAATCTAAGGCCTGGCAAATATGAATTTTATCCTGAACTGAATAACTAATGCCTTCACCTTGAGCTCCGTCACGCAAAGTTGAATCAAGAATTTCTACTTTTTTCATATTTTTGAACCATTCCTTATAAATAAAATTAAAATAATGATATTGAAAATATTTAAAAATTGCAATGGAAGTAAATTTTTATTCATTTTGAATTGAAATTGATGAGATTTGTCTTGCAATTGATTATAATAATCTTTATGAGAAAACAAATTCAACAAGGACATTCCTTCAATCCTGAAGAAATAATTTTTGCAGCTACCGACAAGTGTAATTTAAAATGCAGCCATTGTTATGTAAAAAGAAATAACTTTTTGCTTTGCGCAGAAGATTCAATCAATTTCTTGAAGTCATCTTCAAATATTTCCAAGATAGGATTTTCTGGCGGAGAACCTTTTTTAAATATCAGTTATATGGAAGAAATCATCAAATTTGCATCACAAAACGACTTTTTATTTGACAGAATTATGACAAACGGAGACTGGTGGAAGGACGAGGATGAGCTTGAAGCGTCGCTGAAGAGGATTTATGACGCCGGATTTGACGGAACTTTTGGACTTAGTTTTGACAGCTACCATAATCAAAACATAGATAGACTTTGTTGTTTTTGTGAAAAAGCTGTTGGGATTTGGAATAATCCTTCCGTGATAGAAATTCAATTTGTTATGAACGAGCAGAAATCAGATTTAATTCTTTTGAAGGACCTTGCAGATACATTGAACTGCCCTCTAAAAAAAGTGTTTTTTAACAAGAAGACAGGGGGAACTTATCTTTTGGAAAAAGAGGATGTTTTTATAAAAGTTCAAATAACGCCTCTTTGTTTTTCTTGTGACAACCCAAAAGCCTGGCAGGATAAAAAATGGTTCAAGGAAGATTTTTGTGAAGGCCCCGGACAGATTCTATATGTGCATCCAAACGGAAATATAGCGCCTTGCTGCGGATTTGCAAACGAATGTGAAAAATTGATAATTGGAAACATCAAACAAGATTTTGAAACTGTTATGAAAAATGCCGCCGACAACAAGATGATTGACATTTGCTACAACAGTGGCTTATTAAACTTTTTGAAGGAAAAACAAAAGCAAGGGATGAAGTTCCAAGGCAAAACAAGCGACAACTGCACATTCTGCGAATACGTGGCGAAGAACTTGGTGTAAAAAAACACAACAATGTAAGGGCGGAAGTCTTATTCCCAAGACTTCCAGATTTCCGGACAATAACCGGCAGTGGCTTGATTACCATTACGAACGACAGGCAGTTTTAGAAGAAGCTGACATTCAAACAATTTGTCGGCAATATCATCTTCTTGTAAATATGCGATTGAAGAATAATCCTTGCTTGACTTATCAATTAAGTTTTCTGCGCCACCAACAGAGCGGCAAACAGAGTCAAACTCCTTGCGGCTCATTTCTTTTTCTTTTAAGTTGATGGCTTGAAACTTGATTTTTCTCTCTTGAAAATAACGTTCCGCCTTTTTTGTGTCAAAACTTTTTGCAATTCCAAATATCTGTATGTTCATACGGGGAAGTATATTAGAAAAAGAGGTGAAATGACAAGAAGCTTATTTTTCCCCGCCAACCCATTTGTATTTTCTACTGATGAACTCTTCTTTTGTGTGGAAATTACGTTTATCATCGCTAATTACTTTTTTTAACAACCAACCAGAATCTTTGCCGGCATCTTCTATGGCAGTCTCTTTTGATTCGTGTTTTTTGTAAAGCGTAAACAAAGGCGTACCTTCCCAGTAGAAGTTTTCACCACCCATCAAATCATGCATAGAAAACCATTCATCTGGTCTATTCTTGCACCAACAATACACAGCACCCTGCAAGAAACTGCATATTGCACCTTCCTCTTCTTTTGTTAAGCCTGAAACCTCGCGAACGTCTGATTCTTCTATTAACATTTTATTCCTCCCAAAAATGATATAAAGCTTGTCATATTAGCACACCGATTTTAGAAATGTCCAGAGAAAAGTAAGTTTTGGTGCAGGAATTGTTTTGTGGGGGATTTGGGCGGCTGTCTGCCTTCGGCATCCACCAGGCTCTTGCTACAAGTCCTCGCCGTTCCGGCTCCGGTCTTTCCGCAACGATCCTTGCCGCGGGAGAGAAAATAAATAATCATATTCTTTTTCTAAAAAATCAACGCCAGTTAGAAATGGATCGTTTTGCTTGATTAAAAAATCTATATTAACTTTATATTGTTCTGGAAAATTTTGAAACTCTTTTGCCATTCTATTTAAACCTGCAGGACATAAAAAAGCTGGGGTATTCTCTCCCTTTATACCCAAAGAAGGAATAGAAGAATCAAATAAAGGTTCATCTACTTTAACATTAAACAACTTAAAAACGACATCGTTTGAAAGTTGAATAAAATACGGAATTCGAACAACTTTATAACCAAGCGACTCATAAATTTCTTGGTTATTTATGTCTTTTTTTATTACATCTGGTTTTGTATAATGTTGAATTCCATCAAATTCAATAACTAACATTAATGAATCACTTCGATAATCGGGTCTTATTCTATAAGATTTCCCATTATGAAATCCTAATTGTTTATCATGAATCCAATCGTTTATATTTGGAAAAATTACTGCTAAATATTCATCAAGTCCTGTTCTTTTTAAACCAGTATCTTTATCAATGCCAGCTTCTATTGCCTTTTCCTTTGTTTCCCTTAAGAAACCCCATTTAGTCATAATATTCTCCATCTATTTACAAGACCAATTATCTGTTTTTCATTTTTTCTTTTAATCCTGGAATATCTTTTAATGGAACTCCGTTACTATTTTTCCACCATTCCTATTTCCATGAATAACAAGGTTTGCTGCATTAGATTTTGTTCTTTCTATTTGGAATTGTATCGTATAAAGCTTTAATCAAAATACTTAATGTTGTAAGTCGCTGCTGTCCATCAATTATCATAGATTCATCAGCAGTTCCTGTTTGTTGAAGCTGACGTTTTAAAATAATTGAACCTAAAAAATGACTTCCTTTTCTTTATAATAAGTCATCTAATAAATCTTTCCAATTGTCTTCATCCCAGACATAAGCTCTTTGAAAAAATGGAACTTTGGACTTGAGTCAAGTTTGTGGACACAAAAAGTGCGAATTTTAAGCAACAAT
>CAYFND010000092.1:0-8376 GCA_964344405.1 uncultured Treponema sp. | reverse complement strand
GCTCACACTGTTTAGGCCGCCAGTCATAATTACGCTGATAAACCGGAATGATATACCGGTTATCAGAACCATCGAGGAATTTTAGTAAAAGTTTGGCTTCTCCGTGCATAATTACTCACCTTGTAATTTATTTATTATGAATTCTGATTTGCAATTTTATGATTCACTTTATATCCGTTTTTAGTTTCAGATTTACTTGAAATATACCCAATTTTTATTAATAAATCTAATAAATATGAGTTTTCTTTGTTCTTTTGTATTTCACCATGTTTATGTCGATTAGTAATGACTTCATATTCTTTTCCAAGTGATTTTATAAATTCGTCAAGATTATTTGGGGTAAGACATGAATGATTATATTCAAAGAATTTTATTCTATCTGTATTGTTTATTTTGTCATTTAAGAGCAAAATTTGTTTTATTTCATCAGAGAAATCGAAAGTAGATTTTGTTGAGAATGTTTTTACTAAAAAGTGAGAAATTTCAAGAGAATTCGCTATTTGTTCGTCACTCAATTGCTTTATACATGTATATTTTGTTTCTTGTTTGAGTGATTCAGATTTCACAAGTTTTTCAACTTCATTAACAGTAATGTTCAAATCCTCTATGATTTCTAATAATTTTTTTTGCTGTGCTTCAAAAAGCTCTATTTGTTTTCCATCAAAGTTTGATCGTAAATAATTGAAAGCATCTACAGTTGGATTTACACATGTATTTTTTATTAAAATTGAAATTCTGATATTGGAAAGCTTTTCGGTTTCAAAACTGCTATACCACCAAGGAGAAGATTTTGTAAGTAATTCATAACTTTCATCATTTATATCTTTTTGATGAATTAATGAATAAACAAAATCTCCATAAACGCAATTACCTTCTTCATCTTTTTCATTCGAAATTTTTACACTTGATAGTTTTTTTGCAATTTCTAAATCATTCAAGTAATCTATCATTGATAGTGAGAAAAACTCTTCGTGGCTTATATAACTTTCATACACATTATTCCATGAAATAGTAATTTTTTTGTGTTTAAAAAGTAAATCCCGAACATCATTATTTTCTATTATTTTAATATCTTCAACTACAGTATTCACTTTCTGTATTAGTTGTTCCTTTATATCCAGTTCAACTGAATTATTATTCAGCAAAGAAACATATGATTGCATTTCTTCATTTTCATTTTTATCTAGTTTCAGATATACATCAAACAAATATGCATTAATAAAATCATGTATATATTTCTTTAGGGATTCAATTCCACAAGACATAATGAATTTATAATTTGAAGTATAATAAGTTTCATTTAAAGAAACTTTCCTAGAAACCATAAATTCTAACATTTTAGGGTTCAGTTCATAGAAACAGTTATCAAAAATAAAATCCAACTCTTCAGTTTCTGTATCTTTATTGATTTTCTTAAACTTTATATTCAGAGATGCAACTATTTCTTCCAAACGAGCATAATCATCACAAATGAAAAAGAAGTTTCCATATTTGGAAATTGAAGGATCATTTTTTTGAAAGATGTTTTTTATATCATCAACATTGGCATATTTAATAATAAGCTCAAACCAATAGTTTTGTCTCTCTTTTGTAAACTGTGGATTACCAAAAATAGAGAGCCAAATATCATTACAAGATGAACATAATTCTTCTATAAACTTTTCAAGGTATTTCGTTGTATTAACAAATGAATTTATAAAATCCATAGATTTGTCAGTAAGTTTCCTAAACTGATTAAAAAAGAATTGTCTTTTTTCCTGCTCTTCATCATTTCCGAGTAAAGCATCTAATAAATCATAATTAAGAACAGATTCTTTTTCAAAATCAAATTTATTTATCTGTCTTATTAATTCACCTTTTGCAAAAAGCTTTTCTGCAGGATTTGTTGGAACTCCTCTTTTTACCTTTAATAAGAAATCATAATCTGTTTTTTGCAAAGTTCCTTCATGAAAAATTGAAATATAATCCAAATAGTTTTCATTGATATAACCATTGTGTAAAAGTCTGTAAATCAGATCTTCATGCAGTTTGTTTTCTGTAATATCAGCAAGTTCTATATCTTCAGATACAATCAAATCCTTAATTGTCTTTTTCTGAACTTGTTCTTTTTGATTCTTCAAGTCTTCAAGTTTTTTGTAGAGGCGAGAAGGACTCTGTTTATCTAAAATATTTTGTTCTTTTTGTGCATAAGTTTCTTGTGAATCAATTTTGTTTTCTATTACAGAAAAATCTACTGAAAACAAATGATTTCCATAATTTGACCAATAATACAGTTTCTTAGTTTGTAAGAGTTCAAAATTTTCATCTTCAACCAATTGCAAAATATTTAACCGATTTCCAGAAGCATTTGTAAAATATTGTCCACCGTTATTCATTAAATTTTCAGCCGCAATACTAATATACATCAATCGTAATTCTTTTATATTTTTCTGCATTTGATTTTTTGAATTTGTTATCTGATTTTGAACATCCTTTATCTGTTCGTCAATTTCAGCTCTTCTTTTATTTATATAGTCACTTTTTTTATTAATTGCTTTATACAGAATCCCCTCGTTTTTCATTAAGTCAACAAAATCTTTCGGGAACAAATTCTTATAGGTGATAATTGCAAGCAGATTGTCTTTTGATAATTCGGATTTTCCCAAAATCTCTTCATATAGATAAAACTCATTGACAATGTTATAGAGCAGACGCATGTCATCTATAAAAATTGAAATATCACTAATCAAGTCTTCGGAAATTGTATATAATGAAGATTCTAAGACTGTCTGCAATTTGTCTTTAGAATTTGAATTATTGATGACAGGAATTACAGGGATAATGAAATCAAAGAATTTTGTTCTTTCCTTATTCATAAACATATCGTCTTTGATAGCATAGACAAAGACAACATCTTGTTTTACTTTTCTAGAATTATTAATCAGTTGGTTCAATTCGCGAAGTTTTACAAAAATATCTGATTGCTCAAATCTGTCTAAATCTTCTATAAATACAACTTCATATTTGCTGACAGAAAAGAAATATAAAATTTCATCAAGATATGTGTTTAATGCCGATTTGCTAATTTCCTTGCCTATTTCAATTTCTGCGTGAGGAATAGAAAATTTTAATGCAGAAATACTAACTGCAAATTTTATTAGACGATAAATGCAGGCAGAAATAAACAATAAAATATATACCGATGCTATCGTCTTAAAAATTTCTTTTTTTTCTAACATGCTTGTAAAATTGCAAAAAAAAGGCATGTATTTAGAGATAAAATCAGAAACAGTATTATTTTGAAATACAAAAGCAAAAGTAATACAGAAAAGAATTATTAAAAGCACATAAATGAAAAGCGTCAGTTTAGTTTTCTTTTTTGTCTTCTGGAACTGTGAATCTGGAATTTCAGAATCTTTTTCATGGTAAAAAAACTGCTGTAAAAGGCTCAATTCTATAAGCCGTTCCAATTCATCTTTTGTTTTTGTGGTATCCTTATCTTCTTTCAAATCTTGAAAGGTCGCAAGCGAAATTTTGAGATATTTATGCGTGAACTTATTTTTCTTTATGTATGTATCTATAATACTGCTTTTTCCAGCTCCATAAGGACCAGCAATTGCAATATTTTTAATTGCCTTACTATTAAGTAACGCCCAGCTTAAGGTTTTTAAATATGACTCAACCTTTTCTGCATTATCTGTTGGAGCGAGAGAATGAAGTTTTTTATTTACAGAAGATTTATGAAAACATCTTTTTATCTGTCCAACAACCTTAGAAAACAAAAACTTGGGCAATAGTCACTCCTATAAGATTTTACTATAATTTAAATATAGTGAATTTTATAGGAATTCGGCAAATTTTTAGAATTTTCTCTTATTAAATTAACTCCATTATAAACTTTTACCTTTCTTAGTTAGCCGATATTTCTGTGTAGGACTTCTTGGAGAATCGGGCTGCGTCATTTCAATTAAACCCAATTCAAGCGCTGGTTTTATATAATCCTGTTCCAATGTAGGTCGATGCTTCATGTCTAATGCAACAAGGATTTCTTTTTTCGACAAAGTCTTTTCTTTCAAACAGGTAATCAACTTTTTTACTTGTTCGGTTACTTGTTCGGTACCAGCAATATTTCCAACAAAACCATCAACCTTATATTCAGCAGCAAGCTTTCGATAAGTTTCAGAAGCTTTGCAAACGACAGATAGACCACCGGATAAAATAGCCGGTTCTGGTAGACTCGACTTATATTCCTGACAAATACTCTTAATCTTAAAATACCCGCGTCCCCATGATTCAACAAAGCCACATTTAAAGAAAATATCAGCAATTTTAGGATTTCTTGGAACATAAGGGTGTCGCTGAAACAAATCTTTAATTTGAACAGTCTTTGGCATTTTACACTGCCCATTCTGGCGGGATTGATGCAAAAAAATTCTTATTTATCAAAGATTACATTCCTTTTACATTTTTCTGTTCAACCATCCATTCATATAATTCTTCATAAGCATTTGCTAAAAAGTTTTTCTTTATGTTACTTGGTTTCATAAATGTTACATCTGATGCATTTTTATATAAATCGGATAATTTTTTAACTGAATCAATATCCGCATAGTATTCATGTTTCAGTTTTCCATTCGAATATGCTTTTTCATACCTCTCATTAAATGCATGGAAAATTCTTCTTTGTTCTTCGAAAGTGAGTGTAGATACTTTTTCGAAAAAATCTTTGATATCAATCATTGATAAAATTGGGTAACTATTATAAGTACTGATATTACCTGTTAATTGCACATGATTCAGGAAAAGATTCATAGAGCCTGGTAATTTCTGATATATTTCAGTTAATACAGGTTGTATACTATTCTTTTCAAGTTCATTATTTATATCTTCAAATAATGATTTAACTGCTTTATAAACTTCTAAAATCGAATCCTTAAAATCATACCCCCTTAATCCCATATATGAAAAATCAGGTGTAAGAGTACTTTTATTTTTTTTCAAGTAATCTTCATAAGATTTTTTAAGCTCTTCAGCTGTTTTATTTATCATTTTCATTTCTATGAAATTTAATTCCATTTCAAAAAAAGAAAATAGCTCCATAAGGCTTAAAATTTGATTATTATCAAATCTATCTTTAAAAATCTTATAATTTTGATTAAATTCATCATCTGATAAATCAAGCCATTGATATAATTTCTGAAGAGGAGTTCTTTTGTCTTTTGGTCTGGTTCTAGATTCGAAATCAATTAGAATATTTTTTCTATCGATTAATCCCTTAAAAATAATATCTGAATAAAAACCATTAAATGCTATATTTGGTGGGAAAGTGTGTAGATATTTATCTCCCTTGTGTGATTCATTATATGTTAATAATGACTGATGTGATTTATAATAAGAATCAATTGCATCTAATACATCATCTTCTTTTATTTCTCCAGCTGCTTTTTGTAAAAACAAAACAATAAAATATTGTATAACAGTTTTAGAGTATGTTTCATTCTCTATTATTTCAGGAACATTATTGAATATTTGCTCTAATAAATATAATGCTTGCTTAAGTGCTCTTAAATTCTTATATCCAAAAGATTCAAATATCGAAAAAGAACATTTCAAAATGAATCGCTTAAAACCATAAAGTTTATGAAAATCTAGAATTTCAGAATTAATCAAGGCTTCTACATCAGGTTCTGCCTCAAATTCTAATCCAATTAGTTTTTCTTGAATTTCAGAAAAATTATTTTTCTCCTTAGTATTTTCTGAATCAATTTTTGTAGTATCGCCAACAAAAAAAGTTCTTATATCTGTATTTATAATGATATTGGAAAAGAAACCAAAAATATCATTAATAGATAAAGATGATCTTTCTATGTCATCCACAATTAAAATTTTAAATTTCTTTTCAATTTTTTCTGAATTTAATAGTTCCGAAAAATCAATAAAACTCACATCAAAATTGAATCTAAATTTTATAAACTCATCAAAAGCTTTCTTAAAAAAATGAAAAAACTTGTTGTTTGCAAATGGATGCAATGCTGTAAAAAAGCTACAACGTAACTGGTTTAATGTTGAAATGCCATATAAGCTGATATAAATAACATGTTCTTTTATCTCCTTTTTATCTTTTTCAAAAACGTCATCCAATATTTGATTAATAAGATAAGTTTTACCACATCCCCACTTTCCCCTTAAAAGAATTGCGAAATGTGGAGAAATCTGAGAATCAATAAAATTCGATATAGAAAAGTCTTTAATATTTTCATTCATGGTATATTTTTCCTTATTATTTTAGAGAGTAAAAAGGTATAGAACTAAAATAATCGGACAGTTCTTCATAGTCTGAATCTTTTTTGAAATCTTTTTCTTTATAGTAAGATAAAACATCATTGAACCTATTTTTCAACCAGTTATATTTTTGTATTATTCTTAAATCTTTAGAAGTTTCATTACTGTTTATTATTTCAGAGACTTTATTGATAAAATCAGGTAAACCAAAATAATCTTCTGAAGCAACAATTTCATCACATCCATTTCTTAGATAATCAATAAACAAAAAGCCATCAAAATCTTTATTAAGAAGTCCTTCAATATATTTTCTTTCATCTTCAGGAGAATTAGATGTGTTTGGATTATTTGCGGCAATTTTTATTAATTCTGGATTTACAATTATTCTTGGGAAATTTGCTATTTCTGATTCCATTTTATAAGCTTCATCCATGGCTGGACCAAATAAATGTTCTTCATCATGAATAAGTTTCCCAAAAGTTACAGCACCACGAATTAACAGCCCATGATAAATTGCATCTAAATGCAAATATAAAAGACTCATTAATATCCAAAAAACAGAAGCTTTTTCTGAAACAGAATATGAAATTACAAGTGAATCAGAAAATTGAGAAACTCTATATGTAGAATCATCTGATGTATTCCGTTTTACAAAATCCTTGTTTAATAAAGAAATAAAATCATAAATTCTTTCAGTTTCGCTTTCATTTTCATCATTTGAGGAAGGATTAATCGTTTTTCTTTCTATTTCATTTTTGAAACCAAGAATATCTACAAAAGCTACAATACGTTCTTCGTACATTTCATACTATCCTCTTCCCAGTTACGCATTCATAAATCAGGGACTTTTTATATTCTGTTAGTTTTTCTATTAGCTTTTGTTTTTGTTCTATGGCTGTGTCGATGGCGGTGCATTTTTTGTCGAGGAAATCAGTTACACTTTCTTGGAATCGCATATCAACTAGAGGAATTTTAATGTGTGACAACAAATCTTGATTAATGTTTGAAATGTTTGACCCTTGACTTAGACGCTGTAATTCGTTCCTAAAATAATCACTTCTGAAAAAATAAAGTAAAAACTTACTGTTAATTTTTTGTGGTTCCTTATTTCTTAAGCGGATGCAAAAGCCACTGTAAGTAACTTTGAAATCGATATTATCTACCATGATTGCCCGACCAACTAATTCTTTACTTCCATTCGAGCGAACAAAAATAATATCTCCGTTTTTTAGATAATAATCATCTTCAATTTCTGTATCAGTTATGATATTGGAGAACATTGATTCATCGTTTAGTACCAAATAATTCTGAAAATCTCCAACACCTAAAAACTTAACTTCAGTACCAAAATCTGATGCGTTGTAATTCAATCCATTTTTGAATTCAGCTATAAAACCAAGATTACAATATTTAAAATCTGGTATTTCGTTTTCAATTTTCACTTTTCCTGTGACGGCTTCGGTGATTAGGGATTGTTTGTAGGCTTTTAGTTTTTCTATTACCTGCTGCTGGTTCTGGATTGTTTCTTCTATTTTGCTGCATTTTTTATCCAGATATGAGGCAATGCGCTGCTGTGTTTCAAAGCTTGGAGCAACAATTGGATAATTTTGTAATGTCTCATTATTAAGAGTCCAGCGATTTTCAAAAGAAACTCCATTCCCATGTGCAAAAAAAGCCATCATCCAATATTGAACTTTAAAATAATAATCATAAAAAACAGGAGAGACATTTTTCTTTGCTCTTAAATTGATATATGCAGGACTAATTACACCTTTTACTTTTGATATACTGCAATTTGCACCACTGTATAAATCCATTGGATTAATCAATAAGTCATCAACATCAACTGGATTGTAATTGTAATAGCTTTCTGCAAGTTGACCTTCATTATTTGAGATGTCTCGTTCTTTAACACCGGATCTAGCAAGAGATAAAACTATTGGATTTTCTTGCATTGCTTTTTCATTCTTACGAACAAATGAATGCTTTACTTTCTTTACTTCCCAATCCTCAGGAATTTCTCCAATCCATTCTACGCCGCTGCTTTTCATTTGTTGCCGTCCGTAAGAAGATTTTTGTCATCGATGTTTTCCAGTACTTTCATCTGTTGAATTG
>CAYFND010000091.1:7068-8378 GCA_964344405.1 uncultured Treponema sp. | reverse complement strand
GTAACCAAAAACAGGATTAAAAACCAATTCATCCTTTGGATAATAAAAAGCCGGAAAATACATTACGGGAACAACGCCCACATACAGCAGCGCATTAAAAAAAGCAAATTCACCGCCGGGTAAAAGCCATGTTCGTGTTGCATCAATATGCCAATGAGGATTCTCATCATCACAAAAAGTAAGGCTGCTGTTTTTAAATGAAATCGTGTTGTTCTCTGTTTTACCAAACATATCAGAAAAAACAATCAGCGTGGAACCAGATGGCAAAGAAAATGAATCTGTTTGAGTTTTAATTATTTGTCCGTCATCAAATATTCCTTCCATGGAAGAAGTGTTCAACATGATTGATGAAGCGCGAATCGTTTCATTTTCACTAGAAGCCGACTTTGTTACAATCTCAACATTGCCTTCCGCATAAAGCATTTCTGTCTCACGGTCATACTTTACAGAATCAGCATTTATTGTTGTTGTTGTGTTGTCTTTTTGAACAGTCAGTTCTACAGAACCTTGTAAAAAAATTGAATCGTTACCTGTCTCATCATCTTTCTTGTAATCTGTCTGCCTTGCGTGATTAATTGTACTTGTTGTAACTACAGGAGCTTACTCTTTTGCTCCTTCTTGATAATAACAAAAAACTACACATAAAAATAAAAACAATGATATACATTTTTTTTGAGAAATTATTTTTTTTTCACACAAGAGTCCAAACACTTTTTATTAGTCCAACTTAATCTTAAAAATTATATTTATTTTTTCAACTTTTCTTTTAAAAATTGACCTGTATACGAAGATGAAACTTCAGCAACTTCTTCTGGCAGTCCTTGAGCAACAACATTTCCACCTCTAAATCCACCGTCAGGCCCCAAATCTATAATGTAATCAGCTTGGCAAATAACATCAAGATTATGTTCAATCATCAAGATTGAATTTCCTTGATCCACAAGACGTTGAATTACAGACATCAACTGCTTTACATACGCAAAATGAAGCCCCGTAGTCGGTTCATCCATTATATACAAAGTTTTTCCTGTTGAAACCCTAGCCAGTTCATTTGCAAGTTTAACCCTTTGAGCCTCTCCACCGCTTAACGTCAAGGCATTTTGTCCAAGTTGAATGTATCCAAGGCCGACAGACTTTAACGATTCAAGTTTTCTTGAAATGTGAGGAATGGAAACAAAGAAGTCACAAGCTTCATCAATCGTCATGTTCAAAACATCATTAATGTTCTTGCCCTTATACATCACTTCCAAAGTCTCTTTATTAAATCTTTTTCCCTGGCACACTTCACATTGAACATAAACATCCGGTAG
>CAYFND010000091.1:0-7058 GCA_964344405.1 uncultured Treponema sp. | reverse complement strand
GCCTTTTACATTAAAGCTGAAGCGTCCTTTTTGATAACCTCTGGCTTTTGCTTCAGGTAAAGTTGAAAACAAATCTCTTATAGAATCAAATACTCCGACATAAGTTACAGGATTTGAACGAGGAGTTCTTCCGATAGGACTCTGGTCAATATTAATAACTTTATCTATGGCTTCAACACCTAAAATCTTTTCGCATCTTCCACAAGAATATTTTGTCCTCATCACCTTGTTAGAAACATATGGATACAAAATATCACTCATCAAAGTTGATTTTCCCGAACCGCTGACACCTGTTATACAAGTAAATGTTCCAAGTGGAATATCAACATTTATATTTTTCAAGTTATGCTCGCTGGCATTCACAATTGACAAGATATTGCCGTTACCCTTTCTTCTTTTTGATGGAATATCCATTTTTAATGTTCCAGCCAGATACTGACCGGTTACACTTTCTGTGCTCTTCATAACTTCAGAAGGCGTTCCGCAAGCAATTACGTTACCACCATGAACACCGGCGCCTTTTCCCATATCGATGATATAATCGGCGGCACGCAAAGTGTCTTCATCGTGTTCCACGACTATCACAGTGTTTTGATTGTCACGCAATTTCAAAAGGGTGTTTATTAGTTTTTGATTATCTTTTTGATGCAACCCGATTGAAGGCTCGTCCAAAATGTACATTACTCCACAAAGTGCAGAACCAATTTGTGTTGCAAGCCTAATCCTCTGAGCCTCTCCACCGCTTAAAGTTTCTGCAGGGCGTTCCAAAGTTAGATAATCAAGTCCTACGTTTACAAGGAATTTTAATCTTGATTTGATTTCTTTTAAAACTTGAGCTGCAATTTGAGCCTCAGATTCACTTAATGATAATTTTTCAAAGAATTCCAAAGATTCAGAAACTGAAAGTTCACATAACTCCCAAATATTCTTGTTTCCAATCGTTACACCAAGGGCTTCTTTTCTAAGCCTCTGACCGTGACAAGCTGAACACTCACTTTGAGCCATGAATTTTTCAAGGCTTTCCTTTGCATTATCGCCCCAAGCCTCTATATAGCGTCTTTTCAAATCAGGAATCAATCCAGGCCAAGTTTGGTCATAAAAAGCATGACGACCGTTCATACCCGTGTATTCAAAATGAAGCATCCTGTCGCTTCCGTTCAATAAAACATCCTTTTGTTCTGCAGTCAGTGAAGAAATTGAATCAGACAGCTTCCAGCCATACGAGTCCGCCAAAGCCTGCAACCTTGCGGAATTCCACTTCGAACTTGGATTATACGGTTTGATTCCCCAATCTTCGTAAGAAATTGATTCATCAGGAATAATCAACTTCATATCATATTCACTTTTTATACCAAGCCCCGTACATTCAGGACAAGCGCCAAACGGATTGTTAAATGAGAAAAATCGTGGTTGAAGTTCGGGAATAGAGATTCCACATTCAGGACAAGCATTCTTCTGACTGAAGAAAACCTCCTCCTCCTTGTCATCAACTCTTTTTGTAATTACAACTATTCCATTGGCAGCTTTTAGGGCGACTTCAATTCCATCGGCAATTCTACTTCTTTCGTCTTTACTGATGATAACCCTGTCAACAATTATCTCTATTATATGTTTTTTTTGTTTATCAAGTTTGATTGAATCTTCCAAATTGGCAACGACACCGTCAATTCTAGCCCTTATAAATCCAGACTTCTTGGCATCATCAATTATTTTTTGATGTTCACCCTTTTTGCCTTTTATAACTGGAGCTAAAATCTGTATCTTCGTCCCTTCATCCCACTGCATTACAGAATCAATAATTTGATCAACACTTTGTTCTTTTATTTCTTTTCCGCAATTTGGACAATGAGAATGACCGATACGGGCAAACAACAACCTGTAATAATCATAGATTTCTGTTATTGTTCCAACTGTAGAACGAGGATTTTTATTTGTGGATTTTTGTTCAATTGAAATTGCAGGAGAAAGACCTTCAATTAAGTCTACATCAGGCTTGTCCATCCGTCCTAAAAACTGACGGGCGTAAGCAGACAGACTTTCCATATAACGGCGCTGGCCTTCTGCAAAAAGCGTGTCAAATGCAAGCGAACTTTTACCAGATCCAGACAAACCGGATATTACAACAAGCTTATTCCTTGGCAAAGTAACATTAATATTCTTTAAGTTATGCTCTCTAGCACCACGAATTACAATCTTTTCTTCCATAATGAAATGATTATAATTAAAAAACACATTCTCTTCAACAAATAATACACTTTTTACTTATATTATTTATTCTATTTTTATGTATACCAATTTAAACAAAAAAAAAGATCCAGAAACAACCAAATCTATCTTGCTGTTTTTGGACCTTTTATATTTTATATTGTGATTGCTATTTAGTTAGCCTTAATACTATTTTTTACAATAACATCATGAGCCGAACCTTCACGGATTGAAGCTGGAGATAATAATGTAATTTTGGCATTCTTCTGTAAATCTTCAATTGACATAACACCGCAGTTACACATTGTATGAATAACTTTGCTTGTTGTTGTGTTTACATTGTCATGAAGACTTCCTGCATAAGGAACATAAGAGTCGACACCTTCTTCAAAAGCCATTTTCTTAGCTCCGCCCAAATCATAACGCTGCCAGTTTCTTGCTCTATTTGAACCTTCACCCCAATATTCTTTTACATAGTTACCGTTTACAATAAGTTTGTTTGTTGGAGATTCATCAAATCTTGCAAAATAACGTCCTAACATTACAAAGTCAGCACCCATAGCAAGGGCAAGAGTTATATGATGATCATGAACGAGTCCACCATCAGAACAAATTGGAATATATACACCGGTTTTCTTGTACCATTCGTCCCTTGCCTTTGCAACTTCAATTGTTGCTGTAGCTTGTCCGCGGCCTATACCTTTTTGCTCACGAGTAATACAAATTGAACCACCACCAATACCGATCTTTACAAAATCAGCACCAGCTTCAGCCAAGAAATTAAAGCCTTCTGCATCAACAACATTTCCAGCTCCAACTCTTACGTTTTCACCAAAATTCTTGTGAATATCAATCAAAGCCCTTTTCTGCCATTCAGTAAATCCTTCTGAAGAATCAAGACAGAGAATATCAGCACCGGCAGCAAGAAGTTTTGGAACTCTTTCCATGTAGTCCCTTGTATTGATTCCAGCTCCAACTATATATCTTTTCTGATCATCAAGAAGTTCATTTGGATGTTCTTCATGACTTGATGCATCTTTTCTAAAAACCAAGTATAAAAGATTGCCGTTCTTGCTGACTACAGGAAGTTGATTGATTTTATTCTTCCAAATCAAATCATTAGCTTCTTCTAGAGCGATTCCATCTTCACCTTTTACAAGGTCTTTTAACGGAGTCATGTAAGCACTTACTTTTTCATTTGGATCAACATGGCTTATTCTAAAATCTCTTTCTGTAATAATTCCAACCAATTTACCATTTGATTCGCCGTCTTCTGTTACAGCTGCAGTTGAGTGACCTGTTTGTTGGATTTTTGCTACAAGTTCACTTAAAGTTTGATCAGGTCTGATATTTGTATCAGATTTTACAAATCCTGCCTTATATGATTTTACACGAGCAATCATAGCCGCTTGATTTTCAATAGTTTGAGAACCAAATATAAACGAAATGCCACCTTCTTTTGCAAGTGCTACAGCAAGAACATCATTTGATACAGCTTGCATAACAGCAGATGTCATCGGAATATTCATTGTTAAAGGACACTTTTCACCATTTTTCTTATTGTAACGAACAACTGGTGTTTTCAACGAAACATTTGCAGGAATACAATCACTGGATGTGTAACCGGGAATCAAAAGATATTCATCAAATGTGTGGGATGGTTCTTCAAAAAAATATGCCATAATTTCTCCTTAAAAAATATTAATATTAAATTATATTGACAAACGCCCATAAAATCAATTATTTGAGCAAATCTTGCGTGATTATTTATTAATTGAAACACTATTTGATTTATGTTATAATTTATTCGTTTTGGTAAATGTAGCGCGATGATTCAGCGAGCATTTACCCTATATAAATTCTTTAAGTCGTGATGATTCTGCGACAAGGAAGTTACCATGAACGTTGTAGTTATGGGTGCCCAATGGGGCGATGAAGGCAAAGGTAAAATAGTAGATTACCTTGCTCAGGATGCTAAGTACGTCGTACGTTTTGCCGGCGGTGCAAATGCAGGTCACACTATTGTTGTTGATGGAAAAAAATATGCCCTCCATCAAGTTCCATCTGGAATCTTATATCCTGAAAAATCAGTTTTCTTAGGTTCTGGAATGGTTATCGACCCTGAAGCTTTATTCAAAGAACTTCAGATGTTAAAAGATAACGGAATTAACTGGGAAGGTCGTGTATTTATTTCTGATAGAGCGCACTTAACTCTTCCAGGCTACAGAGAAATGGACAAACAGCGCGATGCTGCAAGAAAACGCCCTATCGGAACAACTGGTAGAGGAATTGGAACAACATATTCACAAAAATCAGAAAGAGACGGAATCCGTTTGGCTGATCTTGACTGGGATGAAAAATGGAACGATTTAGACGAAAACGACAAATCTTTCTTGGAACAATATAAAGACCAGCTCATTTCTATGAGAGTTAATATTGCATCAAAAATGTATGAATTCCGCAATGAAAACATTCTTTTTGAAGGTGCTCAAGGTGCCATGTTGGACTTGGACAGTGGAACTTATCCTTATGTTAGTTCTGGTGCATCTTGTTCTGCAGGAGCTGCAAGCGGTTCTGGAATTGGTCCTCGTGCAATTGATAAAATCTTTGGTGTTTTCAAAGCTTATGAAACAAGAGTTGGAAACGGTCCTATGCCTTCAGAATTCAACAGTGAGTCAGAAGGTGAATTGTGCGATTACGTTAGAAAAACAGGTAACGAATTTGGTGTTACAACAGGAAGACCTCGTCGTTGCGGTTATCTAGATTTAGTTGCCCTTCGTTATGCATGCCACGTAAACTCAATTGACCAGCTTGTTCTCACTCACCTTGATATTTATGATGCAATGGAAGAAATTGAAGCTTGTGTAGCTTATGATATTGATGGAAAGATTGTTACTGAATTCCCTGCTTCTATTCCTGACTTAAATAAAGCAAAACCTGTTCTTCAGAAATTCCCAGGTTGGAAGGAATCTATTACAGCTTGCACTTCATACAAAAAACTTCCTAAGAATGCAAAATCTTATGTAGAATTTATTGAAGACTTTACAGGAACTCCAGTTGGAATTGTTTCTGTAGGTGCAGAAAGAAATCAAACTTTCGTTCTAGATAAAATCTGGAAAAAATAAACAATAAGAAAAAGGACAAATTTTTTACTTTTGTTTGGATTTGTCCTTTTTTATTTAAGGTTATTTATTGAAAAAGTATTATATCAGTTTTTTTTGTCTAATTTTATTCTTACTAGTTTCTTGTAAGACAACATCTTCCATCACAAAAAAAACAAACATTTCAAATCAAACAAATAATTCAATTACACTTCTTTTTGCAGGCGACATTATGGCTCATACTCCAAATTTTTCTATGAAAAATTATGATAAAATTTGGGAAAACATTAAATCAGATATTCAATCATCCTCTTTAGCTTTTGCAAATATAGAAGCTCCTATTGATAATTCCAAGGACGCATCTACTTATCCTTTTTTCAATATGCCACGCCATTATGTTGAAGCTGCAATCAATGCCGGGTTTGATGTCTTTTCACTTGCTAACAACCACACAAATGATCAGAATTTAGAAGGAATAAAAGAAACTAAAAAATCTGTAAATCATTTTATTGAAAAATATAAAAAAACAACAAATCCCGTTTATTTTTCTGGATTAAGAAACAAAGACGAGGACTTTAGCTATAATTTGATAAATAAAGACGGTTGGAGAATACTTTTTATTGCTGTAACAGAAATATTAAATCAACCGACATTCAAATCCTACATAAATTATGTAAATCCAACAGAAGAAAAAAGGTCTGAATTTATAAACTTCTGTTCCAAAATAAAAGAAGAGAATCCTTGCGATATCTTCGTGATTTCCATTCACACAAACGAACCTGAATACACAAGAGAAATTCAAGAAAGCCAGCGGACTTTTTATAATAATCTACTAAAAGTTGGAGCGGATGTCGTTTGGGCAAACCATGCGCATATTATAAAAGACAGGGAGATTCATAAAGAAGGCGGTTCTGACAAATTAATTATGTTTGCAAACGGAAACACAATTAGCGGACAAAGGACAAAGCCATCCCTTAACAATGAAAATCCAGACACACAAAGGGACAACACAGGCGACGGGCTTTTATATAAAGTTACATTTTCTAAAGAAGATAAAGACTCGCCCCTAAAAATTGAAAAAACAGAAAACATATTCATAACGACTTATATAAACACCGCGAATGAATACATTATAAAAAAAATGAATGATGATTTTGTATATTATCTAAATACAGTTGAAAGGAAAGATTGGGCTGAATATATACAAAGAAGAAATAAAATTAACAAAGAAACAACAAAGGAAAAAATTATATGGCAATAAAATATACATCGTTACCAGTGTATGAACAAAAACAAAGAATCTTAGATACATTAAAAGATAATCAAGTTGTAATCGTTGAAAGTCCTACAGGATCTGGAAAGACGACACAAATTCCTGTCATTTTATATGAAGCCGGATATGCAAACAGCGGAATGATAGCTGTTACACAACCTAGAAGGATCGCAGCAATTTCTGTAAGCGAATTCATTTCAAAACAACTTGGAACAACGTATCCGGGGCTTGTCGGCTATAAAATGCGTTTTATTGATAAAACTGACAACACAACAAGAATCAAGATTATGACTGATGGAATCCTTCTTCAAGAGATGAAGCTTGATCCATGGCTTTCAAAATATTCGGTTATTATGGTTGACGAAGCTCATGAGCGCAGCTTAAACATTGACTTTGTTCTGGGGCTTTTAAAACGTATTTTAGCAGAACGCAAAGATTTTAAGGTAGTAGTTTCGTCAGCAACAATGAATGCAGAAGCC
>CAYFND010000090.1:5149-8597 GCA_964344405.1 uncultured Treponema sp. | reverse complement strand
GTTGAATAAACGAATTTGACTTGGTGAAATGTAAATATCATCCGGACCAGGAAGATAGCTGTTTTGTGGAGAACGCAAAAAACCGAATCCGTCCGGTAAAATTTCTAAAACTCCGGTTGAAAAAATTATTCCGCCATGTTCAGTATGTGCTTTCAAAATTACAAAAATTAACTCTTGCTTTTTCATTCCGGCCATATCGTCTCTTTGTATGCCATATGATTCAGCAAAATTTCTCAAATCATGCATTCCCATTTTTGATATATCATTAATGTTAATTCTTGGTTTTGACTCACGAAAATCATCATCAAAAGCAACTTGTTTTTCTGTTTTCAATGAATTTTGTTCGAATAAATCTTCACTTGAACTATTTGTATTTTGATTTTCATTTGTTTTTGCAGAACTTTTTCTAACTCTAGTTCTCACAACAGCTTTTTCTTTTGTCGATTTTTTTTCAGTATTTTCAGTATTTTCTTTTTTTTCAATGCTTTCTTTTGTTAGATAGTCATCTGTTTGAGTAAATACTTGTTCTTCCGTATTCTCAAAATCAGGTTGTGAGTTTTGTTCCAAACCTTCGGAAAAAACTTCTTCCGAAGCATCAACGAAACGGCGTCTTCTTATAACTGCCATAATTTCTCCATATGTAAATGATTATTTTAGTAAGAATTTGTTAAAATAGGATTTTAATTATTATAAACATTTTAATTATTTTTGTCAATACTAGGCTGGTACTAATTAAAGGGACATTTTAATCGAATTGATTTATGGAAAATTTATAGAAAATAAAAAAAATATTGACAGATGCAATATGCCAACCAAATGTGTCCTACCATACCTATTGACAAAAATAAATTATTAAAATATAATGCTTATAAATTAATTAACGGGATGTAGCGCAGCTGGTAGCGCGTCTGGTTTGGGACCAGGATGTCGCAGGTTCAAATCCTGTCATCCCGATTAAAATATTTTACCTTAGAAAAAGGGTTATGAAAGTTGTTATACTTGTTAGAAGTTAACAACTTTTTTTAGTTTAAACAAGATTTATTATTAAAAACATATTAATACAAAAAAGGGAATACTTAATAAGTATTCCCTTTTTATTTAATTATTAAATTTCTGTCCTTTTATTATCAACATTGTCTTTCAAATAAGAAATAAAGTCATCTAATTTGAATGTTTGTTGTTGTTTTCCTGAACTTGGTCTAAAACGTACACAAACTGAATTTGTGTCTTTTTCTCTTTGTCCAACAACTAGAATATAAGGTACTTTGTGTTCTGTTGTAAGCATCTTGATTTTTGTTTTCATGTTGTCTTCATTAGTATACGCTTTTGCTCTGTAGTTCAAATCAAACAGTGTGGAAGCTATTTCTGAAGCATAATCATTAAAATCAGGACTTACAGGAACAACAGCCACTTGTTCAAAGTGCAACCATGTTGGTAAGGCTCCTGCAAAGTTTTCAATTAAAATACCAATAAAACGTTCCATTGAGCCTAAAACAGCCCTATGAAGCATTACAGGATGATGTTTTGCATTATCAGAACCAATGTATTCAGCATTCAATCTTTCTGCAGAAGGTAACTGATAGTCAACTTGAATAGTGCCACATTGCCAGCTTCTTCCTAAACAATCTAAAAGTTGGAATTCCAATTTTGGACCGTAGAAAGCTCCTTCTCCAGGTTGAATCTCATAAGATAAACCTGCAGTTTCGCAAGCTTTAGCCAAAGCATTTTCTGCTCTGTCCCAATCTTCTTCTGTTCCAACATGGTCTTCTGGCCTTGTAGAGAACATTACTTTGATTCCCTTGTCAAATCCAAAATCTTTGTAAATATCTTTTAATAAGTGACAGAATTTTGTAACTTCTGAACCTATTTGATCTTCTGTACAGAGGATATGACCATCATCTTGAACAAAGCCTCTAACCCTCATAATTCCATGCAAAGTTCCACTAGGTTCATTTCTAACATCATGACCAAATTCTGCAAGTCTCATTGGAAGGTCTTTATAAGAACGCTGTCTTGATTTAAAAACTTCAATAGCACCTGGACAATTCATCGGTTTTATTGCAAAAAGTCTTTTTTCACTTTCTGTAATAAACATATTCTTTTGGTAATGTCCCCAATGTCCAGATCTTTCCCATAGAGTACGAGGCATAATTGCAGGTGTATTTATTTCATCATAACCATCTTTAATTATTTTAGAACGAACATAATCTTGTATGATTGTGTAAACTTTCCATCCATTTGGATGCCAGAAAATTTGACCAGGATCTTCAGGATCAAGATGGAATAAATCCAATTCTTGACCAATTCTTCTATGATCTCTCTTTTCTGCTTCTTCCATCATTTTTACGTAATCCTTTAGTTCGTTAGGATTAGAAAAGCAAACAGCATAAATACGAGTCAACATTTGTCTGTCTGAATCACCACGCCAATAAGCACCGGCAATTTTTGTAATTTTGAATGCTTGTCCGTTGATTTCTTTTGAAGAAGATACATGAGGACCTCTGCATAAATCTATAAAATCATTTTGCTGATATGTAGAAATTACTTCATTTTCGGGTAAATCATTAATAAGTTCAACTTTATATGGTTGATCCTTAAAAAGTTTTAATGCTTCTTCTTTAGAAACTTCAGTTCTTACAAAATTACAATTACTAGAAATGATTCTTCTCATTTCTTTTTCAACGGTAGGGATATCGGTTTCGGTGAACTTAACATCTTTTTGAAATTCAAAATCATAATAAAAACCATTCTCAATAGCAGGACCAATTGCAATTTTTGTGCCTGGAAACAGTTTTAAAATAGCTTCTGCCATTATGTGCGAACAACTATGTCGTACAGTTTGCATTTTTTCATCTACAGCCATAATAAACCATCCATATAATAAAATTAATTTAGAATACCTTTGTAAATTGAAATTGTCAATAAGAGACATATTATAGAAGAAAAACGACTTTTCAAAAGCTATAAATATCATTATATTTAAAAAATGATTAAAAAAAATATAGAGAATGAAAAATTACTTGAAGCTTTGTCAAAAATAGAAGCTGATAAAATGTCAATATTTATGTTAAATGATGGACAATTTCGTGGATGTTTATTTAATGGAACAAAATTTATTAATCAAATGCGATTGCAACATAATCTGGGTATTCTAGAGACGATGATTTTAGGACAAGCTTGTTTATGTGCAGCCTTACTTGTACCAATGATGAAAGAAAAAGGTAAGATAATAATCAAAGCACAACTTGACGGTCCTGTAGAAGGATATTGTGTTGAAGCAGATTCTTCCGGTTATGTAAGGGGATATTTGTTTAATGATAATATTAAAATTACTAAACCTTTAGAGAATTGGGATTTATCAGAGTTTTTGGGTAAAGGAACAATGAGTGTATCACGAATTAATGAAAATGATAAATTTCCATATGAAAGTTCTGTACAAATTGATTCT
>CAYFND010000090.1:0-5066 GCA_964344405.1 uncultured Treponema sp. | reverse complement strand
GTGGGAGCAGGTGGAATGTATATTCAAGTTGTTCCAGAAAATGGTGGAATTCAAAAAAATAAAAGTATAGATACAGGAAATACAGATGTTGTAATTCAAAAAGTTGAAAATGCTTTTAGTGCCTGTCCATCAATTGGTAAATGGTTTTCTGAAAAAGGAAATCATGATGATTTGATATTTGGTTTATATAGGGAATTTAATCCTGTAGTTTTACTTGAACGAAATGTGATATATAATTGTCCTTGTAATGAAGAATATTACATTAATGTTATAAAAAACATGAATATTGAAATAACCTGTAAAAACTGTGGAAGTACTTATAAAATAGATGTTTCAAAATTAAAATAATTTTCTTGACTGAAAAGAAAATCGCTATTATATTATCAATAGCTTGATAAAGCTAAAAAGCAATATTTGGGGATGAACCGGTTTCGACGGAATTGAGAAATCATGTATTGCAGGTAAGGGTGAAGGTCCTTCAAACTGACAAAAACAATAACTGCAAAACGTAGAGAAGACGAAGAGTCTGAAAACGAACAGTTAGCTCTCGTTGCTTAGTTGTAGCTTGAGCCGGGATATTAACGACGCTGTTCCGAGCCGTTAAATATTCTGTCAAAAATCGGGACTTGCTGTATGATGTGTCTAATCGTTATATGGGACTTTCTAATTAGAATAAGGAATCGACGCTTGTTATGCTGCTACCGAATCCCGACAACTACCTCGCATAACTAAATCTGTAGATGTGCATGGTTTACTTTTTCGGACGCGAGTTCAATTCTCGCCATCTCCAAAGAAAACGCCCAAAAATAAATAATTTTTGGGCGTTTTTATTTTAACATAAAAAAAGCCTAATTTCTTATAATTAGGCTTTTCGAGATTTTATTCTCCGTCGTTATTAATGTTACGATATTTCTGTTGATATTTTTTCAACATTGCAACAGCATTTTTCTTGCCATTATATACAAAACCACCATTCCAATATTCAAGGGCAGCAAACAAAGCGTTACCACCATCCTGGCTATCTGATTCTTTTGTACGGAAAGTTACGTAATTTGATAATTCCATAAAATCATTGTTATGAAGACATTCCAATCTCTTTTTATTGAAATCGTTCCATTTTTCCAAATCTTTAAAACCTTCACCTTCATCTTGTACAATAATATGTGCATGAGTAGGGCTGAAAGAATACCAAACAGTAACTTTTTTATTAATATCACAGTGATTACCGTGTTTTACTGCATTCTTTATAATTTCACTAATCTGCTGTTCTAGAAGATTTAATTCTTTTATTTCAGTAGGAGCTGATTGTACTATCAATAAAGTAAAATAGCGAATCTGTCTGAAATCAGAAGGAAATTCCTTCTTAAGCATATTAGTTTTATCAAATAAAGGGTCATTTTCATCTGATCTTAGTTCTTTAAAATCCTGTACCATATATTCCTCCTAAAATACAAAACTTTTTTTAATAATATTCATTTTTATTCTTTAACCATTAATAAAGCTTCTTCAACACTATTAGCAATAGGGAAATAGCCCATAAGTTTAGTTAATTCAATAACTTTCTTAACCGAACCATGAATATTAGAAATAGCTAGTTTTAGGTTCATTTTTTTAATTGTAGAGCAAATATATATAAGTGCACCAATTCCAGACGAATCAATATAATCAACTTGTTCAAGATTAATTACAAAGTTTTTTACATTTTTTTCAAGCATTTTCATTAATAACTCTTTTAATTTATAAGAGTTATAAAGATCCATTTCACCCGTTACATCAATAATATAAACATCACCATTTTTTCGTATTTTAAGTTCCATAAAGAAATCTCCTTTATAATTCTATTGAATTTTAATAATCAACAAACTTTGATCATCATATTGTTGGGTTGAGCCACAATATCTTTTCAAATCATCTTTTACATGATTTGTAATATCTTTTGCATTTGAATTACAGTTTCTAATGACTACATTCTTCAAACGTTCAGTTGAATATTGTACACCATTTTCATTAACTGATTCAAGTAATCCATCTGTACAAGTAGTAAGTATATCACCAGAATTTAATTGTTGTATAATATTTTTATAAACAGTTTCTTTTTCAACACCAAGTGGTTCACTAGGAGTTGTTATCTGTTTGAATGTTTTATCTGAAGCTGTAAATAAGAAAACAGGATTGTTACCACATGTTGCAATCTGTGCTTCTTTAGTAATGCTATTGTAATTAATTAAGGCAACACTAGCAAAGTGATCTATTTTAGAAGAATCACCACAAATACCTCTGTTGGTCCATTCTAGAATTGTTGAAGCACTTTGTTCTGTATTTACTGAAAGTCGTAAAATTGCACGAATCATAATCATGATAACAAGTGAATTCATTCCTTTTCCAGCAATATCAGACATTATAAATGAAATTCTATCTTTTCTTGATGCAAGGATGTCATAATAATCACCACAAACATTTTCAAATGGATTAGAAAAACAACCAAGTGATACATTTGGAATAATAGGTAATTTTTGTGGTAATAATTCTTTTTGATATTTAGAAGCTATACTTCCACCTTTATTTAATTCTGTGTGTTCTGCATAAGCAAGGAAACTATACAATGGTTTCATTGATGTGGAAATAGCATCAGTAATAATTACTGCATCATCAAAATCAGCTTTTGTGAATTTTTCATTGTCAGGAGACTTTGATAAAGCCAATAATCCAATAGTGTTATACTGCTGTTTAAGAGGTACAAAAATATAACTACCACAGCGAAGAAATTCTTCTGGTCCATTCTGGAAGATTCTAGGATCTTTTACAGAATCTGCTATTAAAACGGGTTCTGCTCCAGTAAAAATATCACCAAATATATTTCCTTTTAATGGAAATTGTGCAAATTTCAAATTAGTTTCAACTCTAATTGGCTTATGAGGCAAATCTTCTGGTAGTTTGTATGGAGGAGGGAATGAACCTGAAAAAGATTTTACTAATAAAAGATTGTCATAATCATCAGCAATAAGAATTATACATCCGTCAGCTTTAATCTTTTCTGATATCAATTTACTGCAATATTCAAGGAAGCTTTCCATACTGTTATCATTTGAAAAGAATGTTGAAACTTTTGAAAACAATTCTTTATTAACATCAAGAAGTTTTTTATGTTTCAATTCAATTTCTTGAATTGCAGCTTTACTTACAACGTCAGAATTTGTATTTAACTCTTCAGCTTGTTTTTTAGCGGCCTTTTTTTCTTCTCTTTTTTTAGGATTATCAAATGCTTTTATAAGCAAGTAAGGAAGAATTAGAACTTCTGCGATTCCCACCGTGAAGACAATATAAATATAATGTTTTGTGAAGAATGTATAAATGGATCCTGCAATCAAAACAATTATTGATAATGAAAAAACAAAGCTGGACTTAACTGTGTTACGAATCTTAATGATGAATAAAAACAATAAGATTATAAAACTAATTATCGCAACAACAAGTAAAGGTATATTTGTGAATGAATCAATTGAAGTCAAAATATTTATGTCTCCTGTAAAAAAAAATACGTTTTCATTAATTCTAACATTGATAGTTTTAGCCGTCAAGTTTATAAAACTAATTAGAAGGAAGGTTGTTATCTACAATTGCCCGTCTTAATAGAATGCATTTAACTCTATTGATAAAAAGCTTGAAGAATGAAATTTTATGTGTTTTCTTAAAGTCCATTACAGCTTTTTCTATTGTAATTTCTTCATCAAAAAACTTAACTTTTAAATCATCCCAGTATTTTACAATCCAAACATATAAATCACTGCTTGTTTGTTTTGGAAATTTTCTATTAATATGATTTTTATTGATAGAAAAAATAATTGGAAGATAAACTGTTTTGAACCAAGATAATACAGCTTCTTCAATAGAAATTTCTTTATCCAAATTTTGATTTATAAAGTATTTATGTGTGAGGATGTGATTATAAACTACATCATATTTTCCTGGAGTTGTAAAATCCAAACACCAATAGTCGGTGATATCACCAAAATTTGTTTCTGAATAAAACACCCTTTTTTCATAATAAATAATTTGTCTGACCAAGTCCTTGATATTGTTTGTCTTTTTTAGTTTTATTTCACTTTGTAAGGAAACAACTTCTGCATCGATAAATTCAACACCTTTTGCTTTGGCAACAGAAACCCTGTGATTTCCATCTCTTACAAAATAAAGACCTGCAAGTTCATAAACTTTTATTGGAGGCAGAATTATTGAATTGATTGCAGCTTCATCTACGTGTTCCCAACGATTCTTCAAAAAAGAACTTTTGGGAAAAAACTGATTGTCAAAATCCTTGTATCTGCCTTCACTGCCAATAATTTTATCTATAGCTATAGTTTGCATTCCAACATAAGTTTCATTTATTGGTTTGATCAATTGTTTTACATCATTTAAAGATATTAAAGATGCTTCTTCTGGAGAAAGAAAATGTTGTATTTCATTAATAAAAGCTTTATTTCTAGCTTTATAAAAATCTTCTTCTGATTGTGATGCTGAAAAGTTCATTATAAAATCCTTTTTTATAACTCTATAACACAATGTGCGTATGCATTAACAACTGTTGTGTCTATATATTGTGATATTCGTTCCTCTCGTAAGTCATATAAATGAATATGTCCGTGAACCATATATTTTGGTTTGAATTTCTCTAAAAACCAATTGTAACATTCAAAACCAATATGGCAAGGATCCTCTTTATCATGAATATGTCGGGGAGGAGTGTGAGTAAGAAAAATGTCAAGATATCTACCATATTTTAATTTATTTAATAGTAGTTTTGGAACTATCTTTAATAAATTAAAAAACATTTGGGTATTTGTATATTGACATAAACCTTTATTATATCTGCTGGAACCAGAAGCTCCGGCAATTAGTAGCGGTGTTTGATTATTCGTTTCTGAATCTATATATGTTATATTTTGATTTACATATGTTTTAAAGCCTAAATACAATGCGCCATGACCGTGACTTATTCCAGAATTGCTGATTTGTTCGGCATAAGGCTTTTGTTCCGTCTTATGATAATATGAATATTCCTTGAGGTT
>CAYFND010000089.1:2765-8621 GCA_964344405.1 uncultured Treponema sp. | reverse complement strand
GTCTAATTCTTCAAGGACTAGTACTTCCTCTTTTTTTGACAATAGCTTTAATGCCAAATCGTTTGGAAAAGGATATGGTGTACCTATTTTTAACAATGTCAGTTCTTTCAACTTGTCTTCATATGGAAGTTCATTTTTTAAGATGGTGAGGGCTTCTTTTAGATAAGTCCAACTTATACCGCCTGAAACGACGGCTTTTGGAGAATTGTTTTCATTTTCATAAATATTGAAATCACTTGAAGAAAAATATTCCGGCAGTTCGTTCTCATTACGGGCAAAGATTCTTTTATGATTTAAATATGATGAACGAGGGAATATTACCCATCGTGACGAGTCTTTTTCAAAGACGCCCTTGTTGTTTTTCTCTTCAAGTTCCGGAAGTTCAAGGCTTTCATAGGCGTGGCAAACTCTAGTTGTCGGTCTTAACAAAACAGGTGTGTTATATTTTTCTGATAATTCAAAGGCTTCTTGAACCATTTCAAAGGCTTCTTTTGGTGTTGAAGGATCTAAAACTGGAATTTTTGAATATTGACCGAATTTTCTTGTATCTTGTTCTGTCTGGCTGGAAATTGGACCCGGATCATCTGCAGAAACTATAACCATGCCGCCTTTTACACCGACGTAAGACAAACACATAACAGGGTCGCTTGCAACATTCAGTCCAACTTGTTTCATTGTAACAAGAGTTCTGCTTCCAGAAAATGAAGCGCCGGCTGCAACTTCAATTGCAACTTTTTCATTTACAGACCATTCTACATAAGTTCCAGTCTTTTTATTATATTTGGAAATATATTCAATAATTTCTGATGAAGGAGTTCCTGGATATCCCGAAACAAGATTTACGCCAGCTTTTAATGCTCCCAAAGCAATAGCTTGATTGCCCATTATCATTTGTTTATTCATTTTTCAGCCTTTTTTATGAAATATGTTCAATTATACTAATTCTTTTTATAAATTGTAAATATAATTAAAAATTATCAAGTAAACTTTTTGTCTGTGTAATAAAGAAATCATCCACCAAAGAAGGAAATGTTTTATCAAAGTCTTTTAGAAGTGATAATAAATCCTTTATATCGTTGCATTTTCCAAGGATGATTTCTGCATATCCTGCTTCGCGCTCTTGTTTTGCATTTTCATTTCTTACATTTTGGATGAATAAAAGATTTTTATATTCATTGATTTTGCGGACTTCATCATCAAGAAGAGGCCTTGTCTTAAAATTTATTATATAACCGTTGCTTTCAGAATTAATTTTTAGAAGTTCATTAGGATTTGAATCAAAAAGTGTTTCATATGTATATGTCATTCCTGACAATCTTGAATTAATTTCTATAAAGTACCATTTATCATTAGAAAAAATTAAATCAATTTGTGTGAATCCGGAAAACTTCATTTTGCGCGAAAGCCTGAGCAATTCTTTTTTTAATTCATTTATTTTGAATTTTTCATTTGTTACAGGACCGATTTTTATGCTTTGTTTTGGACTTGTGATTCCGTATTTATTAGTTGAGAAAAGGAATGGATTCATCACTTTATATTCACCTTGTGGAATATTAAAAAAATCACAATCCGAACTTCCGTATATCTCAACACCAAAATGTTCGCCAGTTATGTATTCTTCAACTATTTTATCTGTATTGTTTTTTTTAAGTGACAAGTAATGGACCGCTTGATTAAAACTAACAGCAATCTCCATTCCATAAGAACTTAATCCAAATAAATCTTTAATAATAATAGGATAATTCATGTTTCTTAATTCTTCATGAATCATTTCTTTATAGACATTTTTGCCGCTGTCCTTGTTTTTTTTATCAACAGTATAAAGAGCGTTGTTTATATACAAATAAGGAGGGACTAAAAAGCCGTTCTCTTTTAAAAAATTATTCGTCCTGTATTTATCAAAGGCGATTTCTGAAGTTTCAAGCGTGTGGCAAATAGTTTTTATTCCTTTTGATGACAATTTCTTTGCAATAAGTGAATCATTCATAGAAATCCAATCATAAGGTTTTGTCCATGATGAAAAAGAAACTGCTAGCTTTGGATTATATGATGAAATTCTTTCAACAATCTGTTCATTGTCTGTTGTATCCAAAATATCATAAATAATTTTATCAGATTTTTGAATTACACCGTCCTTGCTTAAATCAAGTAGGAAATTTGCCGGTTTTACAGCGACAACTACAATTTTCCACTTATTTTGTTCAATCAACTTTTCAATGATGTCTTTTCGCGAAGGAATTGTGCTATATTCATAAGCTTGTTCATCAGATAGACACGAATTTGTATTATAAAAAACTATACACATATTTGTACTATATTATAAAAAACTATATAATTGAACAATGGATTTAAAAACTCTCCAATTTTACACAGAAATTAAAAAAGATTATGAATTTTCATATAACAACAAGAAATACGATTTATCTTATAAAAAGGATGATAGTGGAAAGGACATTATTTTGTTTGGCGAACAATATCAACAAGATGTTTTCCATTCTTTTAGTGACTTGATAAGTAACGCAAAGATTGATAATTCTTTTTTTAAGGAAATACTAAAAACATTATAGAAGATAAATATGCACATTATTAATTCTAAAACGACAAATAAAATTGATATGACAACAGGACCGATTTTTTCAAAACTGTTGAAATTTTCAATTCCACTTATTCTTTCCAGCGTATTGCAGCTTTTTTTTAATGCGGCGGATATTGTTGTGGTGGGCAGATTTGCCGGGGATAATTCTTTAGCGGCTGTTGGTTCAACTGGTTCTCTAATAAATTTACTTGTAAATATTTTTGTCGGCTTATCAATTGGGACAAATGTTGTTGCCGCCAACTATTTTGGAGCTGGAAATAAGAAATATCTTCAAAAAACAGTTCATACTTCAATATTGTTAAGTCTCTATAGTGGAATTATTTTAACTGTTGTTGGTATTTTTTCAGCAAAACAAATTTTAATTTTGATGCAGGCTCCAACAGAAGTTCTAGATTTAGCTGTTAGATATTTGCGAATTTATTTTGCCGGTATCACAGTAACGATGATTTATAATTTTGGAAGCGCTTTATTAAGGGCAAAAGGCGACACTCAACGTCCGTTCTACATTCTTTTATTATCAGGAATCATCAATATCTTGTTGAACCTTCTTTTTGTAATAAAGTTCAACATGGATGTTGAAGGCGTAGCTTTAGCAACTGTAATATCACAAACTGTTGCCGCCTTTTTTATTATTTATTTGCTTGTGAAAGAAAATGACGACTTCAAACTTGATTTCATGAAACTCAAACTAGACAAGGAAGTTTTCAGACGAATAGTTAAAATTGGTGTTCCAGCTGGATTTCAAGGCATAATGTTTTCTTTTTCAAACGTAATAATTCAATCTTCAATAAATTCTTTTGGTTCTGTTGTAATTGCAGGAAATTCAGCGGCGGCGAATATAGAGGGCTTTGTCTACATTTCGATGAATGGATTTGCTCAAGGTACGCTGACATTTGTTTCGCAGAATTTGGGTGCGAAAAATATCAAGAGAATTAAGAAAGTTGTATTGGAAGCAATACTGACAATTCTTGTTCTTGGTGAAGCGTTGGGATTCATTGTACTTTTGTTTTCTGACAAACTGCTTGGAATTTATACAAAAAATCCAGATGTCATTCAATTTGGAGGCAGAAGGTTGATGATTATTTGTTCTACGTATGCTCTGTGTGGAATAATGGACACAATAGCAAACAGTTTGAGAGGAATAGGGCATTCATTTTTACCGGTGATTATCACAATGCTTAGTGTTTGTGCATTCAGAATAATTTGGTTGTTGACAATATTCAGAGTGGGCGCTTTCCATACAATCGAGACAATATATATTTCATATCCAATTTCATGGATTGCGGCTTTTTTTATAATGCTGTTTTGCTTTATACGTTTGATAAAAAAAGATACAACTTTGATTACTGAGTAATGTTTTTTGTTCTATTATTTACAGAAAATTAAATAATTAGTATTATAAATCACTTATGAATATGGAAGCTTTTATTTTAGGTTCTGGCGGAATGATGCCTTTACCATACAGACACTTAACATCTGTTTTATTACGAAGAGATGGTGATTTATTTTTATTTGATGGTGGAGAAGGAACTCAAGTCAGCCTTAGAAGGCTTAATCTAAAATGGAAGAAAATCAACGCTATTTTTGTTTCACATACACATGCCGACCATGTAACCGGACTTCCTGGAATTCTGATGCTGTCAGCTCAAGTTGACAGGACAGAACCTCTCTACATTTACGGTCCACCAAAAATCAAGGAATATATAGAAACAAGCCGTAGAGTCTTGGACATGTATATCAATTATCCAATCATTGTAAAAGAAATCGAAGCTCCTTGTGTTGTCCATTCGGGGAAAGATTATTATATAAGGGCCTTTCCTTTGGAACATACAAAGACTTGTGTTGGATATACATTGGAAGAATTGGACAGACCTGGTGAGTTTAATCCGGAAAAGGCTAGAAGTTTGAATGTTCCTTGCGGACCTTTGTGGTCTCAACTTCAGAATGGATTTGAAGTAACAGCCAGTGATGGACAAATTGTAAAACCAGAAGATGTATTGGGTTCAAAAAGAAGCGGAAGAAAATTCAGTTATGTAACCGATACACTTTTCAAACGTTCTATAATTGATGAAGTTCGTGGTTCTGATTTTTTAGTTTGCGAAGGAATGTTTGAAGAAGCATTAAAAGATCAAGCTAAAGAAAAGAAACATATGACGGCATCGCAAGCGGCAACTATTGCAAAAGAAGCGGAAGTTAGAAGAATGTGTATGATTCATTACAGTCCACGTTATACAGACAAGGATTTGCATATACTTTTAGAAGAAGCTCAAAAAATTTATCCAAAGGCAGAATTATCTCACGATAGAATGCATATAGAAATTCCATTCGTAGATTAACAAGATATAATGATTGAACTTAATTCATTTTCAAAGAAATATCATTCAAACAAAGAAGAATCATTCTGTGTTGATGACATTTCTTTTGTTGTAAAAAAAGGCTCTATTACAGGACTTCTAGGGCCGAACGGTTCTGGAAAAACTACAATTTTAAAAGCGATTTCAGCCATTCATTATCCTTCTTCTGGTGATATTTTTGTTGATGATAATGATGGAATAAAAATAAATGTAAGCGACAATCCAGAAAAAGCTTCTTCCTTAATTGGTTATGTACCAGAAAAGAGTATACTTCCACCAGATATGTCTGTTCTGGATTTTCTAGACTCAGTTGCATCAATTCATGGACTTGTGGGAGATGACAAAAAGAAAGCTCTGCAAAAAGTAATTCATGACTGCAGCTTGGAAGAAGTCCTTTCTAAAAAGAATAAGACTTTATCAAAAGGATTCGCTCAAAGAGTTTCATTCGCACAGGCCCTTGTTTTTAATCCCCCAAATTTAATTTTGGACGAACCAATTTCTGGTCTTGATCCGGCTCAAATTATTCAAATGAGAAAGTTGATAAAAAAACTTTCTCCATCAAAATCAATCTTGATGTCAACTCACATTTTACAAGAAGTTATCGCATTATGTGATGACATTCAAATCATTTCTAATGGAAAACTTGTAGCAAGCGGTACTGAAGAATCTATAGTTAAAACAAATCACGCTTCATCTTTAGAAGACGCCTTTATGAAATTGGTGATTTAGCACGTTTTAGTTACAATTTACGGAGGTCATCAATTGCATGAATCAAACAAAATTAAATCTTTTTTAATATATAATCTAAAATCTTCTTTGTGCCGTCCATTCTATTATCTTTTAGCTTTGATTTTTATCTTGTTCATAATCATCAATTTCTTTATCAGACAGCAGTTTTTTTCTGGT
>CAYFND010000089.1:0-2755 GCA_964344405.1 uncultured Treponema sp. | reverse complement strand
ATCAGTTCCCTATATCAGCATCTTAATAATTCCTTCTATTTGTTATAAGAAATCAGAATCAGTTTACGACGACTTTATTCCATTATCTTCTTCAAAAAAAATCTTAATAAGTTTTCTGTCCAATTTGATTGTTTATTATTTTTTAGTTTTATTGTTAATTCCTGTAGCCCTTATTATAAATCTTTCTGGAAGCATTGATGTTGGCCAGCTTTTTTGCGGAATTGTCTGCTTGTTCTTTTATGCTATAGCCTTAATTTCAATATGCACTTTTATTAATATTTCAATTCAGAATAGATTGACTTCATTTTTAATTTCAGCTGTGATTCTGGCAATTTTTAATAGCGTTCACTTATTAGCTGTTTATTTTAACACAAATTCATTTGTAACATCTTTATGTAAGTTTTTTAGCTTTGCCTGGCATTTTGATGCAGAAGGTAAAGGTATTTTGGATACAAGGGATTTGTTTTTCTTCGTTGGAATATTTTTTATTTTTATGGTTCTATCAATATTTGTTTATGAATCAAAAAAAGGACGGAAATTTTCTTCAAGAAAAAGAATTGAATATATGTTGTATTTGTTGATTTCAATTTTGATTTTGGCGAACGGACAGCGGTATTACACAAGAATTGATTTTTCAAAGAATAAGACATATTCACTTTCACAATATACAAAAGAGTTGATTTCTCAAATAGACGAACCGTTAAAAATAACGTATTACCGTTCTGAAAGCCTGGCAAAATTGTATCCTCAGATAAAAGATGTAACAGAATTTCTTAATTCATATGCAAATCAAAATGACAACATATCACTGACAATAAAAAATCCAGACAAAGATAAAGAAGCCTTATCAACATTGCAAAACTACGGAATATTCAACCAGCAGATTAGAAACACAAAAAACAATTCCACTGAATATTTGACTGTCTATTCAGCTATTGTTTTGGAATATAAGGGAAATATAGAGGCTGTTCCTTTTTCACTTACGGCAGATTCTCTTGAATATGATTTAACATACAGAATCAAATATTTGATTACCGGAACAAAACAGATTGTTAATATAATACTTGGAAACGGCATGACCTTGGCTGAAGATTATGAATATCTTTGTTCATGGCTGAATTCGCAAGGATTTATATATAATGAAATTGAAGTAAACACACCGACTACAGTAAGCGAAATTGAAGATGCAAACGGACTGCTACTTGTTTTGGGCGACAGCAATATTCTAATAAATGAAGCCATTGCTATAGAGAACTATATTTTATCTAAAAAGGGAAACGCCTTTTTTGCTGTAAGCCCTTATTCCGTTGATATCACTGGAGATTGGCGCCTTACACAAAATGCAAACACTAATATTGTTGAAATGCTTGAAAACTGGGGTGTTATCTTTAACAATTCTATTGCAGCCGACATTTCATGTTCAAGAATAACAATGATGGAACAAACTTATGAAGATGTAAATCAAACTTCCAACACCCAAATAATAAATTATCCACTATGGATAAGCGTTCTTCCTCAAGAAAATGCAAAGCTCGGGCTCACTTCGTTCTGGAATGTGCCACTTGAACTACAAAATAACGCAACTCCTTACATCGTAACAAGCAATATGTCGTATTCCTTTGATATAGACAGAAACAGCAGGGAAAAATTGATTGAAACTAATCCTTTTGTCCTACAAAACTATGATGTTAAAGACAAAGAGAAGAAAACAAATATAATTTCTGCCAAAATCACAGGTCCTTTACAAGGCTTGTACAACGATATGTCTTCTGATGATTCAAATATTATAGTTTTATCAGACCAATATTTTGTTAATTCATTGATGATTGGATACATCGGTGGTGAATATGGAGATTATAGGAATTTTGATTTCCTTACTAATAATTTGCTAAAGTTGAACGGAGAAGAAAAGCTTGCGGAACTACAAAACAGGACTACAAGGGACACATCTTTGTTCAAACTAACTGATGAAGCAACATTTGTAAAAATCCTTCGCTGCACATATATATTTTTATTCATACTTCTACCAGTTATTATTTTATTGATTGGATTGTTTTTCAGATTATTCTTTATACATAAAACAAAGTGTTTAAAATCAGAAGTTCAAAAGTAGGTTAATATGAAGATTAAAAACAGAATTATCCCTTTAGCGGGTGTTTGTGTAGTTCTAGCGGTTTTATTTATAATTTCTTTCCCAATAAAGAATAGTAAAAATAAAAGGGAAAGTGTTAAGTCTGCACTAATCAATCCAAAATATAAAAATCAAATTACAGAAATCTCTATTTATGACACAAAGGAAAACAACAAGAATGGAATTGTAATTTATAAGGAGAATGAATATTGGTTTGCAAAAGACATCACTAATTCCTCTTTATCAGTTCCTTGTAACAGTGAAAAAATCAATTCTTTAATAAACAACTTAACAAACATTAGTAACATGTATAAAATATCAGACAGCGATGTTAATAAATCTTTATACGGACTCACTTCACCAGATACGATTCATATTAAATATTCAATAAACAATGCTGAAGCAAATGAGATTTTATTTGGAAACTTAGATTTTTCTCAAACTTCAAGATATATAATGCCAGGGGGAAACATCTCCATATTTGAAATTGATTCATCACTTGAACAATATTTGAATTATTCGCTTTCATTGTGGACGGAGCCATATATAATCTCAAAAGTTGTAACAAACAACATAAAGGCTTCTGATATTCAAAGCATAAAGATACAAAAGGAAAATCAACAG
>CAYFND010000088.1:5650-8637 GCA_964344405.1 uncultured Treponema sp. | reverse complement strand
ATAATCATTGTTGTACCCTCCATGTTTACTAAAACAACAAAGCTTCATGCTTTGTGTCCTGCAAGGTAGAGGCAAAAATATAAATCGCCTATATTTTTGTTTCAGACCTATTCAGCAGGAATAGTAAGTATGTTTACAAACTGACTGTTCTTGCTGTTACCTTGCAAACAAGGATAGTACTATTTCAAAGAACATCATGATTCTGAAAAATCATGTTAAATAAATTCAATTAATGAGTATTTCTGGGGAAAAGATAAGAAGAGTGTAACTATAGAAACACCGTGCAATAATTAGGAAGATGTTTAAACATCTTCCTAATTATTATAATACACTATCTGAGTAAAGACAAGACATTCTGTGACTGAGAGTTAGCCTGAGCCAACATAGCAGTTCCAGCTTGTTGTAATACAGAGTTTTTAGTGAATTCAACCATCTGGCTAGCCATATCAGTATCGCGAATGCGACTTTCTGAAGCTTGAAGATTTTCTGAAGAAATATTCAAACCTTTTACAGCATATTCCATACGGTTTTGGTAAGCTCCGAGATCAGCTCTTTGTTTGTTGATTCTTTTAAGAGCTTCATCCACTGTACCAATTGCACGGTTGGCATCTTCCGGTGTAGCAAGAGAAATTTTCTGTTCAGTACCAACTTCACGAATACCAAGAGATTCTGCAGTCATTGTTCCAATGTAAACTTGCATTCTCTGATCCATGTTAGCTCCAATATGGAACCACATAGAACCAGTGACTGTGTTTTCACCAGAAGCTTGTGCAAAACGTCCTGTAAGCATATTCATACCGTTGAATTGAGCAGAACTAGCAATTCTATCAACTTCAGAAACGAGGGCAGAAATTTCTACCTGGATCTGCATACGATCTTCGTCAGAATAGATACCATTTGAAGACTGAACAGCCAATTCACGAATACGTTGCATGATGTCAGTTGTTTCTTGCAGATAACCTTCAGTTGTCTGAATAAAACTAATACCATTCTGAGCATTCTGTGAAGCTTGATTCAATCCGCGAATTTGACTACGCATCTTTTCAGATACTGCGAGTCCTGAAGCATCATCTCCTGCACGATTGATTCTTTCACCAGATGTTAGTTTTTCCATGTCTTTTGAAAGACCTAGACCTGTAACTCCGAGTTGACGATTGGCAAACATTGCCGACATGTTGTGGTTGATAACCATAGTATTCCTCCTTGGAATATAATCAGAAGAATCCTTTCTTCTGAATGCAAAAATGTGTAAATGTTTACAAGGCTACATCCACACATTTCTGCTAGAATTGTTTTAAAAGTATTTAAAAATAAACACTAATATAACATTTCTACTTCTATATCGGTATGAATTAGAAAAAACTTTAATAAAATTCTGAAAAAAAATTATAATGAGTCGATTATTTTTTTTAACTGGTTCATTGCTTTTCCTCTATGGGAAATTGCATTTTTTTGATCAGCGGATAATTCTGCAACAGTTTTTGATAGTTCTGGAAGGTAGACAATCGGATCATAACCAAATCCACCGTTTCCTTTAGAATTTTCAATATTATCAATAAGTGTGCCTTCAAAAGTTTCTTCACAAACAAAAATTCTGTCTGTACCTAGGTATAAAACCATTGCACATGTGTAATGGCAAGATCTTTTTCCATGAATATAAGCCGCAGGTGGAAAATTAGATGTTTTTACAACGGAATTCAATTGTTCAATTAAAAATTTATTTTGTTCATCTTGACTGATTTTTTTACCGTCATGAGTCCCCTCCATAAAAGAAGGTCCGGCGTATCTTGCAGAATAGATTCCAGGTTTTCCAGACAAAGCATCAACACAAATACCGGAATCATCAGCAATAACAGGCATATGCACTATATCAAAAAGGGCTTTAGCCTTTATCAAGCTATTTTCATAAAAAGTCGTTCCATTTTCATCAGGATTAAATTGAATATTTTCATCAGAAGGTATCACAATTGTATGATTAGGAAGTAATTCTTGTAACTCCCTTTTTTTATTCTTATTGCCAGTGGCCAAATATATTTTCATAAAGACAATATAGAAAAAAAAAGGGGGTATTACAATATTAATTAAAATAAATTTAAATTCTTTGCATAAGCGATGTAGTAACTAATCTGTCTTTCGCAAATTCCAAGTATATCAGCTATGCTTTTATTTGTAGGACGTAAATTTATATATCCATCAGATATTTTTTCATTAATCTTTTCCCAATTATTTGTTTGATTGATATATCTTTGTGTTAAGTCTTGTCGAACGTATTTTTTTGTAGATTTTTCATCATTTTCTAGATAATTAATCTGAGATAAGATTTTTTTGTGTTGAAAATATGCTTTATTCCTTCGTTCTTCAATTTCCCTCTTTCTTATATATTTTTGCTGAATGTCATTTCTGAGTTGTTGAATAATGCAAAAAAGAACATCGCTATCAATTTTGCAAATTTTACTAACTAGTTCAATTTGTTCATCGGTGATAAAAAAAGCAGATTTTAATGCGAGAACAAGAATTGTTTTATCTACTAGTCCTGCAGAATAACTACTAACTTTTTGTATTAATAATTGATTTCCGTTGTTTTCTTGTAGATATTTTAAAGTGTTTTTTGACTTGATGTTAAAAGCAATCCTTAAATCATTTTCTGTAACATCTGGTTTCTTAAAAGGTACTTTCTTATTAATCTTATTGTAATCTATACACGAATAATCATGTTCTTTTTCTGTAAAAGAATTGATGCTTTCAACTAAATTGATGTTTTCTTTTATGAAAAACTTTGCATTCTTCTTTTTAATTGAAAAGATAATATTCTGTATGAATGTATACAAATAAGTAAAAAACGAACCTGTTTCTACATCAAAAGAATCAAATAAGATAGGACCTTTTTCAATTATGGACAAAACAATTTCACTCCTAAAATCCTCACTATATTTTTGCAGAGAAAATAAAGGTGGATTTTTGGTGATGAAGATAGCAACCCAGTCGAT
>CAYFND010000088.1:3266-5640 GCA_964344405.1 uncultured Treponema sp. | reverse complement strand
TTGTGAAATAATTCCTTCTTTTACTAATAAAGGAATCCTGCTTAAATCAGTTTTTTTCATGATTTACCTCGCTAATTAAGATACCTGATATAAGCAATATTCGTGCCAAGTTACATTATTCTGGCGAATTCCTTAACAATAGCTGGAATTAATGTGTCCAATTGTCCTTCTGTACTCATGCCTGATGCATTCTTGTGGCCACCACCACCAAATTTTGAAGCAACAACAGAAACGTCAACTAAGTTTTGAGACCTGAAACCGCCTGTACATGTTGTTAGCGTGTCTTGTCGTAAGAATACAACAGCTTCTACACCTTTTGATGATAATAAAAGTTGATATAAAGCGTCGGAATCCCTGCCGTCAACACCATATTTCCTTGTATCTTCAAGAGTTTCATAAGTAATTGCCAATCTGTTGTCAAGATATAACTCAGTATTGCTTAGTAATACACCAAGGAGTTTGCGTGATAAATATGGTTTTCCGTTGTTTATCTCATCATAAATATCTCTTGGGCTGACACCTGAAGCTATAAGGCGGGATGCGGCTCCAAAAACATCTGAAGAATTCTCGTTCAAAAATCTAAAGAATCCTGTATCTGTTGATAACCCGAAGAATAAAATTTTTGCAATATCAGATGGAACTTGACCTATTATTGATTCATAAAAAAGTTGAATCAAATAAGCGCAGGCTGGTGCATTGGAATCTATATAACCATTGATATTTGTTGCAGAAGGGGTAAGTTCTGATGTTTTATGATGATCGATGATGAATGTATCAAGATTTTTTAAATCACCGTCAATTTCTCCAAGCCTTGAAAATTCGGAGCAGTCAACAATAATCAAACCTGTTGATTTTCGTTCGTTATTATCCAAAAAAGTCATTTCATTGGTGAATAAATCTTTAAATGAATTGATTTCATTTCTCTTGAATGGACCAGCTGATAAAAGCTGGTATTTTTTATTCATGGATTTTAAGATAGCGGCAGCACCCAGGCATGAAGCTATACAATCACCATCTGGTTCTTTATGGCCAATAATTAAAAAGAAATTGTGATTCTCTATAAAAGTTTTGAATTCTTGAATTTTTTCTTGTGGTAGTTTATTCATTTTTAATCCTTTAAAAAAATAGGGTTGAAACAGAATTATCTATTTCAACCCTCTAATTTATTATATTTTTAACCTAGAATTATAATTTTACATCTTCAAGGTTTTCTTTATCAAGACCGTCCATTTGTTTACGGTAATCAACAACACCCCAAATGGAATTTTGTTTAGACATAGGAATTGTTAAGATAACTCTTTTGAAATCAGTATTATCATTAATAATAGTCATGTATGAAGTGTTATTACCTTTTGCATTTCTGATTTTTAATTTTCTTGGATCTTCATTGTTTCCTTTTGCCCAACTTTTAGGAATCACAGTACTGCCAACACCAGTCTTATTTTTTTGATATATAACGACATAGCCTTCTTTTCCTTCAAGTATTTTTAACACTGGAATATTTGTATAATTTAAATTTGTCCATTTGCCTTCAGTTTTATCAAAAACTAATTCTTCATTTTGTTCTTGTGAAAAAACAGAAAATGTTAGAAGGCAGAAAAGTGAAGTCAAAAATAAAAATTTTTTCATTAGTATCTCCTGATTCTGAAAATTGCTAAAACAATATTTTCTTTATTATTTAAAGTATAATCGCTTTCAATTAAAATAACAACTATTTTTTTTATTACAAAAGGAACGATTATCTGTTACAAAATAGGATTCTTTTGTATTATATATATATCAATTTATGAGGAAAAAAATGAAAAAAATACTCAATTTATTATCAATATGTGCAGTAACTACAATGTTACTAACATTACCATCATGCCAATCTTCTAGTAAAACTACTTTTTCTGTTTACGATGTTGACGGGGAACCATTAGAGAAAACAACAGAAGACGGAGAACCTACAGATTCTAAACAATCTTCAGTTTCAACTAGTAAAAATGACAATCAGAAAAAGAATAGATTTGTTTTGTTCAATTTTGCAAAGAACAAATTTGTAGAAACTGATACTTGTGGCTTATTTACAACAACTAGTTTTGGTAACTTAAAAAAACATACCGCAAATATCACAATTTATCCAAAAACAATGACTGCTGGTTTTCATTCTCCATATACCCATAAACGCGCCGTTGTCATAGGCGCCGGGGTTTCAGGGCAGGCCGCCACCCGCCTCCTGCTCGCTCTTGGCGCGCGCGTCACTGTCATTGATGAAAAACCCGAAGCCATTGCGCCTGCATTTATGACCTTTATGCAGGAAAAACAGGTGGCTTTCGTTGGCGAGGCCATGCGCCCCGACCATTTTAGCGATTGCGATGTGGTCGTCACCAGC
>CAYFND010000088.1:1869-3256 GCA_964344405.1 uncultured Treponema sp. | reverse complement strand
CTTATATGGCTGCATATTATGTTGTTCTTCTAACAAAGGATTCAAGGACTCAATTAGCAACTGCTGTAGAAAGTTATCTTAGCGATTTTGATGAAAAGAAATTAGACAGAAAATCAACAAAATCATTTAAAGCATATGGTAGTAATGATGGAAGAATCGAGTGGGGTACAGTTCGTTCTATGCTCAATAACAATGGAGATGTTACTGTAAATTTTGGATATAAATTTAAAAAGGACTCTCCATATTTTACAATTTCCATCTATCCTATTAGGAGTTCAAGACTTAGAGAAGGTGATAGTGTTCCAGATGAATCTCTACCACTAAATTATTATTTCACAAAAGCCCAAGCTCAAACTCTTGTTTCGTTATTACAAGAAGACTTGTTACAACCAGAATTTGATAATTACATAGATGAAACAAGTTCTAGTATTCTTGATTGGATTTTACCAGAAGATTCAAATAAGAATGATGAGTCAAAAAAAGTAATTGAAGGTGATGAATACTAATAAATATTAATAGGATATTAATAAATTAATGAATTGTTAATATCCTATTAATTTATTAACAATTGATGTTAAATAAAAAAAAGGAACTCAAAAGAGTTCCTTTTTTTTTATTAGGGACCATAGGGATTGAACCTATGACCGTACGGATATGAGCCGTATGCTCTACCAACTGAGCTAGATCCCCAAAAACGATGTTGTTATATTATCAATTTACTTTTTTCATGTCAATACCGAGTTTGAAAAAAATCAAAAAAATTATCTTAATTCAACATTTTTAATAAATGTTGACGCATAATCTATAAGCTCTTTTTTTTCATTATCTGTATATGGCAAAATATCATTATATAAAGGATTCAAGCAGTTCTTATTTTGAAAAGAAGCAAATTTCCATGAAGCATCAACTGGTAAAACTGATGCAATATTTTTAATATCTTCTTTTTTTACGAGAGGTGGGACAAGAACTGTTCTGAATTCTCTGTGTGTTTGTGGAAGTTCAGATAATAAATTAATGGATTTTGTTAATAAATTAATAACTTTATCATTCTCAATAAAATTATTTGGCGAAAACAATTCTTTTTGGTATCTATAAAGTGAAGTTTTTACATCCATTGCTATAAAGTCAGGAGAAAGCACTTTATCATTTATCAATTTTTCTAAAGCTAGAGGATTCAATCCGTTTGTATCAAGTTTTATTTTATAATTTAATGATTTTGCTTCTTTTATAATCTCATCAGTTAGGGGATTTATTAATGGTTCTCCGCCGCTGATTACTAATCCTTCCAATAAACCTTGTCTTTTTTCTAATAAATTGAACAAATCATTTACAGAAGAAAGCTATATGTCGTTTCTTCATGACGTATTTATTATAATACAAATTGCTT
>CAYFND010000088.1:0-1859 GCA_964344405.1 uncultured Treponema sp. | reverse complement strand
CAGAAGACAGCTCTATGTCGTTGCTGGTTTGATCGACCAAAGAAATGTTGTAGCAATAAGGGCAGCGTAAATTGCAACCCTTTAAAAAAAATGCGCCTGCAACAGTTCCCGGAAAATCAACTAGAGTTGTTTTTATTAAAACTCCTGCAGGTTCATTAAAATTTATATTATTCATTAAGCAGTTATTTCTACTTTATTAAAATGCATTTCTAGTTCTTCAACATTGTGAAATCTTGAAGTTTCATTACCTTCATTATCATAAAAAATAACTGTAGGAGAGGCAAAGACGCCTTTTTTTGTCGCTTTAGAAAAACCTTCTTCAGAATCAACATCAAAGTTTTTTCCTTCCATGTTCAAATTTGAAACAAATTCTTTTACAGGAGGACAATTTGGACAAGTTTTTCTTGTAAAAAGCTCATAATAAGCTGAATCTTGTGTAAAAAGTTCATTTGAAGGAGTTTCTATTTTGTTGTTTACAGTTGATGTATTTTCTGTAGGTTGAACATAGTTTTCTAAAGTAGCGTTGTTATTGTTAATAGAAAACATCTTTCTATGGTCAAATTCATCACGTTTACCTTTATTCCAATGTTTTACAGCTCTATAATATCCAACGATACGGGCATATACTTCTGTTTCTGTTCCGTGCACGTTCTTTAAAGCTTCTTTTGTTTCAAGTATTTCTTTTTCAATATCTTCTAATGTTCTTTCAGCTGATTTTTGCATTTTTTCATCCTCCCGAATGCATTATTTTTATTCATTTATGTTTCCCACAAAATATAGTGTTGAAGATTTTTATTGTCAATTGAACAACACTATATTTGGATATCTATTTTGAAAGAATTTCTTCCTTTTCTTTTTCTAGTTGTTGAAGTTTTTCTTTAAGTTGTTTTTCTTTTTCCAATTTACATTTTGGACATTCAAATTGCTGACCTTGCAAGTATCCATGAATGCTGCAGATTGAATATGTTGGTGAAATTGTAAAGAATGGAATCTTATATTTTGATGAAATGATTCTAACTAAATCACTACAAGCCTTCCAATCTTTTATAGCTTCTCCAAGGAAAACGTGGAACATTGTGCCGCCTGTGTATTTTGTTTGTAAGGATTCTTGATGATCCAATGCGTCAAAAACATCAGCAGTGTAATCTACAGGGAGTTGAGATGAATTTGTGTAGAATGGATCTGAGGTTCCGCTTGTGATAATATCTGGATATTTTTCCTTGTCATGTCTTGCAAGTCTGTATGATGTGGATTCTGCAGGAGTAGCTTCCAAGTTGAATAAATCACCAGTTTGTTCTTGATAATCCTTCATTTTTTCTCTCATATATTGCAATACTTTTTCTGCAAAGGCTTTTCCATTTTTTGTTGTGATATCTTCATTCAAGAAATTCAAGCAGCATTCATTCATACCGCACAAACCGATTGTGTTAAAATGATTTACCAATGTCTTCAAATATCTTCTTGTATAAGGAAAAAGTCCGCCGTCGTATAAACGTTGGATAACTTTTCTTTTTGCACAAAGGCTTTCTTTTGCCAAGTCCATTAGATAATCAAGTCTTTTAAAGAATTCTTCTTCATTTCTAGATAAATATCCGATTTGAGGCATATTGATTGTGACAACACCGATTGAGCCTGTAAATTCGTCAGCCCCGAAAAGACCGCCGCCTCTTCTTCTTAATTCTCTTTTATCAAGTTGAAGTCTGCAGCACATAGAACGCACGTCACTTGGATTTAAATCTGAATTAACGAAATTTTGAAAGTTTGGAGTTCCATATTGAGCTGTCATTTCAAAAAGTAATTTGGAATTCTCAGAAGTCCAGTCAAAATCCTTTGTGATGTTGTATGTTGGAATTGGATAA
>CAYFND010000087.1:0-8669 GCA_964344405.1 uncultured Treponema sp. | reverse complement strand
ATGAACTTGCACAACATATAGCTTTTTTGGTAAATACGTTGAATCTTCAATTGGTTTGTATTGGCGGAATTGATCAAAAGTATATAAATCTACTTGAAGAATTAATTAAAGACAGAATTAAAGTTCAATGGGCTTATGAAATGAAAAAAAATTATGAAGTTCATATGGCTTCTTTTGATTCTATAGCTGTAGCTTATGGAGCTGCGTCTATGTTTTTGGAACAATTGTTCGCTTTACCAGATATTTCTGTTAATACAAGCAGTTCTCCACAGATTTTAGAGTTTCTAACTTCAATTTCTACAGTAAAAAAAGAAAAAAAAGATAAAATTGAAAAAAAATACTTTACATCTGAAAATACCAATGATAAACTATAGTTAGTTGAAGAAATCAACTAACTATAGGAGATTTCTTGTATTATTTTCTAATAATATATATAAATATGGCATGAAAAGATTCATTAGGAGGAATTTTTATGAAATTTTCAAAAAATGTTGTTAAGGCTAGTTTAGCTGTTGGCTTAATTGGTCTTGCTTTTGGAATGACTTCTTGCGGAAAGTCTGAAGCTAAAGCTGAGAATGTTACACTTAACATTTTAGGTTATGGTGATAACTCAAACTCAGAAGGACAGACTTTCAAACGTATAGCTGAAGAATTCCAAGCAGCTAATCCAAACATTACTATTAATTATGAATTGCTTTATGATGATGCATATCACCAAAAAGCAGTTGCTCGTTTAGCTTCTGGTGATGTTCCAGATGTAGCTTACATGGGTGCAGATGCTCGTTGGGGACAGGAATGGAAAGAAGCTGGACAGCAGATTGATAACGTACCTTACTACCCAGCTGAAGTTGATGCAAATCTAGTACCTGATTTCTTCGGAACAGGAATGAAACCATATCTACCACTTGGTGGATCAAACTATTGTACAGTAGTTGGTGTTAACACTGAATTATTGGACAAAATTGGTGGAAAACTTCCAACAACTTATGAAGAATTCAAAGCACTTGCTAAACTTTGTAAAGATAACGGAATCATCTGTTTATCTACACACGGTGGAGACGGTTGGGTTTGGGGTTCTTGTGTAATGTCAGGAATTATCCCACGTACAACTGGTGATACAAAATGGATTGAAAAAGCTTGTAACAAAGAAGTTAAATTCACAGATGCAGGTTTCGTAGCTGCTCTTGATGTTCTTTCACAATGGGTAAAAGATGGAATCCTTGATCCAAACGCTGCTATTACAGATAACGGAACTGGTCTTTCTAACTTTGTAAACGGAAAATACTTAATGTACATTGATGGTCAGTGGGGATTTGGAGAATCAAATCTTGGCGACTTATCTAAACACTTGAAATTGATTTCTATTCCTGCTGTACCAGGTGAAACTGGATGTGCTGGTTCTATGGCTGGTGCATGGCAAGTTGGATATGGTATCACAAAGAAAGGTGCTTCTGATCCTAAAGTTTTGGATGCAGCTAAAAAATGGTTGGCATACTTCAACAGTTCAACAGAAACTATTCAACGTTTACAAGATGGAGCTATCTCAGCACCTATCTTGAAGAACTTTACATTACCTGAAGGAATGGATCCTTGTATCGCTGAAAAAGCTACATTGGGTGCTTATCCTTCTTGCTACGTAATCGATTCTTACCTTTCTGGTACAGCAAATGATACATTGAATGCAGGTATGCAGGATATCGTTGCTGGAAAACAGACTGCAAAAGGTCTTGCAGAAGCTGTTCAGAAAGCTTTCGACGCACAATAATTTTTGTGATAAATAAAAATTAATCGCTAATTTTATAGCAAAAAAGGGGTATGACAATCTATATTTAATAGAAAATAATACCCCTTTTTTTAGTTTATTTAAGGAAAAAAAATTGAAAAAATCTGATAAAAGAGAATTAATTACCTTTTTGGGATTCGTAATTCCTGGTCTATTAGTTTATCTTTTCATTATTGCATATCCTATTTGTTATTCTGTTTTTTTGAGTTTTACTGATTACAATCCGAATGCTGGTAAAGCACCAAATTTTGTTGGTCTTGCTAATTATATAAAAGTTTTGACTATGAATAAAGGATTAGTAGATCCAAATGATATGACTACACCTGAATTCTTCCATGCTTTTAAAAATAATATGATAGTAGTTGCAGTATCTGTTTTTGGACAGATTCCAATAGGATTTATATTGGCTTTTATTCTATATAGAAAACAAGTTAAAGCTGCTAACTTTTTCCAAGCTATGGTTTTCTTACCACAATTCCTATCAACAATCGTTATTGGTATTATGTGGCGTATGTTGTTTATGGTTAATGGTCCAGTTGCTAGACTTATGCAGTATTTTACAGGTAATCCTGATGCACAGTTTACAATGATGATGGATGTTAACAAATGTATGATTCCTATTGGCATCGCATTAATTTGGATGTATACAGGTTTCTACATGATAATTTTCTTAGCAAACTTACAGAAAATTAATGAAAGTATGTTCGAAGCTGCAAAAATAGATGGAGCTTCTGAGTTTCAAATTTTCTTTAAAATAACAATCCCATTATTAGCTGGTTCTATTCTTACTTCTTGTATTTTGGCTATTGCAGGATCTCTAAAAGGATTCTCTTTAATCTTCTCACTTGCTGGTGAAGGAAAACCAAGAATTAATAGTGAAGTACTTCCAATCTTCATGTATAGAATAGCATTTAATAATGCAAGAGACCCAATGCGCTTCTCTTATGGAGCTACAATTTCAAACTTAGTTGTATTAATCAGTATTTTATTGATTTTATTCAGTAACTGGGTTGGAAAACGTCTTGGAACTGATGAGGAGTATTAATTTATGGAAAATCAAAATAAAAAACCTAAAGGTATTAAAACTCATTATTTATCATATATAGCAAAATTTCTGTCATATTTCATATTCATTCTTTGGACTGTAATTACAATTGCTCCACTAGTTTGGATGGCTTATTCATCATTTAAAACAAATGAAGAATTAACTAGAGATATTTATGCAATGCCAAAAGAATTATTCAAATCAGGATCAGCTTCTTTTGATGTTGTACCACCTCAATTAAACATTATGTATCCAAAAGGATTACTAAAGAAAGTAGGTGTAAGCTCTTCTAAAGACACAGAAGCAATTGATAAGAAAATTATTATTCTTGAATCACCAAATATTGGTGCTCATAAAAGAATTAAGGTTCACTTCTTAATTCGTGATAAATTGGATCCTAGTTTAACAACATCTGACGGTAGAAATATTAAAACTATTGAAGCTGGCGTTGGTGTTCAAATTAAATGTTCTGATTTACCAAAAAGTATAAGAATGAAAATCGGTTGGGAAACAATCTGGTGGAACTTTACATCAGCTTGGAAACGTGGTGAGTTAGGCATGAAATTTATAAACAGCCTTATTTACACTTGTGTTTCTACATTCCTTATCGTAATTTTGGGATTGATGCTTGGATACGGAATTACAAAATTCCAGTTCAAGAAAGCAGCAGCTTTTGTTGCAGCTTTAATTGGACTTGGATATTTGCTTGATGTAAACCAACTTTTAGTTCCTTTGTTCTTGATGCTTACTAATTTAAAACTTACTGATACACATATTGGTATTATTTTGGTATATACTGCTTTTGGTTTGCCACTAGCTGTAATGCTTTCATCAACATATATTAAAGGTTTGCCATACAGTTTGGTTGAATCTGCTTATATGGATGGAGCTTCACCACTTAGAACATTCATCAGTATTGTTGTACCTATGACTGTTCCAGTAATTATTACTATTAGTATTCAGAGTGCTTTGGGAATTTGGAACGAGTTCCTTCTTGTACTTGTTATGGCTTCAAAAGAAGCAACTAAATCTTTACCAGTTGGTGTATTCTCATTCTCTAGTAGAACGGGACTTCAGCTTGGATGGCAGATTGCAGCCTTAGTTATTGCAACTATTCCTGTAATGGTAGTTTACTTCATCTTCCAAAAGAAACTTGCAGAAGGTGTAGCAGGCGGAGCTATAAAAGAGTAGTTATTAATAATGAATTATTAATAAAAAAAGCTGTCATCTTTGATGACAGCTTTTTTGTTTTAACAGTAATTACAACATTGTTGCAAAAGGATCTTCTGTTCTGTACATTTCACGTAGTTTTGGTTTTTCAATTTTTCCAGTGGCATTACGTGGAACAGGTGCAAAAATAATTTTTCTTGGGCGTTTGTATTTAGGTAGTTCCATGCAAAAATCAAGGACATCCTGTTCTGTACAAGTGTAATCTTTTTTAACTTCAATAATTGCAGTAGCTATTTCACCCAGACGTTTATCAGCAAGACCAATTACAGCAACATCTTTTATGGCATCCATTTTGTGTAGGAAATCTTCAATTTGAACAGGGTAAAGATTTTCACCACCAGTGATGATTACATCTTTTTTTCTATCAACTAGATAAATAAAACCTTCTTTATCCATCATAGCCATATCACCTGTATATAGCCAGCCTTCATCATCCAGAACCTCTTTTGTAGCTTTAGGATTCTTGTAATAACAAACCATGACTCCAGGACCAAAAACAGCGAGTTCACCAACTTCACCTTGAGGAACTTCTTTTCTTGTTTCATCAACAATACGAACTTTCCAACCAAAACCAGGAATTCCAATTGCTCCAATATGTGCTGAATTCTCAATTCCAAGATGAACACATCCAGGCCCTATTGATTCTGAAAGGCCATAGTTTGTGTCATAATCATGATGAGGAAAATATTTTCTCCAATCTTCAATTAGTTTTTTAGGAACAGGTTGTGCTCCAATATGCATTAAACGCCACTGTTTTAATTCAAAACTATCCAAAGATAGTTCTTTACGGTCAAGACAGTCTAAAATATCTTGTGCCCATGGAACTAATAACCAAACAATTGTACATTTTTCATCAGAAACAGCTTTTAGAATAAATTCAGGTTTTGTTCCCCTAAGTAAAACAGCTTTTCCTCCAGTCAAAAGTGAACCAAACCAATGCATTTTAGCTCCTGTGTGATATAAGGGAGGAATGCACAAGAATGTGTCATCATGAGTTTGTTTGTGGTGATTCTGTTCTGTTGCGGCGGCATGCATCAAAGCGCGGTGTTTGTGCAAAATTGCTTTTGGAAATCCAGTTGTTCCAGAAGAAAAATAAATTGCTGCATAATCGTCATCTGTAACTTGAATTTCTGGATTTGAGCTTGAATAATTCATTACAGACATAAAATAGTTTTCTGCAAATGTTGGAGTGTTGCCTTCTCCTACATAAATTAATAATCTATGGGCAATAATTTTATCTGATATTGATTCAATTCTTCCAATAAATTCTGGTCCAAAAAGAAGGACGCTGATGTCGGCTAAATCAACACAATATTCAATTTCATCAGAAGCATAACGGAAATTAAGAGGAACAGCTAATGCACCGATTTTTAATATACCAAAGTAGATTGGAAGCCATTCAAGACAGTTCATAAGAAGGATTCCAACTTTATCACCTTTGCGGATTCCTCTTTCAATTAAGTAATGTGCACAGCGATTAGCTTTTTCATTAAAAACATGCCAGGAAATACCTCTTCTATAAGGCATATATGGTTCAGGTTGTGACAAGTCAAAATCTTTCCATGTGATTCTTTGTGTATCTCTAACTTCTGGATTTAATTCAACTAATGCTGGATCGTTTGCATAACAAAGTGCGTTTTTTTCAAGATATGATGTAATAGGCATAAATGCTCATCCTCGATAAATATAATTTTAAGATTATTAATTATAACCTCATTAGTAAGAATTTCAAATATATTTAGTAGGATTTAATATATTCAGTGATGTTGATTTATGAATCATTGTATAGAACATTTTTTTTGAGTATAATGAAAATAGAATAATAAGATTGACAATATTGTAAAAAGTGTCATAATAAAAAAAGGATGAAATGATGGAAAATTTAAAAATATTATTAGCAAAAGGTAGAATTTATGAATCAGTTTATGAATTGCTCAGCGATGTTGGTATATCAATTTATCTTCCTGATAGAACATATTTTCCAACTACAAATCAAAAGGACTTGTCTTTTCAAGTTGTAAAACCTCAAATTACAAGTGTTCTTATTGCTCAGAATAAAGCAGATGTTGGATTTTCTGGTAAAGATTGGGTTTATGAGAATGGTGTTGAAAACGAAGTTGTAGAAATTATGGATTTGGGTTTTGATCCTGTAAAGATTATAGCTGCAATTCCAGAAACTGTTGATTATAACGATTTGATAAAAAATGAAGTGACTGTTGCAACTGAATATCAATCATTAAGTGCAAAATGGATTAAAGAGAAGAAAATTAATGGAATGGTTTTTAAAACTTGGGGAACTAGTGAAGGTTTTGTTCAAGATGATGAAAACTCTTTAGCTCAGATTTTGATTGATAATACTTCAACAGGTTCTTCGTTACGTGCAAATAGATTAAAGATTGTTGATACTTTGATGGAATCTTCAACTAGAATGTATGCTTCAAAAAAAGCTATGGAAGATCCATTCAAAAAACAGAAGATTATGGAATTGAAGATGCTTTTTGAAACTGTTTTGAATGCAAGAGGACGGGTAATGTTGGAAATGAATGTTGCTCAGAATAAATTTGAAACTTTAGTAAAAGGAATTCCTTCTATGCGTAGTCCAACTGTAAGCCAACTATTGGGTGGAGATGGATATGCTGTTAAGATTGCTGTAAAGAAATCTGAAGTTCCAACTTTGCTACCAAAACTTCAAGCTTTAGGCGCGGAAGATATAGTTGAATATGAATTACGAAAAGTAATGCTTTAATTCTGAAAAAGTGAAAATTGATGAAGGAGCTTTTATGAATAGAATTGCAACAATTGAAAGAAAAACTGGGGAAACTCAAATTTCATTGACTCTAAATTTAGATGGAAGTGGAATCTGTAATGTTGAAAATCCTATTGGTTTTTTTGACCATATGCTAAAGTCATTTTGTAAACATGGGATGTTTGATTTGAGTGGAAGTTTGAAAGGCGATTTGAACGTAGATCAGCACCACTTAATAGAAGATACAGGTATTGTTTTAGGAATGTGTTTCTTAAAGGCTATGGGAAATTGTTCTGGTATTTATAGAAGTGGATTTTCAATTTATCCGATGGATGAAACTCTTGCTCAAGCTGCTGTTGATTTTGGTGGAAGGGCTTTTTTAGTTTGTAATTCATCTTTGAGTGGAATTCCATTGGTTTCAATTTGTAATGGTAAAGAAGGAAGTTTTCAAACTGATTGTTTTGAAGATTTCTGGCAAGGTTTTGTTTCTAATGCTCAATGCAATTTGCATATTGATGTGATTAGGGGAAGAAGCGATCATCATAAAATTGAAGCTTGTTTCAAAGCTGTTTCTAGGGCGATTAGAGCTGCTGTTGAAATTGACGAGAGAAGAAAAGGGGCAATTCCTAGTACAAAAGGAGTAATTATTTAAGTTATGGAAAATAATGTGAAAAATATTTCTGTTTGGGGTGATTCAATACTTAAAGGTGCTGTTACAGGAACTTCAAGTGGTCATTTATTTGACGTATTAGATGAAAATTCACTTTCTATTGCAGCAAAGAAATTAGACTTTACTTTGGACAATCAAAGTGTGTTTGGAAGCATCATTACAAAATCTCAAAAAAGATTGAATAAGTCAATTGAAAAACAAGTTGCTTGTAATATTGGAATTATTGAAAGCGGTGGAAATGATTGTGATTTTGATTGGACTGTTGTAAGTGCTTCTCCAGATGAAGAACATCAACAAAGAGTTCCGCTTTCTGAATTCATGAAGATTTTAGATGAAATGGTAAAGACATTACGTGCAAATAAAATCACTCCTTTATTAATGACAATGCCTGCTTTAGTTTGCGACAGATGGTTTGAGCATATAAGCCGAAATAATAATAAAGAAAATCTTTTAAAGTTTTTGGGTGGAGATTTTTATAAATTGTACAGAAATCATGAAATCTATAATTCTCATTTGGTTGAATATTGCTATAAAAATAATGTTCAATTTGTAGATATGAGGATGGCTCTTCTTGAAAGTGCCAATTATAGAGATTTGATGTGCATGGACGGAATTCATCCTAATGAAGACGGTTATAAATTTATGGCTGAAGTTTGGGAAAAAGAATTACCAAAAATTAAGTTAGAGTTTTAATGGAAGAAATAATCATTTATACAGATGGTGGCTGTTCTGGGAATCCGGGTCCTGGTGGTTGGGGAGTTGTTGTTGAAGCTGATGGAATTGTAAAACAATTATCTGGTGGCGAAAAACTTACTACAAACAATCGAATGGAATTGACAGCCGCTATTTCTGCACTTAGCATAATAAAAAACACACCAAAATTTGAAAATAGAAAGATAACAGTTCATATTGACAGCCAGTATGTAAAAAATGGTATTACCACATGGATTAAGGGTTGGAAAATGAAAGGCTGGAAAACAGCTGATAAAAAACCTGTAAAGAATCAAGATTTGTGGATAAAGCTTGATGAATTGAATTCATCTTTAATTGTTGATTGGGTTTGGGTGAAAGGTCATGCTGGAGTTGAATACAATGAAATTTGTGATCAGCTTTGTAAAATGGAAATGAATAAATTTAGATAAATGGAGGGGTATAATAAAAGTTCAGTACCAAAACGTTTGAAAATACATATAAC
>CAYFND010000086.1:0-8733 GCA_964344405.1 uncultured Treponema sp. | reverse complement strand
ACATTATAATTATATTAATAAATATTTTATTATTTTACTTGACATTAATATATGATAGATGTACTATCATATTAGCTTGTAAATAAGCTGATAAACTCTCTCCGATTAGGACGCCAGATTACGTATGTTTTTTGGCGTCCTTCCTTTTTAACCCAGATGCTGTCTCGCCTACCTTTGACAAAGCATATATAATTAATTAATATTTACTATATTATACGTTTTATTAGAGGTCACAGATGGTTGATGTAAAATCAATATGCAAAGAAACAGTTCTAACTGCTATCAATAAATTTATTAGTGAAAGTTTTCCAGATTTACCCGCTGTAGAATCTTCTTCAATTCAAATTCAAACTCCACCAGATTCATCAATGGGTGATTTGGGAATTCCTATGTTTGTCTTTGCAAAAACTTTAAGAATGGCTCCACCTCAAATTGCAGCGAAAGTTGTTTCTTATATTTCAAACAGCACTATCGGCGAATTCCTTGCCGTAGGTCCTTATGTAAATGTTAAATTGAACAAAGGTAATGTTTCTTTTGATATCCTTCAAAAAATTGACTCACAGAAAGAAAGTTATGGTTCATTCAATGATGAAAATAAAAAGCCTCTTGAAGGCCGCAAAGTAATGGTTGAATTTTCTTCACCAAATACAAACAAACCCCTTCATCTGGGACACATGAGAAACGACGCCTTGGGTGAAAGTATCAGCCGTATTCTAAAAATGGCTGGTGCTGATGTTTTCAAAGTTGACTTAATCAACAACAGGGGAATCCATATCTGCAAATCAATGCTCGCATATAAATTGTTCCATGAAGCAAAAGGCGAGACTCCGGAATCGTTGAACATCAAGGGCGACCACTTTGTTGGACAGTGCTACATAGAATTTGACAAATATTCAAAGGAACATCCAGAAGCTTTGCAACAAGCCGAAGAGATGCTTGTAAAATGGGAGCAAGGTGACAAAGAGATTCACAAATTGTGGCAGACTATGAATGATTGGACTTTCAACGGTGTTAAAGCAACTTACGAAAGGACAGGAATTTCTTTTGATAAATTCTATTTTGAAAGCGAGACTTATCTAAAAGGCAAGGACGAAATCCTAAAAGGTCTTGAAAAAGGCGTTTTCTACAAAGCTGAAGATGGTTCTGTTCGTGTTGACGTAAGTGAAGTTGCCGGTAACAACAAAGACGGCGAAGCCCAGCAAAAAGTATTGCTCAGAAAAGACGGAACTTCTGTATATATAACTCAAGATATTGGAACGGCGATAAGCCGTCATAATGATTGGGCTTTTAATCAATTGGTTTATGTAGTTGCAAGTGAACAGATCTATCACTTTAAGGTTTTGTTCTACATTCTAAAGAAATTGGGCTTTGACTGGACAAACAATTTGTACCACCTTAGCTACGGACTTGTAAATCTTCCAAGCGGAAGGATGAAGAGCCGTGAGGGAACAATTGTTGACGCAGATGATTTAATCAATTCTTTGCAGAAGTCAGCTTTGGAACAAATAACAGAAAAAGGCAGGGACAAAGAAGTTGGAGACGCAAACGCTGTTTCTGATAAAGTTGCCTTGGCAGCATTGCATTATTACCTTCTTCAAGTGAATCCAATCAAAGATATGCTTTTTAATCCGGAAGAATCACTTTCTTTCAATGGAAACACAGGTCCTTATTTGCAGTATATGGGAGCCAGAATCACTTCTATTTTAAACAAAGCGGTCGAACAAAATGTTCAAATCTCATCATCAGAAGAAACTATTTCCAAACTTTCTTCAAACGAAGAATGGGATTTAATAAAACAACTGTCATCTTTCCCTGCTGTTGTTCAAAAAGCCGCAGAAAACCTTGATCCAAGTTTTGTAACCACTTATTTATATGATTTAAGCAAAATGTTTTCTAAATTCTACCAACAGTGCCCTATTCTTTCTTGTGAAGATGAAGCCCTTAAATCTGCACGTTTATATTTGGCAAAATGCACTCTTCAAGTTATGAAAAACGCAATGAACCTTGTTCTTGTACCTTATCTTGAAAAAATGTAGGAATTATAGATGAATGGAATTGTAATTGACGGAACAAATAATACTTTTACTGTTGAATGTGATGATGAGATTATCAGGTCATGCTCAATCAAAGGCAAAGTAATTAAAACTGATAAAGAATTTTATAATCCTCTTGCGCCTGGTGATAAAGTTGTTATTGAAATTGATTCCATGAACGATGAAAAAGGACAGATTATCTCACTTCTTCCACGTAAAAACACTTTTGTCAGATGGAACACTAAAGGTAGATGTCCTCAGCTTTTGGCTTCTAACGTTGACTATCTAATTCTTGTTACAACTCCCGACGAACCTCCATTCAGACCTCGTTTTACAGACAGAGCTTTGGCTCAGGCCGAACACCAAGGTATTGAACCTATTATTGTTTGTAATAAATATGATTTGGCAGAAGCCATGCAGACTGACGGACGAATCCAACAATTTGAACAAATAGAAAAACGCCTTTCAATCTGGGAAAGCCTGGGTTATAAGGTTTTAAGGATGTCTGCAAAAACCGGCGAAGGCATGACTCAATTCGCTCACCTTTTGGAAAATAAATTGTGCGCTTTTGTAGGTCAGTCCGGAGTTGGAAAATCCAGCCTCATCAACGTTATGGATAATTCTTGTGTTTTACGAACGGGAAGCCTTTCAAAAAAATACGGAAGAGGAAACCACACTACTACAAAAGGTTCCCTTATCCACCTAACTTTGAACGAATCCTTGATGGACGGAATTAAAGGCTGCAAGGCCAATATTATTGACACTCCGGGAATCAGACTTTTTGTCCTTGATGACATTGAAGCAAATGATTTAGCCTTGTACTTTAAAGAATTCCTGCCTTTTGTTGGAAAATGCAATTTTGGTATGAGTTGTTCACACATAACAGAACCAGGCTGCCGTATAAAAGAAGCTGTGGCAAATGGTGAGATTACGGAAGAACGTTACGACAGCTGGCAGCGCATTTACTACGGAATTAAAAACGGAACTAACGAAGACTGATGAATGTTATTCTACAAAATAGCATTCATATCCCATGCTTCTAATTTTATCAGCGGCATCATTTTCTGAACCGGACACAACATCAAATAAAACTGAATAGTAGATGTTTCCGCTCGCTCTTTTTTCTTCATTGATGTAGCATTTTACATCTTTTGATCCCAGCTCTTTCACCAAAAGTTCAGCGTTTTCTTTTGTGCTGAACAATCCCAGTTGAAGCTTTGATTTTGAGTTCTTAGTTTTTTCTGTATTGCTTTCAGCTGTTGTTTTTGATTCACTTTCAACAGATTTAATAGCAAGTTCAGATTCGGCCTGTCCTAGCTTTGGAATAAAAAACCAGAATGGAGTTGGCAGCATCTGCACTTCACCATTAACAATTGAAGTTTCAATCGACTTTGGAAAAGAATTGTTCAGGGACTGGGCATATGTTTTTTCACCAGTTAAATACCATAAAGTTAAGAATATCGACGGTTTGATTTTTTCCATTGAATCAATTTTTGTATATGCTTTCAGCAATTCAACAGGTTCTTGTAAATCGGCCTTTGTCTCCGCCTTGCACAAAGTGCACCAAACTGAATACAACTTGATATATGACTGTATTGATTCACTTTTGGAATTTCTAACTGCAGAATTCAAATATAGTTCGGCGGTCTGATAATCACCGGAATTGAGCGCGCATCTTACTGCGTCCAACACCAGCTGTTCATTTGTCTTTTTTACCATTCCTTCGGCATCACCACAAGAAAAAGAAGCGGCGGTTGCATAAGAAACTCTGGCGTCATCAAAAAAAGCGGACTGCTCTTGAATTGAAGCCAGGAATATGTACAAAGCCCTTTTTTCTGTAATATCTTTGTTGATTTCTATTTGAGCTTTTAAATATTCAATTGATTCAGATATTGATTCTGACTCTTGAGCTTTTGAAATGATATCTTTAGCTTTTGTTTGTGAAAAAACAAGGCTTGTACATAATAAAAATATTAATATTAATACTTTTTTCTTCATTTTCTATTTTGACTTTCCATCAGAAGGCTGATTGTTTGCAGCATTAACTTTGTCTGTAATCTCTTTTTTTACAGCTTCAATTTTCTTTATTTCTTCAGCTTTTTTTGCGTCCAATTTTGCCTGTCTCTCAGTCTCTTTTATCGATTTTTGAGCTTGTCTTTCTTGATCTCTTTTCTGTTTTTCTAGGAGGCGGGCTTTTCTTTCATCTTCTTTAGCCTTTATCCGTTGAAGCTCAGTGATTTTTTGTTCAGGTGTTAGATCTTCTGTTGGAACTGACTTCTTCTTTAAATAACCGATGAAAAAACACAAGATTGAAAAAACAATTCCTACAGCGAATGAAATAAAGACCAACATGGCAACCGGCATATTTTCAAAAGTCTTAAAAAACCAAAGTGTACAAACATTAGAAAGATTGTTTCCAACAAAAAATGCAAGGAAAATAACTATAATCAATATAACTATCAAACTAAATATCATAAAAACTCCTATAACCAGTTTTAATTAGTTATTCTTTAAACACCTTCATACTTTCCGTTACAACATTTACGGCAGCAGAGTTCTTTACAGACATTGATTCAACATTCTTAATCGCACTTTCCAAGTTTTCTGTTGTCTGGGTAGCTGTATCAAGTTTTTTGGCAACTTCAAAAGATGATTCAACAACTTTCTGCATTGCTTCTTGAACTTTTTTAGCAAATTCAGTTTGATTTTCTGTTAGTTCTTTAATTGCAGCAATTGAATCCAAAACTCCGTTGGCAGCTGTCATTGTTTCTGCAGCACCTGTACTTTGTTCGTTCATTGCTTGTGAAATCTTTCTGATTAAATTTGTATTTTCTTCAACATTTACCTTTATATTACCGAATGCGTTTCCTGCCTCTTGAATTGCATTTACACCGTCGGTAACTTTTTTCACCATGTCTTTAATTCTTTTTTGAATATCCTTGGCACTACTTGCTGATGATGAAGCCAAAGAACGAACTTCATCTGCAACAACGGCAAATCCAGCCCCGTAACTTCCGGCATGAGCGGCTTCAATAGCGGCGTTCATAGAAAGCAAGTTTGTTTGAGAGGCGATGGCTTGAATTGACTTTACAATTTCCTGAACTTCCATAGATGCAGTTTGAATTGCAGTTACAGCCTCAACAGCCTTAACAACACTTTCGTTACCCTGCTCACTTACAACAGACAATTTATCAGAAACATCACCCGCCTTTTGAGTCATATTTGCAACGGAACTGATATTAGCCGCCATTTGAGTTACGGCAGAACTACTTTGTTCCATTGAAGCCGACTGACTTACAACTTGTGACTGAACTTTATAAACACCTTCTGTCAAGCTTAGAATATCCTTGTGGGCTTGTTGAATAAGTGTATCTTGATTTTCTTCCTCAGAATTGATTTGACTTACAGATTGATTCATTTGAAGAAGGGCTTGGGCTGCAGAATCAACAGTTGATGACAAAACATTGGCTGAATCAGCAACGACATTCGTTCCTTCCCTAATTTTTGAAATCATCAATGAAATCTGATTTATGAACGAGTTGATAGAAGCATTCAAACAACCAAAATCATCAAACATAATGATATTGATTTGCGACTTCAAGTCGCCTTCTTTTGCAATCTGGTTTATTTGAGACTGAGTCCTTGCAATCCGTTTCTTCAGACCGTTCAAAACTATTCCAATTAATGAAAAACATGGGATGAATGATGTGAAGAAAACGATGATTCCGCTTCTTAAGAACACGTGAAGAGGATTTGCAACTACAGCAGTGTTCATAAAGTCAATAAGTCCGTAACCAACACATAAAGTGTTGATAGACATATGAATTAAGGAAATGATAATGATGATGCCCAAACTGTAACTGTAAGGAACTGGATTTTTAATATTGAATCCTTCAACATTTCTAATTTTTAATAACTCACGTTGTGAGGAAATCATCTCATTAAAAGTGAAGATTGTAAAAAATGCAGATACAGAACCAACGGAAACAGCTTGCATTACTGTAAAAACAATCCTTGTAAGGTTGTATTCTGTAATTCCCATGGACACTTCCATAATGATTACAACAATCTGACCTACAAAAAATCCTAACAAATTTGCAATAACTGTAATCAGTTTGATTTTTGAATAAACACCAAGTGCTGCATTTCTTTCTGCAGTGGTTGGCTCGTAACCTTCATTTATTTTTTTGATTAAATTGTCAAAAGGTTTTGTTATATAGTAGACCAATCCTAAAACCACAAAAGAAAGTAATAATGTTGTGATATATGTTGTTGGAGAACCTGACCACATTTTTTCTGGAGTTCTGTAGACAAATTCTAGTGCATACCACCTTAAAACTGTAACACCAATAAAAATTGTTGGCACAAATGTAATCAAATATTTTTTAAAAACTGACATTTTTCTTCCTTCAAAATTATGTTTGCAAACAAACTGTATCTTTTATAATAGCTTTAAATTATTTATAAAGCAAGTTTCCCTTGAATGTGTTGCCGTTAAGGCTTGTTATCTCAACATTTACAAATGTACCGATGAGTGATTTATCAGCGGCAAAAGCCACCCTTTCATCGCGCTCCGTCTTTCCAAGAAGCTCGTCTTCATTATCGCGGCTCACGTTTTCTACAAGGACTTTTGTCTTATCACCAATTCTTTTCTTCATCTCTTCTGATGTTATTACAAGTTGAAGATCTATTACTTTTTGCAAACGTTCTTTCTTCAACTCAAGATCGATTTGATTTTCCATGTTGCAAGCTGGCGTTCCTTCACGAGGATTGTAATAATACATAAAGGCGTTTTCATATCTGATCTCTTTCATCAAATCCAAAGTCATCTGAACGTCCTCTTCTGTCTCGCCGGGGAATCCAATCATAATGTCCGTTGTTAAAGAAACATCCGGAATTGACTTTCTGATTCTTGAGACCAAAGCAACGTAATCTTCTACTGTATAGCGCCTGTTCATCTTTTGTAAAACTGATGTCGAACCGTGCTGTACCGGAAGATGAATGTGATGGCAGATCGAACTTTCTTTTGCAATAACTTCTATCACTTCATCTGATAAATCCTTTGGATGGCTGGACATAAACCGAACCCACTCTATTGAAGATTTTGTCTCTTTCAAGTGATTCGCTATTCTTTCCAACAACTGGGCAAAGTTCATTCCATTACTACTGTATGAGTTTACATTCTGACCCAAAAGTGTGATTTCTTTTACGCCATATTTTGAAAGGACGTCTATCTCTGAAATTATTGATTCGCAATCCCTGCTGATTTCCCTGCCTCGAACATACGGTACGATGCAATAAGTGCAGAAATTGTTGCAACCATGCATAATCGGTACCATTGAAGAAAAAGAGCCTTGTTCATATGATAAAGGCGCAAATTGATATTTTTCATCATCGTTTATATCTTTTGCTTTTGTCTTGTTTTCTATGGCTTGTATAATTGAACCGAAATTCTGTTTTGCAAATGTTCCAACTACATAGTCGATGAACGGATAATCCGCTTGAAGGGATTTTAACAGCCTTTCCGCCATGCAGCCTGTAACAACAAGTGTCAGCGGTTTTGGTCCGTCTTTTACATATTCAATTGCCTTCTCAAGATTTTTAAACTTTGCGTCTTTTTTGCAACATCGAACAGCTTTTAATCCGGAATACCAGCCGAGCCGGCCGAATATTCTGTTTTCGGCAGTAGCCCTAACAGAACAAGTGTTTATTATCGCCAAATCGGCAGTTTCTGCATCAGCACCAGCCGTCCAACCTCTAGAAAGAAGTAGTTGCTCTATTGATGCTGATTCTGCAATATTCATCTGGCATCCGTAAGTTTCAAAAAAATATTTCACACGTTATCCTTAATTTTTCTTTCTATCATATTCAGCATATGCATAAGCGTTATGATTATGAATGCTTTCTTCATTTTCTGCTTCAACACTAAACCATTCAAAAGGCTTATTAATAGAAAAGTTCTTTAGTCCAAGATAGACTTCCCGCACTACGTCTTCAACAAAGCGAGGATTATCATAAGCGGCTTCTGTTACAAATTTCTCATCTTTTCTTTTCAGCACGGAATAAAGCGGACTAGAAGCACAACCTTCTATTAAAGAAATCACATCTTCTATCCAAAAGAACTCTGAATATAAAAGCTTTACGTTTACAGTTCCCCTTTGATTATGAGCCCCGTATTCACTAATCGCTTTTGAACAAGGACACAAAGTGGCAACTGGAACTTGAACTGAAATATAAAACTTGCGCTCTTTCTCTTGAACTTCTGCTTCAAAGGAACATTTATATTCCATAATTCCTTTTTCTTTACTAACTGGAGCTTCTTTTTCCAGATAATACGGGAATTCAATTCGTCCATATGCTTTTTCGGCATCCAAGGTCGTTCTGATTTCTTCCAACATGTCCAAAAAATGCTGCATTGAAATGTTCTTATGATATTTGTGGAAAATCTGAACAAAGCGGGACATATGCGTGCCCTTAAAATTATGAGGAAGGTTTACAAACAAATCCACTGTCGCCGTTGTCGATTGATTTTTCTTGTTCTTGTCCAAAACCATCACTGGATATTTCAGATTTTTTACACCAACTTTATCAAGAGGAACTTCCCTTAAATCTTCCTCGTTTTGAATATCTCTCATATGGATTCAGCAGCCTCAAGGGTGTTCACCATCAGCATTGCAATTGTCATCGGGCCGACTCCACC
>CAYFND010000085.1:0-8838 GCA_964344405.1 uncultured Treponema sp. | reverse complement strand
ATACGCCTAGCCATCGCCCTTAATTCAAGCAACCTCATATTTGGAGTATCAACAGTATATAAAGGCGCTTCAAACCATCGGCTTGCAGCATCTTGTATTCTTTTTACATCATCAATTTTTAACATACCAGACCTGATTTTACTCATTGGTACTCTGGCTTCTTGAGATAACAACCTCATTCCAATTGATTCGTACGGCATTTCCAAAGAGAAAAAACCACAAGAAATTTTCTTATCAACAGCAATATTTTGCATCATAGAAAGGGCTAATGCAGTTTTACCAATTGAAGGTCTGGCTCCAATTATAATTAACTCCGAATTTTGGAATCCTGATGTATATGTGTCAAGTTTTCCAAATCCAGATGGAATACCTGTAAATTGATTCTTACTTTTAAATCTGGCATCAATGATTTCAATCTCTTTAATCATAATGTCTTTTGCGGCATGAATATCTGTTGTTTCATTGCCTTCTGCTAAAGAAAATATCTTTTGTTCTGCACTATCCAGCAACAAATCGCTGTCTTTATTTAATTCAAATGAAGAAGCCCTTAATTCTGATGATATCTTAATTAAATCTCGTCTAACAGCTCTGTCCAATACCATGTCTGCATAATATTCAATATTTGCTGATGACGGCACTGTATCTGTCAATGATGCAACATAAGATGTTCCGCCAGCTTGTTCCAGCTTTCCTTCTTTTGTTAATTCATTAATTAATGAGATTGTATCACCTGTAACGTTGCTTGTGTATAATTGAAGGAGCGCATTATAAATAATCTGATTTTGTATTGAATAAAATCTGTCTGCCTTCAAAATTGAAACTACATCGGCCATTGCCTTCCAATCTAACAAAAGAGCTCCAAGAACAGCTTGTTCGGCTTCAACACTATGTGGCGGTATTTTATCATTTAATTCAGACATATATTTCCTTCTTTGTGCAAAAAAAAGCCGGTACTCAAGAGTACCAGCTTTTTCTAATTTTTTTGTTGAAAAAAACTATTCAGCAGATGATTCTTCTGATTTTTCAGCTTTTACAGCTTCAGATTCTTTTTTCTCTGATTTTTTTTCTTCTTTAGCTTCACCAGCAACATCTTGTGCTTTTACACAAACTTTTACTTCAGCAACTTGTGATTCGTAAAGTTTAATATTAGCATGATAGTTACCAACAGATTTAATAGATAAACCAGGGATTTCAATTCTTTTTCTTTCAATTTCAAAACCAAGTTTTGCAAGTGAATCAGAAATTACATTGTTTGTAACAGCACCATAAAGTTTACCATTAGTTCCAGCTGGCATAACCAATTCAAGTGTAACAGCTTCCAATTTTTCTTTTAAACTAGCAGAATCTTTTCTTTTCTGATCTTTTCTAGCTTCAATTTCAGCTTTACGTGCTTCAAAAATCAATACTGTAGCTTCATTATAAGGTACAGCAAGATTACGAGGAAGAAGGAAGTTTCTAGCATAACCATTAGCTACGTTTTTTACATCACCTTCTTCACCAAGAGATTTAACATCTACATTAAGAATAACTTTCATTTTATCAAGCTCCTATTTTATAAAAAACCACGTCACCAGGAGTTGGATCGCAGTTTTTTTTATTTTTTTTAGTCAGCAACAAAAGGCAATAAACAAATTGCTCTTGCTCTTTTAATTGATTTAGCGAGTTCACGCTGATGTTTTGAACAAGTACCTGTTATACGGCGTGGTAAAATCTTACCACGTTCTGTTGTATAACGACGCAAGCTGTCTGCATCTTTATAATCAATTTTTGCTTTATTAGCGCAGAAACGGCATACCTTTTTACGGAAAAATGTTTTTCCCTTTGTACGTCCGTCACGTTCTTCTTCACGACCATCAGATTCAGCTGGCATTTCGCTCATCTGTGATTCCATCATATCTTTTTTTTCTTCAATTTCTTGCATATTGTCAGACATTTATTATCTCCTATAAATAATTTTGTTTTAGAATGGTATATCTTCTGGGAAATCACTTCCTGTTCCACCAAAGGAATCAGGAGAATAATTATCTGAATAACCTGAGTTATTTTTAGCAGAATCGTTTCTTGGTTGAAATCTTGGTGCATTTCCATTTCCTGATGAAGAATTTCCATCAGCTTTTCCACCTAAAAGTTGAACATTATTTGCAACAACTCCAACTTTACTAAATTTCTGACCATCTTTTTCCCAACGATCTTGTTTTAAATAACCATCTACTGCAATTTGTTTACCTTTTGTTAAATAAGGTTTTAAATTTTCAGCAGTTTTTCCCCAAATAGTTACATCGAAATAGCTTGTTTCTTCAATCCATTGATCTCCGTTTTTTCTATTTCTATTCACAGCCAAACTCACATTAGCTCTAGCCTGTCCATTACTAGCATATCCGAAACTTCTTTCATCAGATCCAATATCCTTTGTAAGGTGACCAATTAGAATAACGTGATTTACATCTGCCATGATTTTCTCCTAAAACTATAATCGATTTAAATTATTGTTCATCAATTCTTACGAATTGGTGTTTAAGTACGTTCATATTAAGTTTGAATTCGTTTTCAATTTCAATAATTTTACTTGGGTTAGCATTAATAATATAAAGAACGAAACGTCCTCTTTTCTGTTTGCTAATTTCATAAGTTAAATCGCGATCACCGAAAGGTTCTTCCTTTTCAATTTCTGCGCCGAATTTTGTAAGAGTGCTTTTTAAATCTTCAGCACCTTTCTTTGACTTTTCATCATCTAATGGATAAATAGTCATTAGTTCATACTTTTTCATAGTATCTCCTGAATTTTAGTCATTGTTTAAAACAATGTTTTGGAGGATAATCCTCCTTATGGTCTGAGGAAATCCCGATAAAAGGATTCCAAGAAGTATTTTTCATCTTAGTCAAAATTTGCCAAAAGGTCAATAAGAGCAATGGGTAATTAAGGAATATAGTTGTAATTGACCATAATAATTTGATTAAGATATAATAGGTTTTACAGGATTTTTTATGAGAATAACAGGTGGAATTTTAAAAGGTAGAATTATCAAGTGTCCAGATGGAATTATAAGACCGGCAATGGATAGAATGCGGGAATCAGTTTTTTCTATTCTTGGAGATTTATCTGGTAAATCTTTTTTGGATTTATTCTCTGGTTCTGGAACAATTGCAATTGAAGCGGTTTCTAGAGGAGCTTCTGTTGTAGAATTATGCGAAAAAGATAGAATTAAAGTTAATACAGTTTTAGATAATGTTTCAATCACAGAAAAAGAAATCGGCGTAAAAATCAAATGTCATTTTATGCCTGTTGAATATTACATAAAAAGATGTAAGAACTCATTTGATTATATTTTTTTTGACCCTCCTTTTCCGTATAAATTCCATGAGCAGTTGATTTTACAAGCAGATCAAAATTCTCTACTCAATAAAGATGGAACAATATTAGTTCACCGCCCTGATGAACACTTTATGCCAGAAAAGATTGGTAATTTAACAAGAGTTGATCAACGAATATACGGAAGATCTATTGTTGATTTTTACGCATATTCTGATAAATAATCACTAATCTCATCCTTTCTTATTTTGATATTTAATGTTATAATTTACCTAATTTAATGAAAAAAACTGATAAACAAAAAGAATTTGAAGAAGCATTAAAAAATAAACAATCTCAAGACGGTTTCATAAAAGTAACAGACAACCCTGTTAATGGTCTCACCTCTGAACAAAAAGTAATATTAAACAGAAAAGCAAATATTATGTTTAATAATGGAAATATCGAAGATGCTAGAAGAATTTTCATTACTACAGGATATTCAGACGGACTTACAAGAGTTGGAAATTACTACATGAATAAGAATGAAAGTTTAAAAGCTTTAAAAGTTTATTTTTTAGCACACAACAAAAGAAATACCGAATCAATTTATGAAAATATAGCTTCGGTTATATCAGTTCTCTTAAAGTAAAAAAAATATATTTAAAAATATGGAGATTTCATAACATGACTCAAAACAACGATCAATCTTTGATTTCAGAAGAAATGAAGGATGATGAGAAAACTGAAATTGAAAATAAAATTTCAGAATTATCAAAGAAAGGATATGCATTTTTAAAAAACAATGACACTCAAAATGCAATTAGTGTTTTTAATTCAATTTTAGATTTAGAGGATAATAATAATTATGCCTTAGTTGGATTAGGTGACACAGAAAGAAAACAGAAACATATTCAAGCAGCTATTGATTATTATAATAAATGCCTTTCTTTTTATCCTGCAAATAATTACGCACTATTTGGTTTAGCAGATTGCTATAAAACACAAAACAATCAAGAAAAAGCTATTGAGATTTGGCAAGAATACTTAATTCATGATGATAAAAATATTACTGTAATGACAAGGGTTGCTGACGCTTATAGAAAAATCAGAGACTTTAAAAAATCAAAAACTATGTATTTAAAAGTTCTTGATATTGAAAAAGAAAATCCTTACGCCTTGATTGGACTTGGTCATTTAAATTACGATTTTAAAGAATATAAAGACGCTCTCTTTTATTGGACAAAAATATTCAATATTAACAAAGATTCTGTAGATATCAGAGTTTTAACTTCAATTGGTAATTGTCACAGAAAACTAAAAACTTTTGATAAAGGTACAACTTTTTTTGAAAAAGCCTTAGAGCAAGATCCTGTAAATTTTTATGCTTTATATGGATTAGCCGACTGTTACAGAGGTATGAATCAACAATATAAATCTATAAAATACTGGAATAAAATACTAGAAATTGATCCTAAAAACAAAGTTATTCTTACAAGAACTGGTGATGCGTACAGAACTACAGGAAATTATAGTAAAGCTTTAGATTATTATAACAAAGCATTGGAAATTGATTTTGATATTTATGCAGCAATAGGATTGGCTTTAATTGCAAAAGGTGAAAGCAATTATACAGATGCTGCACAAAGATTTGAAAAACTTATTAAAGATAATCCAATGAATTCAAGACTTTATATAGATTTAGCTGATTGCTATTCTATGATGGGCGAAAAAGAAAAATCTTTAAAAGTCTTGGAAGATTATCTAAAACTTGATAACAAGAATCAAATAGTTAAAAATTTAATTGAAGAAAAGAAATAATGGAAAAAATAGTATTATCTGGTTTACTACCAGAAGAAATCTCTGAAAAACTTGGATACGAACAATCTTTTAGAGGAAAACAAATATTCAAATGGATTGGATGCGGCGTTTCTGATTTTGATAAAATGACAAATCTAAGTTTATTACAACGCAACGAGTTAAAAGAAAAAGCAACGCTTAGAACAACATCTGTTTCTAATGTTTTAAGAGATGATGATGGTACAATAAAACTTCAAATAAAATTGCATGATGATTATGCAGTTGAAACTGTTTTATTAACTGATAAAGAAGGACGAAAAACAGCTTGTGTATCTTGTCAAGTTGGTTGTGCTATGAAATGTGCTTTTTGCCAAACAGGAACACTTGGCTTTGCAAGAAATCTTGATGCTTCAGAAATTATAGAACAGTTTTTTTATTTGGAAGAAATTGCAGGTAAATTAGATAATATTGTTTTTATGGGTATGGGTGAACCTATGCTAAATCTTGAAGCAATTAGAAAAACAATTAAAATCCTTACTCATAAAGACGGAAGAAACTTATCTTCAAAAAGAATAACGTTATCTACTTCTGGAATTATTGAAGGTATTTATGATTTAGCAGATAACGGTCCTAACATAAGGCTCGCTGTTTCTTTAACAACTGCTAATGAAGATTTTAGAACAGAATTAATGCCTGTAACAAAAACAAATCCATTACAAGAATTACGTGATGCAATTAATTATTATGCTGAAAAAAGTGGAAAACGAGTTACTTTGGAAGCAGCTTTATTACATGACAAAAATACAGATGATGAAAGCGCAAATAAATTAGTTCGATTTGCAAGAAATCTTGATGTTAATGTTAATTTAATTCCTTGGAACCAGGTTGAAACATTACCTTTTACAGAACCATCTTCTAATGAAATTCGAAATTTTATGTCCATTTTAGAAAAGGCAAAAATTAATGTTTCATTAAGGATGAAAAGAGGAAGATCTATTGGTGGAGCCTGCGGTCAATTAGGAAAAGCTTTAAAATAATATGTATTTCAACTGTACGAAAGTATTTTTAAATTGTAATAAAATATATTCTATCTTGTAATATAAAAAACATTACATTATAATTTTTATAATTTCATTTGTAGAAATTACATAAAAGAGATGTTTATATAAATATATTAATAAATAAATTTTAGGGGTTCTAAGATGCAAGTAAAGATTTATGTTGTAGGCATGTTTGATGATGATTCAGCTGCAAAAGTTCAAAGTGCAGTTTCTGGAGTATCCGGAGTAACAAATGTTGTTGCAAATGCATCTAAAGCTCAAGTTCTAGTTGATTATGCTGATGGAACAGCGGGTATTGACGAAGCTATCTCTAATGCAATTAAATCAACAGGTGTTGATGTAGTTGGTTAATTCTTTATGAAATTAACAATTCTTGACGGTAATGCAGTTAATCCTGGTGATTTATCTTGGGATATTCTAAAGCAATTCTCTGATGATATTAAAGTTTATCCCAGAACACCAGTTGAATTAGTAAAAGAAAGAATAGGTAATTCTGATATTATTCTTTTAAATAAAATTAATATTACAAAAGATATTTTATCATCATGCCCTTCTCTAAAATATATTGGTGTTCTAGCAACCGGATATAATGTAATTGATTTAAAGGCTACAAAAGAAAAAAACATTGTAGTTACAAACATACCTTCTTATAGCACTAACGCTGTTGCACAACATGTATTTTCATTTATAACATATTTCTCAAATCATGTAGCTTTGCATAATGAATCTGTTCACAATGGTGAATGGATTAGAAATCCTGATTTTTGTTACTGGAAAGAACAACTTATTGAATTATCAGGAAAAACTTTAGGTATTTTTGGATATGGCAATATTGGAAGAAAAGTTGCTCAAATTGCAAAAGCATTTGATATGAATGTAATTTGCACAACAAGAACTCCTAAAGCTGATATGCCAAAATCTGTTTCTTTTGATGAACTTCTTAAAGAATCTGATTTCTTAAGTTTGCATGCTCCATTAACAGAACAAACAAAAAAGATAATTAATGCAGAATCACTTTCTAAGATGAAATCATCAGCATATTTAATAAATACAGCTAGGGGTGGATTCATTAATGAAGTTGATCTAGCCAAAGCTCTAAATAACGGAACGCTAAAAGGTTACGCTTGCGATGTTTTGGAAGAAGAACCTATGTCTTCAACTTCTCCACTCTTAAGCGCTCCAAATTGTATAATCACACCGCATATAGCTTGGGCTCCAAAAGAAACCAGAATCAGGTTATTAAACATTGCTGTTGACAACCTAAAAAACTGGTTTAATGGAACTCCAATTAATGTAGTAAACTAATCTTATTTTAACTTAAACGAATTTAACTCATTGTTCAAAGAATCTATATCATCTTGATTCTTTGATGATGAATTTTGAACATTTTGCATTGCGTCCAAAATCTTAGTTGTATTTTTTGACATCTCATTCATTCTGTTATTAATTTGAACAGTTGTTTCACTTAATAATTGCATTTCCTTAACAACTTGTTCACCACCTAATAACATTTCTGACGAACCATCTTTAACACTATTGGTAGTCTCATTGATTTCTTTCATAGCATCAAGAACCTGCTGATTTCCAGAAGATTGTTCTGTCATTGCGTTCATAATAACATCTTCTTGGTCTTTTACAGTTTTTGCCAGATTATAAATTACATCAAACTTCAACTGAACTTCTTTTGTTTTATTTGAAACCATCTCTATAGATGAAGAAAGAGCCTTCAAGTTATCGTTTATATTTTTACCTTGATTTCTTGATTGTTCTGCTAATTTTCTAATTTCATCAGCAACTACAGCAAAACCCCTTCCTGCATCGCCCGCGTGAGCCGATTCAATAGCGGCATTCATAGCTAACAAGTTTGTTTGACCTGCAATTGTTTGAATGATTGAACTTGCTTCCAATAAAGCAGCTGATTGATTAATAATACTTTGTGAAGTTTTAACAGCACTTTCAACACTCTGCCTTCCTTCATCAGATGCTTGACCTAATGAATTTACAGATACTGTATTTTTTTCTAGAATTTGAGTTACACTTCTAATATTAGCAACCATTTCTTCAACAGCGGCAGAAGATTCATTTACACCTGCAGCTTGAGTTTCAATTACATTGTTCAAATCTTTAATTCTGCCCATGATTTGATTTACAGAAACATTAGCTTCTTCAACCCCAGCAGATTGATTATTAATCTCTTTTTGAACAGCATTTATATTTGATGTAATATTTTGAATATTTTCACCAGCATTATCCATTTCTAAAGATAACGTCTTTGCATTTTCAGTTGAAACATCGGCTGTATTTTTCATATTTGACAACAAATTTGCAGTTGTATCTCTAAAAGAATTAAGATCGTTTGCAACAATACCTAATTCACATCTTAATAAGACAGGAATATTCTCTAAAGTATAATCTTTAACAGAAAGCTTTTTAGCAAAATTTTCAATTAATTTTATACACTTAATAATTTCTTTCATTTCCAGATATATATCAACAAGACCTACTATAACAATAAAGAAAGCTATAGGTAGCATTTTTGTAATTAATAATTGTTGTATAGGCAAAGCTCGTATAGATGGAACTTCTATTAACGCTTCAATAAGTAATATAACTCCAACCAACATAAAGAAAATTGGACTTGAGTCAAGTTTGTGGACACAAAAAGTGCGAATTTTAAGCAACAATTTC
>CAYFND010000084.1:0-8871 GCA_964344405.1 uncultured Treponema sp. | reverse complement strand
ATTAAAAGAAGTAGAAGTCTCATAATTGAAATTCTGAAGATAATCAAAATCATATTTTTTTGAACCTTGCAACATCATGTTCAAAGTTGCACTTTGAAGCCCCGAATATTCTGGAGTTATGTAATTAATTCCATCTTGAACATTTATCAAGACTGAATCAATCTGATTCGTTGTATTTTGAACATAATATAAAGGCACACCGTTTGAAAGCTTATATTCTTTAACTTCATTGGATGCTTGTGAAAATATGAACGAAGATGTCAAAAATAAAATGCACACTGATAATAAAATATTTTTCTTCATATAACTTTCCTATTCTTCAACTGATTGATACAAATCAGTATTTTCACTTGTTACAACTTTATAACCAGCTTCTTCAAAAAATTTCTTATTCTGTTCATAAACATTCGGACTAACAGAAACACTTATCATTCTGTTTTTTCCAATTATGTATTTATTCAAGAAATTCTTTACATCTTCATTTGAAGACTCACAAACCTTCTGCGAATATGTATAGTAATAATCAACATTATTGTGAATCCACCAATAGTCAACCTGTCCAAGCAAGCTGTCAGCAGTTTCTTGTTCAAATAAAGTGTCATTCATCATTTTTTGTTTTACAATTTCTATTTGTTTTGAATATTCAGAATCTGCATCTTCAATCGTTTTCTGCAACAAAGATGGTATTTGATCAGCAAATATTTGAACTCTCTGTGTTAGATATTGAGACGGCTGCATAATATATGCCACTGCAGATATAACACCAAGCTTTCTTTTTGTGCTGTAGTAAATTCCTGTGTATCGTTGGTCAGGGATAGCTAAATTTGGATTATTAACCAGGCTCTGCAAATAATAGCTGCTTGGATTATTAACACAACTAAACAATAAATCAGCGGGATATGTTTCTTCTTCATCATATTCTGCATCCGGACCCCTGTAGAAAACAGAAATTACAGCTAAATCATCAGAAAGCTGTTCATTTGCATAAACAAAGTATTCGTCTTTTGCAAGAGGCGTCTGACTGTATTGAACATTGTTCTTTTTCCAAGGATCAGCACCTTTTTTCCAAGAACCGTAAATTTTATTCACCAACGCATAAACTTCATCAGGATTTACGTCTCCGCCAACAAGAAGAGCGGTGTTATTTGGAATGTAATATTCACTTTGAATTTTCTTTAATTGGGCAATAGTTGCGTTTTCAACAATTTCCGGACTTCCGGCAGGATCGCCCTTCCATGGATTTTCTGGGAATAAAGTTTTAAGAAAAGCCCTATTTTGAACATCCTCTGGAGAATTTTTACGTCCGTTTATTTCTGACAAGACAACTTTTTTTTCTGCCTCAAACTCCCTTTTATCCATTTTTGGAGTGCGAACAGCATAATTCCAGAAATCCAAACCTTCTTCCAATTTATTTGATGGAATAGTAAAAAAGTAATTCACATATTCATCTGAAGTTCCGCCGTTATATGATGAAACACCAAGTGCGGCCATTCCTTCTTTCATTGCTTCTGAACTTGGATACTTTTTATTTCCCTTGAACATCATGTGTTCATATAGGTGAAAAAGTCCGGCATTTTCAGGAGTTTGTGCAATTCCACCAGCATGGACAGCAATTTCAATATAAACTAATGGAACTGTGTGATTTTCTGCAACATATAAATCAAGTCCGTTTTTCAACTTATAATTGTATAAATTTTTAATAGGAGTTTCTTCTGCATAAACACTAGAAAACCCAATAAGTAAACCGATTAAGGCTATAATACTTTTTTTCATTTAATTTCCTTTAAAAAATCTTCAATAAAAAAACTATTCGTTTTCATTCATCAAAGCGTTCAATCCTTCAGTGGCTTCTTTTGCCCTTCTTGCCAAATCTTGTAAAGAACTTGTCTGTTCTGAAAGTATCTTGTTTTTTGTAATGATTCCTTCAACTGCATTTTCTGCTTCTGCAGCTGCATTTGAAAGTTTTTCCATATTTTCAGAAACTTCTTTAGAGAACAAATACTGTTGGTTAGCTTCATTCTGAACATTTTTAGCAGATTTTGACATCAAATCTGTAGCTTCAGAAATCTTTTGACCAGCCTCATATTGTTTTTCCATTTGAGCAGCTGAATCGCTAACTTTTTCTGATGTTGTTTCTGCGTTCTTAGAAACTTCACCAAGTGTCTTTCTAACGCTCAAAGTTAAATCAAAACTTTGCATGATGTTATCATTGATTGTTGTTACAATATCCCTAATTTTTTCTGCTTGAGAAGTACTTGCAGAAGCCAGTTTTTTAATTTCATGGGCAATAACAGAGAATCCTTTGCCTTGAATTCCTGAATGGGCAGCTTCAATTGAAGCGTTCATGGCAAGCATGTTAGTTCTGTTTGCAAAATCTGTTACAACCTGAACAACGCCCAAAATTTCTGCAGATGAATCTTTTATCAATTCCATTATATGAACTAATTCAGAAACATCATCACTACTCTTTACAGCCAACCGTCCTAAAGAATTTGCAATATCTGAAGCCTTGTTGATTACTCCGGTTACAGATTTTACGCCATTAATCATCATGGAAGTTTCATCTACAGTTGAAGATACAACTTGTGTTTCTGTAGCAATTTCTGTTTTTACAGTCTGAACAGAATTCAACAGATTGTCCAAAGCTTTCGCTGTATTTTGAATAGACATATTTTGTTTTTCTATATAACTTCCAATTTCACCGGCTTCTTTTGCAGATTGAGCGGCTGTATTTGAAAAATGAACAATTGACTCATTTAATGAATTTGCTATTTCTGTTGTCTCTGAAGATAATTTTGCAGCTTTTGTAATAATGCTGTTGAGTTTGTCTTTTTGTGCGGAAGTAGTTTGAATATATTCTGTAATTCGCTTTTTATTTTGAATAGATTCAATTGAAACTACAATAAACATTGTTATATCTACAAAGAAGAATGAGAATCCCTGCAACCAGGCAAAAGGAGTTTGTCCCATAACTTCATAAATTATATCATTCAGACCAAAAATCATTCCTATAGAAATCCCCCAAAGAATTTTCCTTGCATTACGTTCTTTATTACGAACGGCTTTTATAACTGTATAGAAAAGAAAGATAATTCCGGCGAAAATAGGGAGCAACGATATTGAGAACATCAATTCGTGAGTAACGTCGTCTTTTGATGTGATTGCATAACAGACTGCACAAATTGCAAAAACCGCAAAAATAATTATTTGAGGAATTCTATATTTCTTCTTGAAATTCTGAAGAATGAACAAATCAATAAAACCAATACTAAAAACCAAACAACATCGAGAAATTGAAATTTGAACAAGATAAGGCAGGAACAAAATTTCACTTGCAATATCCAAAAAGTAAATTGTTATAAAAATTAATGCTAAAGCCAAAGAAAGGTTTGACTTATCACTTTTATCTGCAAAAAACTGCATTATAAAATAAATGCCCAAGAATAGACAAATTGCAGACATCATAAAATAAACTGTAGTATTTAAAAATGATTGCAGATATTTAGTTTTTTGGAATCTAGCGGAGTCAACTAGAAAAAATTGGGAGAATTTCACCTTATTAGAACCACTTGAACACTTAATTGCTATTTCAACTTGATTATCTTTTATCGTCGAAGAAGGAATTAGACAAACTGTATTTGCAACATGTGAAAAATTGAGTTTGGGTTCAATAGAACCATGCCTTCCAATTAAAACTCCGTTTGCATAAATTTCTGCAGCTCCAATTAATGCTCCAGTTTCAAAATAAACATTCTCTTTTTGTAATGAAGAAGGAATTGTGACAGTTCCCCTCACCCAGAATTTACCTGAATCTTCAACATATCCAGGAATATCTGCGTCAAGCCACAATGATGAAGATGAACTATTCTCTGTAGCCCAAGTGCTTACGTCACCCGTTCTCCATCTCCATTTTGTATTGATTGGTTCCATAATTTCTGCAAAAGCAGAAGTTGCCATAAAAAATAACACTGAAAATAAAACTATGTTTTTCAACACTCTTTGCGATTTCATAACTAAGAATTATAACTCATAAGGTTTGTTTTGTCATAATAAAACAGTCTGGATAGCCTTGTTTTAATTGAATTTATCATTTGGGTAGAATAGAATACAAGCTATACTTCTTGATGAAAATGAGGTCTATAAATGCTAAAATTCATTGTAAAACTATTCAAAGCATTGAACAGTAATTCAAACCCGTCAGAAATCGCCCATGCAGTTTCAATCGCCTTGATTCTGGGTTTTCTTCCAAAAAACAACCTTTTATGGTATTTGCTTATGGTTTTCTTTATTTTTATGCGGATTAATAAGGGAACTTTTGTTATATTCACGTTTCTTTTTTCACTTTTAACACCATTCATAGACCCTTATTTTGACAGGATAGGAACCTTCCTTTTGACAATTCCGTCCATGCAGTCAATTTATTCAACTTTAATGGATATTCCGTTTGTTTCATTCACAAATTTTAATAACACAATTGTTGCAGGTTCTTTAGCATCGTCTATAGTTTTGTACATCCCGGTTTTTGTTTTAAGCCGCATATTTGTTTCTTTGTTCAGAAAATCAATCATTCCGCTCATCAGAAAAACAAAGCTTGCAATTTTTATTCAAAATCTACCAACTGTAAAAAAAATTAGTGATTTTACAAACTAAAACAAGGAAACTGAAAATGGCAAAAATACCTTCAATATTTCAAAAAAAATATACAGAAAAATCTTTAAATAAAAAAATCCTAAAAAAAGTTTACATTCAAGATGACTTGAAATTTGTAAAATCCTTATTCAAAAAGACAAAGATTAAGGACAAGGATTTTTATTTAGTCGATTCAGAAAGAACGTTTAATAAAAATGAATTAAAGCGTTTGAAGTTGATTGCAAAACAAATAAAGAAGCAAAAAGGAAGGATTAAATTCCTGCCGTTAATTGCAGTTGTATCTGTAATTGTCGTTATCAGCTTTCTTTTCATAACGACAAAGAACTTCTTCATAAAAAAAGTTGCCAAATCATATTTGGAATACACTTTTGAATCAAAATGTGAGATTCAATCTGTTAATTTAAAGCTGTTGGATTCGTCACTTTCGGTGAAGGGATTTTCCATTGCAAACAAGGCAAATCCTATGGAGAATTTATTTTCTTTTGACGGCTTAACAATTGATTTTAATTTAGCCCAGCTGATGAGGAAAAAAATCATTGCAGAAGATTTATCAATAGAAGAATTCGCCTTTCATTCAACACGCACAACTGATGGTTCGCTATCAGAAAAACAACTTTTAAACATCTTAAAAAAGAAGAACAAAAAGCTCTTGAAGCAGCTTGAACAACAAACAGACGAAGACAACGCTGTCTACACTTATATTTCAGAGAATTCTTCGGTGAAGAAAGTCCAATCAGCTTTTTTGGACTCTTTCAGCTCTTTCAATCCGCAGGCAATTCTTGAAGAAAACTATAACTCCCTTGAAACTTTGGCAACAACAAAGAAAATTCAAGAAGAAGTTGCTTCACTTAATGACAAATGGAAGGACACACCTTCTAAAATAACTGAAAACATCAATTCTCTAAAAAAATCAACAGATTCAATGCTGGGCTATGATTATGCTTCAATTCAAAATAATCCTACAAAAATTACCGAGCTTCTACAAAATATAAAAACGCTGACAGAAGATTTGAACAAGGTGAAATCAGAAGTAACACCGCTTGTCACCGATGTAAAAACTGATTTTTCAACAGTTACAAATCTTTCAAAAGAGCTTCAAACTTCAATTACCGCTGATAAAAACCAACTAGGCGAAAAACTTTCAAGCATCAAGAACTTTTCACTCTCATCTTCAAATAATTTGATTTCATCTACAATTGAATCATTGGGCTATTCTTTACTTGGAAAATATTATCCGTACATCAAAAAAGGAATTGACTATCTTTCAAACATGAAGAAAAGCGATTCAACAGAAAAAACAAAGACTGAAACTACAGAAAAGAAAACATACAAACGCTTGCAGGGAACAAATATTAATTTTACAAATGACATCTACCCTTCATTATGGATAAAGAAGATTTCCGCATCTGGATACAACGCAAAACTAACTGCAACAAACATCAGTTCAGATATGACGAAAATCAATCAAAGCGCATTAGTTCAAGTTGAATTAACTGACAACAAGATTGTTCACAAAGGCAGCGCCGAGCTAGATACAAGGAGAACATCAACAAATCCTCTTCTTTCAGTTGATTACACAGGAAGCAACATTCCTTTCAAATATACAGCGACAGAACAGGGAATTCCGTCAATCTCCACAGTTTCAGACCTTTCTGCAAAACTTTCACTCTCTGATGACAAAACTGTAAGCGCAAACGGAAAAGGCAGCTTCAAGGAAGTACAAATGTCTTCTCTTTCTTTTGAACCGGAATACGCCTTTAATATCTACAATAGCGTTCTTTCGCAAATAAAAACTTGTTCTTTAGCAATGAATATGGCTTTTTCTGAAGATGAAGGAATAAAGATGAACCTTTCCACCGATGCCGACACTCAGATTAGAAATTCTCTATCTTCCAAATTGAACGCGGAACTTTCATCAATTAAGAAATCAGTTGAAGAAGAATTTACAAAGAAACTTTCAGAGATGACTTCTTCTTCTTCACAACAAATTGATTCATTTACTGATATTTATAAATCAATTACAGAATCATCAAATTCCTTAGCTGATATTGAAAGTCAAATACAGAAAAAACAAGCTGAATTGCAGTCTGCATTATTAAAAGGAAACACTTCTTTGCCAGACAATGTTCAACAAAATACAAATTCTTTATTAAATGGGTTAAAAGATTTAATTAAGTAGATGATTTTTTTTTTAATTATGATATAATTTGTCAGCATAAAAAGTGGAGAGTCTTATGAATATTTTTATCTATTATTTATTATTGTTTATTGGTAGCACTTATCCTGGTGTTGTTTTTTTAAGTTGGATGCAAGTATGCTTTTTACAAGGCAGAGGTTCAACTTACCTAGAAGGACTTTCAATAACTCTAATTGTTACAACTTGTCTTTGTATCATCGTAATCATAATAATCTACCAATTGGCACATCCTATTGATATTTTGTGTAAACGAATAAAAGAAGAAAATTATGTTCCTACAAAAGACGAAGAAAAATCAATTCTTCAAATTAACAAAAAACTGAACACTGTAACTATTATTTCCACAATCGTTGGTTATTTGTTTGGAAACTTAATCACAATGTTCTTTTCAATAGCAAAAGGTGACATTCCTGCCGTTCCTTCAAGAATTGTAATTGTTGTACTTCAATCTTCTTTGGCAGGATGTGCAGCTTGTCTATACACAGTTTTCTGCCTTGATGTATTGATTTCTAGAATCAGAAGAACATTTAAGATTAAAAACATAGATCCAAGCCAGCGTTCAAGCAAAATCAGTAAAACTTTGGCTTTTATCATCTTTACATCTGTTTTTTACCTTGGAATAAATGTTGGTATAGTTCCTTACCAATTGATAACACACCCAGATGTAATGCATATCTCAAATCCACTAACTTATTATTTGGGTTATTCGGTTTTGATTATGTTGCTTACAACAATTTATTGCATAATTCCAATTTATATAATCTTAAAGGGAATCAGAGAAAGGCTTCAATTGAATTCTGCAAAACTTCATGAACTTGCAGAAAAAGGTGATTTATCAGAAAGAATTGATATTTCAATAATTGATGACTTGGGATATCTGACCAGCACAATCAACGAGATGATTGATACTGTTTCTAAGACCGTAAATGCTTTTAAAACTGAATCAACATCTGTTTCAAAATCAGCTGAAGTTCTTTCAGACGTTACAAGTTCATCTTCTGCAGCTATATGCCAGATGGCATCTTCATTTGAAAAGATTAATGAAGAATCCGACCATCAAAATGAATTGATTCAACAAGTTAGTGAAAATATTACTAATTTGCGTGATTCAGCCAACACTCTTCAAGCCCATATGATGGCTCAAAGTGCAGCAATGCAACAAAATTCAGCTTCTATTACAGAAATGGCCGGAAACATTAATTCAGTTGCACAATTAACAAAAAAAGCTGACGATTTGTCTAACACTCTTTCTGATACAAGTATCCGCGGTAATGATATGATTCAACAATCGGTAAAAGCTATAACTGACATACAACAAGCTTCTAAAGAAGTTCAAGCCATTGTAAAAATTATTCAGGCTATTGCTTCTCAAACAAACCTTCTTTCAATGAATGCCGCAATTGAAGCTGCTCATGCCGGTTCATACGGAGCTGGATTTGCCGTTGTTGCCGATGAAGTTCGTTCACTTGCTACTTCTTCTGCAAAAAGCGCTAAGGATATTCAAAACCACATCAAGAGTATGGCGGCAAAAATTGAAGACGGCGTAAAGACTATTTCTGCTGCAGGTACAGCCTTTGAACAGATTTCTGAAAACGTTACAGAGAATCAACAATTGATTAGAACAATTTCAAATGCAATGGAAGAACAGAAGATTGGCGCTAATGAAACACTAACAGCAATTACAACTATTACTGACGGTTTAACTATGGCTAATGATTTTGTAAATCGACAAACTGTGAACGCAGAAACTGTAGATAGAGCAATGGAAGAAGTTGTTAAATCTTCAAAAGAAGTTGAAACTGTTATTAGTGAAGGTGCTGTTGCAAGCGCAACTTTGCAAGAATCACTTGATAAAATTTCAGACAACGTAGAAAAGAATAAGATTTCTGTTAAGAACATGGAAGTTCAAATCAATTCATTCAAATTCTAAATAAATACACATTTTAAATATAAAAATACCCTTGAATATTCGAGGCCACTGAAAAAGTCTGTTAAAAGACTGAATTTACAAACACCATATGAAT
>CAYFND010000083.1:3348-8926 GCA_964344405.1 uncultured Treponema sp. | reverse complement strand
ATTTCTTAAGCATTTTTTTCCTGCATTAGTAAAGAATCTAAAATAACAAGGGCGCTCATTGCTTCAACAACTGGAACAATGCGGGGACATAAACAGATGTCGTGTCGTCCTTGAATTAACAGCTCTGTTTCTTCAAAGCTGCCGTCATCAGTTGATTTAATAGTTTTTTGTGTTTTAAAAATACTTGGAACAGGTTTTACTGCAATTTTAAAGATTATTTTGTTGCCGTTAGAAATTCCGCCAAGGATTCCCCCGGCATGATTAGAAAGAAAGTTCGGTTTGTTATCAACAAGATTCATTCCGTCGTTGTTTTGGCTTCCAAGGGAATCAACACAGTCAAATCCATCCCCAAACTCAATTCCTTTTATTGCGCCGATAGAAAGCATAGCTTTTGCAAGTTGAGCGTCCAATTTTTCAAAAACGGGTTCACCAAGACCTGACGGAACATTTTCAATGACGCATTCAATTATTCCTCCAGTGCTGTCTCCGTCCTTTCTGATTTTCTCGATTTTTTCTTGCATTAATTCAGCCGCTTCGTTATCCGGCGCTCTGAGCAAGTTTTGTTCTATTTGTGAAAAATCAATTTTCTTACATTCAATTCCAGCCGCCCTGAGTGTGAACGCTGTAATCTTAATATTTTTTTGAAGGAGGATTTTTTTTGCAACGGCTCCGGCTGCAACTCTGGCTGCAGTCTCCCTTCCGCTTGAACGTCCGCCGCCTCTAAAATCTCTAAATCCATATTTTTGGTCATATGTAAAATCAGCGTGACCCGGACGGTATGTGTTTTGAAGATTGGAATAATCCGAAGAATGCTGGCTTGTATTACGGATTAAAAGCGCAATAGGTGTTCCTTCAGTTGTGTCGTTTATGATTCCAGATAAAATTTCAACTTTATCGTCTTCTTTTCTGGATGTTACAGATGGATTCACTTTGCCGTTGATGATGTTTCCCGGTTTTCGTTTATCCAATTCGCATTGAATATCTTCTCTTGTGATTTTTATTCCAGAAGGGCAACCGTCAATAATGCAGCCTAATGCTTCTCCGTGGCTTTCTCCAAATGTTGTAACTGTAAAAAGTGTACCAAAAGTATTACCAGCCATTTTAACTCCAAAAATTAATTTGATTGATTATACATAAACTATTTGATTTGTAAAATATAGCATCGGCCAATCTTCTTGTTGAAAGCTCATTTTGGATAAGTATGGAAAATACTTTTATGTTGAATAATTTGATATAAAACGGTAATCTATTTGACAAAATTAATTATTACAACTAAATTTCACAGATTTTTTGTATGTAATGGATTTTAGTTATTATCCAATTTTTTAGGAGTTTTCTATGAATATTTTTCGTGGTGCTATGACAGCCTTAATCACACCGATGAACGCAGATGGTTCTGTTGATTATGAAGGATTTAGACAAAATGTGAAATTTCAATTAAAACAGGGCATAAATGGACTTGTTCCTCTTGGAACCACCGCAGAAACTCCAACTTTGGATGAAACACCGGGTGCTGAAGAAGATAAAATTATTTCTATAGTAATGGAAGAAGTTAGAAGTTTTGAAAAAGCAGAAGGAAAAAAGATTCCAATCATCCTTGGTGCAGGAAGCAACAACACAAAAGATGCTGTTAAATATTGTGAAAGAGCAAAAAGAGTCGGTGCAGATGCCGCTTTGGTTGTTACACCTTATTATAACAAACCTTCAAAAGAAGGAATCTTTAGACATTTTGAAGCTGTTTCAAAAGTTGGTGTTCCAATTGTTGTTTATAACATTCAAGGTAGAACAGGAATTAACATTCCAACTGATGTTTTAGTAAGAATTGCCGAACTTCCAAATATTGTAGGTGTAAAAGAAGCCAGTGGAAGCATTACTCAGCAGATGGACGTAATTGCTCAGATTAAGAGTAAGAAACCTGATTTTGCAGTTTTATCTGGTGATGACAGCTTGACTTTGCCTTTGATTGCAGCTGGCGGAGACGGATTGATTTCTGTTTTGTCAAATCTAGCTCCGGCAATTGTTACAGAAATGGTTACAAAAGCTTTGGACGGAAATTTTGAAGAAGCAAGAAAGATTCACTACAGATTGCTTCCTATGTTTAAGGCAGAAACTGTTGATGGTAATCCAACTTCAATAAAATACGCTATGAATTGCAAAAAACTTCCTGCAGGTGCAGTTAGACTTCCTTTGGTTGAAGTTAACCCAGAAGCAAAAAAAGTTATAGAAGCAGCCTTAAAAGAGTGCAATCTATAAAAATAATCGAGTGTATAAATAAACCATATCTATAATATGCTTTATTTAATTTGGAGTCTGCTTGGCAGACTCTGATATATACTGTCCACTCGCGTGGACGAATTGAACTCTATCACAAGTTGAAACTTGTTCAATCGTTCAATTTAAAAGAGGTACAAAAATGAATAAGATAAATGTAGGTGTTTTAGGCGCAACAGGAATGGTCGGTCAGCGATATATCAAACTCTTGGAAAATCATCCTTGGTTTGAAGTAACTTATGTTGCAGCTTCTCCTCGTTCTGCTGGAAAAAGATACGAAGATGCAGTTTCTTCAAGATGGTTGATCGGAGCAGAAATTCCTTCCGGTGTAAAAAACTTGATTGTTGAAGATGCAAATGATGAAAAAAAAGCATTAGGCAAATGTAAATTTGTTTTTTCTGCTTTGGAAATGTCAAAAGATGAAATTAAAAAATTGGAAGAATCATATGCTGCAGAAGGAATTCCTGTAGTTTCAAATGCAAGTGCAAACAGATGGACAGAAGACGTTCCAATGCTTGTTCCAGAAATCAATTTTAATCATTTGGATGTAATCAAAGATCAGAAAAAGCATCACGGTTGGGATAAAGGCTTTATCGCTGTAAAACCAAACTGTTCTTTACAAACATACATGATGCCGATTTATGCCTTGCAACAAGCCGGCTATCCAATAAAAAGAATGATTGTAACAACACTTCAAGCTACAAGTGGCGCCGGTTATCCAGGTGTTTCATCTTTTGATATGATTGACAACATCGTTCCTTTTATTGGCGGTGAAGAAGAGAAGACAGAAAAAGAATGTTTGAAGATTCTTGGAAAAGTTGAAGACGGAAAAATTGTAAACGCATCCCAACCTGTTGTTTCTTCAACTTGTACTAGAGTTGCAGTTGTAGACGGTCATACAGCTTGTGTTTCTTTGGAATTTGACTTGCCTGAAGATAAAAAACCAACTTTGGAGCAGATTGAAAAAGTTTGGACTTCATTTAAATCTCTTCCACAAGAATTAAAGCTTCCTTCAGCTCCAGAAAATCCTATTGTTGTAAGACATGAAGAAAACAGGCCTCAACCACGAAGGGATAGAGAAACTGAAAAAGGAATGGCTTGTGTAATAGGACGTCTTCGCCCATGTAATGTTTTTGACATCAAGTTTGTAGCTTTAAGCCATAATACAAAAAGAGGAGCCGCTTTAGGTGGAATCTTAAATGCCGAACTTTTAAAAGCACAGGGATTCTTTGATAATCTCTAGACTTTAGTTTTAGTAAAAAAAATAGAATCTGTCTTGATTTTTTCAAGGCAGATTTTTTTTTGCCTTTTTACATTTATATGGAAAAGTGCAGATTGTTTTATAAGAAAACTAATTTACACATCTTTTACACAAGTTATCCACAATAAATCCACGTTTTTGAATATGTAATTTTATATAATTGTGGATAACTTTTTGAGTTAGAATAATTTTACTTAATTTGTAAATGTAAGTAATATAAAGAATTAAAAGTGTTGTGATATATTTGTTACTTAAAAAATTGGGGGAATCTCAAAATTTAAGTAGTGTTTTTGTCCCCCATGTCAACAACTTTTCCACAAGTTATCCACAATTAAAATCAAGGGTAAAAAAGTTCAAAAAAAAAGCCCTTTTTCTATTAGAAAAGGGCTTTTTGAATATCATTTTTATTATTTATCCGAGTGAAACTTCACCGCTCTCGTTTATTGCAATAATTGATTTGCAACCAGAACATCTGAAACGTCCTGATTTTGTAGCCTTAAGCTTCTTTTTACAAACTGGGCAAGAAATAATTAAAGGAAATACTGATTCTTCTTTTGCAGAACCTTGTGTAAAGAAAGCAATTGCCTCTTCTGCAGTATTTTTGATATTGAAAAATTGTGAAAATCCTAAAAGTTGAAAAACTTCATAAACTTTAGGCTGAATTTCAAGAATAAGAACATCTCCACCTTTTGGTTTTACCATTTTTAAGAAAACTGTAAAAGAACCAATACCAGTTGAAGATACATAGTTTAGAGCTGAACAATTGAAAATGAGATTAATAAATCCTGCCTCAATTATTTTTGAAACCTGTTTCTGGAAAAAACTTGAATTATAAGTATCAATGTAACCGCTTAGATAAACGAAAATTCCATTTTGTACACCTTCAGCCTTTCTAATTACTATAGACAAGCTATCATCCTTTTCATTATCAAAACCAGGTATCAAAGCATTATTGTTATCCATTTATCACTCCCAAAATCCATATGTAATAACTAAAAAATAATACATCATAATGTATATGTCTGTCAAACTTGAATTCTCCTAAACTTACGAAAAAACAAGTAATTAATGGACTTTATTATATGTTATAATCATCCGATATTGAGATTATATTTCTTTTTTTAAAATGTAAAAAGGACTTTTTATGAATAAAGCTTTAAAACTTGTATTAATGTATTTAATTTTCTTCCTAGTGTTGTTGACAGTAGGAACTGCATTATATTTTTTCTATTTAAATTTATTAGAATTCGTAATCGGAATTGAATCATCGACAAGCAATATTCATAAAATCATTACTTCTTTCTTTTATGTAACAACTGTCCTTGTAATTATTATGGAACCTGTAACAATTTATTACAGAATCAGACATATCGGTGGACTTCCTCAATTGATTTCATTCATCTTATTGTCTGTTGTAGCTTGGAATTTACTTCTACCTTCAATATTCAAATTAAGAGATGCTTATTTTAAAAGATATCCACAAACAACTGTAGAAAAGGTTGTTACACACGGATATTTTAGAAATAGTAATGGTGAAATTTACTACTTAACAGACGATTTATCAGAAAAAAATGAATATGCAGTATCGGTTGTAATCCGTCCTGAAGAAAAAGAAAGTGTTTTGGTAGAGAAAATTCTAAATTCTCCAGATTTAAGTTTATATAAAGATGCAGAACCTTATAATGATATTCTTATCAAGAACAGTTTTCCAACAAAGTTGGTAAATCAAAATTATTTGAGTTTTGATTCATTCTTGGATAGAGGTGAAAAAGCTTTTAATAAAGGTTTTACTTTTTGGTTGGGATACTTGTCATTGGCTTTGGTGATTTGTTCTTTGTACGGGGTTTCTAATTTCTTTGATTGGCGCCTTATAAACACAACTGTAATTTTATCTCTAACCTGTATAATTCTAACATTCAATAAAGTCTATTTTCTTCCAGTTTTTTCTGTTTATAAAATTAGATATATTCAGAGCAAAGAATTCTTTCAGTTTTTGGGAAGATTCATGGATGATCCATTTTTATGCTTGATAAATGTTTTTTCCAG
>CAYFND010000083.1:2791-3338 GCA_964344405.1 uncultured Treponema sp. | reverse complement strand
TCATTTTTATAACAATTGGAATAATCAAATATATTCAGAATAGAAAGAAAGCATGATTTTAGGTAAAGCTAATATTTTGAAAGTGTAAGGATCAAGAGGTTAGAATGAAAAAAATAATTGGAATTTTATCTATTTTCTTAGGTTTTGGATTTGTGGTTTGCGTTATTCTGGGATTTATTATTCCTATCAACGTGGAAATTACAGAATCAAAAAACTTTATATACAAATTCTTGTGTGGAATTGAATATTTCTTAAGTTATTTACCAGCTGTTGTTTTTACAGGTTATGTAATCAGTTGTTCTGTTTCTTTTGGACATAACGCAGAGGGCAGTACAGAAAGATTCTCTGAAGCAATGTGGAACAGATTTAAAATAGTTATTATTTCTGCATTGATTTTGGATAAGCTAAAGGGTGTTTTTAATTTTATTAATAGTTCAAAACATCCGAGTATTGTAATAACTTGTTTACCAAACGGTACTTTAAGCAATTTGTTTGATAATGATTTATTTAATAATTTTAAAGATTATATATATTATGACATTCAGAA
>CAYFND010000083.1:0-2781 GCA_964344405.1 uncultured Treponema sp. | reverse complement strand
GGTGTAAAATACAACATTGTCAATCAACCCAAAATAATTAATGAATATCTTAATATGGGTAATCAACTTTTAGAAGAAGGTTCCTATAAAAGGGCGTTAAAATATTCAAATGCAGTTTTAAAACTTGATAAAGATAATGAAGAAGCAAAAAGTATTCAAGATACAGCAAATATAGAAATAAACAGGGCTTCTGCAAGTGATATACGCTTTAGACTGAATGAATCAGAAGTTAAACTAAACGCTCAATCTGTAGAACATATTAATATAGATGAGAAATCAATTTCTGATGTATATGAATGCTACCAAAAAGCTCAAGATGCTTTTAATAAAGGTCAGTGGTTTAACGCACATTATTATGCGGAATTAGGAATTTCACTTTCAACTCAAAAAGACCCGAACCTTGTTGAATTAAGAAATCTTTCAACATCTGCATGGAACAATATAACGGCTTTGTATAATGATGCAAAATCTGAACAACAAGTTTTATTTGCTCAAAAATACAAAGGTTATGAAGCTTTAGTTAAAAATAATGATTTGGAAGCATATTACATTTTCTGGAATTTGTATAATTCTTCAGAAGAAATGAAGAGTGATTCTGAAGTTGTTTTCTATCTAAATGTTGCAGAACAACGACTAACTGAAAAATACTTCTTTATTGATGAAACGTTTGAAATGCAAAGTTTTGAAAGCGCCAATAATGTTCATTTTTCTTATGAATACAAAGACGGCTCGATGGATGTAGTTTATTTTAAAGGAATGACTTCTGTAAAATCAACAGGCGGAGCAATTCAGTATTTACGTGGTTTGAATGTTGTTTCTTATGATGTGGATAAGGTGAATTTCAGAAAGATGGAAGTTGCCTATGCCAAAGTTCTGCCAGTCTCTGTTCAAATGTTCACAAAGGAGACAAAAGATTTATTGGGAATTGAAGAAGATACAGAATACGTTCCTTACATAATGTTAAAATCCATCAGTCGTGATTCAAATGAAGATATTACCGGTCCTGTTTATACTTATTTAAATGAAGAAATTCCTTCAAGATATTCACATCCTCAAGATTATATAATGCTGCCGATTTCTTATGATGATTTTTTGATGTTGGAAGCTTCAATTAATAATCCAGACGTTATTTCCATTCCTTCATTGTGGAAGCTGGCTCCAAAAATTTCAAAATATGGATTCTCAAACGAAATATTCTTTCAGGCTTTGTTCAACCGGCTTTTATATCCTTTTTGGATTCTTGTTGTGTTTATTAGTTTGGCGTCTTTTGGTTGGAATAATAAAATTGGAATAACTCAATATTTTAAATTCTCATGGATTTTCTCATTCCCATTCATGATTTTGATTGGTTTTGTGCTGAGTATTATTGTTGATTTTGTTTTAAAACTATTCAATTCGTTTATTCTGAGTGTTACGGGGCCGACGTATTTCGGTTTGATATTTGGAATTATCTTGAATCTTGTTTTAATTATATTGCTGTCAATTTATTTCCTTGCAAGAAAATCTAATTGATAAAAATAAATCTACTTGAACATACCTTTTAGTAGTATTAAACTAGAACGGTTATGATGAACTTAGATTGTTTAGATAAGGCTATTCGCCGGGTCCCAGATTTTCCAAAACAAGGAATACTTTTTTATGACATTACCGGAGTCTTGGTAAATAAAGACGCATTCAAATACTGTATAGATAAAATGGTTGAATTATACAAAGATTCAAAAATTGACGCTATTGCTGGTGTTGAATCAAGAGGCTTTATTTTTGCAGCTCCTTTGGCAGAAAAATTAGGCTTGCCTTTAGTATTGATTAGAAAAAAAGGAAAATTACCTGGAGATACATACAGATGTAGTTATTCGCTTGAATATGGAACTGCAGAAATTGAAGTTCACAAATCTGATGTTGTAAAAGGGCAGAAATTCTTAGTAATAGATGATTTGATTGCCACTGGTGGAACTTTAGCGGCAAGTAAAAACCTTATTGAACAAGGTGGAGCTGTTGTTGAAGAATTCTTTGGAATAATCGGACTTCCAGAATTGGATTTTGATAAAGTTCTTTCACCAACAAAAGTTACAACATTAATTAATTATTCAGGAAAATAAAAAGGTAAAAAAAATGATAAAGCTACCATCAAAATATTCAAGTGTATTGGGCACTAGAGAAACAGAACATGCGATTGTTGCTGTAAAAGATTTCTTCCAACTTCAATTATCAACAGAGTTGAACTTAACAAGGGTTACAGCTCCTCTTTTTGTTGCATCTGGAACCGGTGTTAATGATGATTTAAACGGTGTTGAACGCCCTGTTTCATTCCCTGTAAAAGATTTGAACGAGCAGAAAATGGAAATTGTTCAATCTTTGGCAAAATGGAAGAGATTAAAGGTTACTGAATTAGGATTAAAACCTAGTTTTGGTATTTACACAGATATGAATGCAATTCGTCCGGATGAAGAACTTGACCCTGTTCACTCAGTCTACGTCGACCAGTGGGATTGGGAGATGGCAATTGATGAAAAAGACAGAACTGTTTTCTATCTTCATGAAATTGTAAAAAGAATTTATAGAGCTATTAAAAGAACTGAGTTTTTCTTGTATGACAGATATCCAGCCCTTGCACCAAGCCTTCCAAATGAAATTAAAATTTTGTATGCAGATGACTTGCAAAAAGAATATCCGGATCTAACTCCAAAAGAAAGAGAGAATAAAGTTGCAAAACAATATGGTGCTGTATTTATCACTGGAATTGGTGGAAAGCTTCCTGATGGAACAATTCACGATGGTAGG